>CAYVOP010000271.1:0-1504 GCA_964453105.1 uncultured Aquabacterium sp. | reverse complement strand
TGCGAGCGTTTGGCGTAAACCGTTTTGTCGGCCAGCTCCCAACGCCATTGGGGCACCAAGGCGCCTTGGGCGGCGTAGTCGGCAAACACCGATTCGGTGATGTCGATGACGCTCATGTCCTGGAACACATAGGCATCGTGCCGGTGGGTCAGGAATGTGGTCCAGGGCTCAATGGTGAGGCGGTAGCGGGCGTAACCGCCGTCGCTGCCCAGCAATTGCATGGCGGTGACGTGGCCATGGAAGGGGCGCAGGTCGTCACGGCTGTGGGCGGTGAGCAGCTCCAGCAACACGGGTTGGCCGATGAGGTCGACCGGTGCGATGTCGGCTCGGGTGCTGAGCGCCAGCAGATCGACGGCGAAGCCCGCTTTGGCAACGTTGAAGTGACCATTCGCGCCACGTCACCCCTGCCGAACAGGCGGCCCAATTTTGTCCAGCACCTCCTGCGGCCACTGCACCGGGTACGCGGTTTTGTAGCTGGCCCAGTTGGTGGTGGCCATCAGGACGGCCAGTGGCATCGTGATCGGACCGATCACGTGCATGAAGGTCATCAAGATCGGGTTGCTGCGCCAGCGCTTGACGTAGCCGGAGCCGAAGACGCTGACGGCGCCCAGGCTGTCCCACCAGGTGACGGGCACGGTGGTGTCGGCCAGTTGTTCGCCCGGGGGCAGTGCTGGGCCGTTCTCGTTCATGTAGCGACGCAGGTGTTCCCAAATGCTGGGGATATTGTGCTCATTCAGCGACAAAAATCCACCGAAGCCAAATTCTTCGCGGTACGAGGTTCGATTTTCATCGCATATTTCTCCAGAAACCTCATTTCGCCTCTTGTTGCAAACCAGAAGCCACATCGAATGATATTTCTGGGAAGCCACACCGTTTCCGGGGCTAATGACTCGAACCGCATGAGAGGCGGAAATATCATTCCAGTCGTACTCCAACACAGAAAGCCGAGCCTTCCCAGGCCCCCCCAAAAGGGTGCCTTCATACACCATTCTATAGACAGCACGCCGTCGCCGGTCAAAGATTATTGGTAAGTCAAGCGGACGAAAAAACTCACCTGCCCCAAAAATCAACAACGCTCCAAATGAAAAAGCCAAACAAAGAAAGAACATCGGACCCATCGTGAAGATAACAAACCAATTCACGCCGCCGCGCATATTCAGTTCATCTTGCAGCACAAGCCACATAAAACCACACGGAATAAGCCCCATCAAAAAACAACCGATCCCCCAAATCAAAAACATCAGACCTCGGTTTCTGCTTGGCGTTGTTGTGTATTCAATTGCCTCCGCGTAAATGCATCGAATTAGACCAAGTGACGTAGCGTAGTTCGATGCTGGTTTGTGATGCCCGAACAGCGCCACTTGATTCAGCACCCCAATCAACACCGTATCTTGCGACTGCTTCTTCAAGACCATAGTACTGATCCCCGGATATCATTTTGGCCGTACAGGCGGCCCAATTTTGTCCAGCACCTCCGGCGGCCACTGCACGGGATAGGCCGTCT
>CAYVOP010000270.1:0-1506 GCA_964453105.1 uncultured Aquabacterium sp. | reverse complement strand
CCGGCATGGCCCAAGGCGGCCAGCTGATGACGACCACCGAGGTGGACAACTGGCCAGCTGACGTGCACGGCGTTCAAGGCCCTGAATTGATGCAACGCTTCTTGCAGCACGCGGAACGCTTCAACACCCAGATGGTGTTTGACCACATCAATGAAGTGGACTTGTCCAAGCGCCCCTTCACCCTCAAGGGTGACTCTGGCACCTACACCACCGACGCGCTGATCATCGCCACCGGCGCCTCGGCCAAGTACTTGGGCCTGCCCTCTGAGGAGGCCTTCATGGGCCGCGGCGTCAGCGGCTGCGCCACCTGCGACGGGTTCTTCTACCGCGACCAGGTGGTCTGCGTGGTGGGCGGGGGCAACACGGCCGTGGAAGAGGCCTTGTACCTGTCCAACATCGCCTCCAAGGTACACCTGATCCACCGCCGCGACAAGTTCCGCGCGGAAGCCATCATGATCGACAAGGTTCAGGAAAAGGTGGCGGCTGGCAAGATCGAACTGCACCTGTTCAGCGTGCTCGACGAAGTTCTGGGTGACCAGACCGGTGTGACCGGCGTGCGCCTGAAGGACGTCAACAACGGTGCCACCAAGGACATCGAACTGAAGGGCTGTTTCATTGCCATCGGCCACCAGCCCAACACCGACATCTTCAAGGGCCAACTGGAGATGAAAGACGGCTACATCATCACCCGCGGCGGCAACAACGGTTTTGCCACCATGACAAGCGTGCCGGGAGTCTTTGCTGCTGGCGACGTGCAGGATCACGTGTACCGCCAGGCCATCACCAGCGCCGGCACAGGCTGCATGGCCGCCCTCGATGCCCAGCGATTCCTGGAGCAAGGTGGGGCCTGAACCGGTATTTGTGAGACCGAATTGAACTGCCAGTTGGCTTTGGCCAAGAATCTGGCTATAATCTCGGTTTTACCAAAATTCGTCCCGGCGTGAGGTGTGCGTTTGCGCACCAAAGCGCTGGAAGGGTGTTTACCAGGTGACGAGTTGAGCAATCAACCCCTCCCCTGCTCTGAGCACCAGTCACCGCAACACCTGCGCCGTACAGCGCAATTACAGTGAACGGAGAAGCGTCATGGCACGCGTCTGTCAAGTCACGGGCAAGCGCCCGATGTCGGGAAATAACATTTCCCACGCCAACAACAAAACCAAGCGTCGTTTCCTGCCCAACCTGCAGTACCGTCGTTTCTGGGTCGAGAGCGAAAACCGCTGGGTGCGCCTGCGCATTTCCACCGCCGCTCTGCGTTTGATCGACAAAGTGGGTATCGATCAGGTCCTGGCTGACCTGCGCGCCCGCGGCGAACTGTAATCAGGAGACTTGAATCATGGCTGCTAAAGGCGGACGCGAAAAGATCAAGCTGGAATCCACTGCGGGTACCGGCCACTTCTACACCACCACCAAGAACAAGAAGACCACGCCTGAAAAGCTGGAATTCATGAAGTTCGACCCCAAGGCTCGTAAGCACGTGGCCTACAAGGAAGTCAAGCTGAAGTAATT
>CAYVOP010000269.1:0-1532 GCA_964453105.1 uncultured Aquabacterium sp. | reverse complement strand
AAAATTGGACGTGACGGACGCCCTTTAGTGGCTCAGTTTTGCTCGTGATTCAACATGGCCTTGTCTGAGAGGAGATTGCGGGGCATCGCAGTAACTTCCTGGGGTTGTAGTTGTTTTCCAGCCGGTTACTGTAAAGGTTACTGCACGAATGGCTGGATTCGGTCGGATTTCGTTGAACAGAGTTGGAAAGAAAAAAGACCTAAGTGATTGATTCACTTAGGTCTTTTGGATGGCTTGGGACGCCATCGGATGGGTATTTGGTGGTGGAACACGGAACTGAACCCGCGTCCGCTTTCCGAACCAGATAGAAACGCATTGGCCTTGAGGACGTGGATTCAACGATTTGGCCAATTTACCCTGCCAGCTCGTAACCCGTACTGCGGCCCCCACCCGGTGTTTTCTGGAGTACCCCAAGGTCTAGCAGCTGCGTGATGTCGCGCAGTGCAGTGTCGGGCGAGCATTTGGCGATCGTCGCCCATTTACTGCTGGTCAACTTGCCGTCGAAACCGTCGAGCAGACGGTTGAGCAATTTCACCTGGCGTTCATTCAGCAGCTGACCCGCCCAGCGTTGCCAGAAACGCGCCTTGACCAACACCGCGTCCAGGGTGGTCTGAGAACTGGCTACCGCGCGGCCCAGGGTGCCCAGGAACCAGGACAGCCAGCCTGTCACGTCGAGCGAGCCTTTCTGGGTCCGCTCGAGCACCTCGTAGTAGTCCTTGCGTTCCCGCTGGATCTGGGCCGACAAACTGTAAAAGCGCTGCGGGCTGCCGTCGGCGCGAGCCAAAAACAGATCACCCACGGCGCGGGCGATGCGGCCGTTTCCATCATCGAAGGGGTGCAGCGTCACAAACCAGAGATGCGCCAACCCCGCTTTGATCAGCGCAGGCTCCCCCGTCTCGGCATTGGCCCAGGCCAGAAAGCGGTCGATCTCGGCGGCCAGCGCCTGCGCAGGCGGGGCCTGAAAGTGCACCTTGCGCCGGCCCACATGCCCTGACACCACTTGCATGGGACCCTCAGCATCGGTTCGCCATTGGCCCACCTCAATCCGGGTCATGCCGGAGTAGCTGGTCGGGAACAAGGCGGCGTGCCAGCCAAACAGGCGCTCGGCCGTCAGAGGATCAGTTGCACGGGTGGTCGCATCCAGCACCATCTCCACGAGCCCCTCCACATGCCGGTCCACAGGCGCCACTGCGCCGATGTCCACGCCCATGCGGCGGGCGATGGAAGATCGCACCGATTGCACGTTGAGGACTTCGCCTTCGATCTCGCTGGTCTTGACCACGTCCTCGGTCAACGCCGCCAGACTGGCCTGATCGCGCAACGCCATGCCCACATCGGCCAGACGGCCCAGTAGCAGGCCTTGAGCACGACTGACCTCGGTCAGTGGTCCGGTTAGCGCCGACAGGTCGTATCGCCATTTCGGCCAGTCAGCAGACTGCCAGATGTAGAGTTTTTCTCCGCTATTCATGCGGAGATTAAACACCCAATTCGCCGCAGGTGCAAGTTTTATCCGCGCGAATTGCGGTGAATAT
>CAYVOP010000268.1:0-1570 GCA_964453105.1 uncultured Aquabacterium sp. | reverse complement strand
CAGAGAACATGGAGAAGACTCTTTCGGGCCGGTTCGTCAAAAAAGGCTGTAATTCTAACATGCTCCGCCGCTCAGATCACTTGAGACGTTTGCATGATGTGAATCAATGCCACTCATGTTGTCATTGTCGGAAAGCCGTACCGCCAGAAGTCCTTGGCTCCAGAGGCGCTGACATCTGCAATATTTGCCTGTGTGGCTGCCGTATCCCTCCGCACATCTGGCCAGTACATGCGCTGCAAACCGCATCCATATTGGCTTGTAGGTCGGCCTGTACGTCAATATGGATGCGGTATGCAGCGATGCCGTGAATGTGGCTTGCTGGCTGAACGTTATCGGCGGTTATTTCCACCAGGCGAATACAAAAGCTGCCGGTTCGGGCTGGCATGGCTGCGCGAGTCCATTCGACACGCAATCCCGCTGCTGATTCGGCTTATAATTGGCCATCAACAGGAGCCCTCGAATGTCTCAACCGTATTTCAAACATCACGTTTTTTTTTGCACCAATCAGCGCGGCGAGGGTGAAACTTGCTGCAACAACCGTGGCGCCACCGAGATGCAGACGTATGCCAAGGATCGGATCGGCCAATTGGGGCTGAAAGGCAAGGGCCAGTGCCGCATCAACAAGGCTGGCTGTCTTGATCGTTGCGACGACGGCCCGGTTTTGGTGGTGTATCCGGAAGGTGTCTGGTACACCTACATCGACAAGGCTGATATTGATGAAATCATTGATGAACATATCGTTAATGGTCGGATCGTGGAGCGCTTGAAGCTTGATTAATCATCACGCTCAGGAAATCATCGCCGGCCCGCAAGGCGGGCTGGAGACGATTGTGCTGCCGGCCGTGGGCGAAACCCGTGGTATCGCGGTGATTGCGCACCCCAATCCAACCCAGGGCGGCACCAACACCAATAAGGTGGTGCAGATGCTGGCGAAAATTGCCAGCCGTCAGGGCTATGTGGCGTATTGCCCCAATCTGCGTGGCGTTGGCCACAGCGCTGGCGTGCATGATCGCGGCATTGGCGAGGTGGATGACGTGCTGGCGGTGCTGGCTTTTGCCCGTGCGCGGCATGGTGATTTGCCGCTACTGCTGGGCGGCTTCTCCTTCGGCACGTTCGTGATGGCGCAGGTTTGCCAGCAAGTCGAGGCGGAAAAAATCATCCTTTGTGGCCCGGCTGTCGGGCGTTTTCCTTTACCCGCTGTGCCGGCGCACACGCTGGTGGTGCATGGGGAAGAAGATGAGGTGATCCCGTTGGCAGACGTGCTGGACTGGGCGCGGCCACAGGCATTGCCTGTGGTGGTGTTTCCCGGCTGCAGCCATTTCTTTCATGGCCGCTTGACGCACTTGCAGCAAGTGGTCGAGCGCCTGTGGTAGGCACGTTGCCGCCATGAACCTCCACGGTGAGCTGCTAGCCAGCGATCTGTATGGTCTGCTTGATGTGCTGGCCGGGCTGGGACTGTTGTGGCTGCTGCGCCAGGCGCCCTGGGGGCGACTCAACGAAGGGGCGAAAATCAATGCCTGGCTCGGTGCAAGCATTGTGATTGCCGCTGTCTGGCTGCTCAAGGCAGGGG
>CAYVOP010000267.1:0-1574 GCA_964453105.1 uncultured Aquabacterium sp. | reverse complement strand
CGACGAACGCATCATCTTCTGTGTCAGAATCATCTCATCGTCCTGGCCCAAAGCGCCTCAGGCGCCCACAAGGGCCGGCCTTATTAGGATAGATCCATGAGCAGCGACCTGATCAAACACATTACCGACGCATCGTTCGAAGCCGATGTTTTGCAATCTGCCCAGCCCGTGCTGGTGGACTATTGGGCCGAATGGTGCGGTCCTTGCAAAATGATCGCCCCCATCCTCGACGAAGTGGCCAAGGACTACAACGGCCGCCTGAACGTCGCCAAAATGAACGTGGACCAGAACCGCGACGTGCCTGCCAAGTTTGGCATTCGTGGCATTCCCACCCTGATGATTTTCAAGGGTGGCCAACTGGCTGCCACCAAGGTCGGCGCCCTGTCCAAGGCCCAACTGACTGCCTTCATTGACGGCAATCTGTGATTTCGCACTGAAATCTTTCCTATAATCTGCGTACCGACCAAGGTTTTTTTGGTCGGTACCAGGTCAGCCAAACAGTGCAACATTGTTTGGCGGGGGCTGTCAGCAAGACACCAAAGTCCCCCCTTCCCACCTTTTACCCACGGTACGCTTTCTGCAGCCAGCAGCACCCGCGTGTTGCCTTGATGCAGCTTTCATCCAGGGTCCCAATCCATGCACCTTTCAGAACTGAAGGCACTGCACATCTCCAAATTGGTCGAGATGGCGGAAGCTTTGGAGATCGAAAACGTCGCTCGCATGCGCAAGCAAGAGTTGATGTTCGCGATCATGAAAAAACGCGCCAAGGCTGGCGAACAGGTCTTCGGTGACGGCGTGCTCGAAGTGTTGCCTGACGGCTTCGGCTTCTTGCGCTCGCTCGACACCAGCTTCCTGGCCAGCACGGACGACATCTACCTGTCGCCCAGCCAGGTGCGCCGTTTCAACCTGCACACCGGCGACATGATCGAAGGCGAAGTGCGCGTGCCCAAAGACGGCGAGCGCTACTTTGCCCTGGTCAAGGTCGATCGCGTGAACGGCATCTCGCCCGAAGTCAACAAAAACAAGTTGATGTTCGAAAACTTGACGCCTCTGTTCCCCGACGAGCAATTCAAGCTCGAACGCGAAGGCGCCAATGGCAAGCATGACGACAACGTCACCAGCCGCATCGTCGATCTGATTGCCCCCATCGGCAAAGGTCAGCGTGCGCTGTTGGTCGCGCCGCCCAAGAGCGGTAAGACCGTGATGATGAAGAACCTGGCTCACGCCTTGGTTGCCAACCACCCTGACGTGCACCTGATCGTGCTGCTGGTGGACGAGCGCCCCGAGGAAGTGACCGAAATGCAGCGCACCGTGCGCGGCGAAGTCATTAGCTCGACCTTCGATGAACCCGCCCAACGCCACGTGCAGGTTGCTGAAATGGTGATCGAGCGCGCCAAGCGTCTGGTTGAGCTCAAAAAGGACGTCGTCATCTTGCTCGACTCCATCACCCGCCTGGCTCGCGCTTACAACAACGTGCTGCCCAGCTCCGGCAAGGTGCTGACCGGTGGCGTCGACTCTAACGCCCTGCAGCGCCCCAAGCGCTTCTTTGGTGCAGCCCGTAACGTTGAAGAAGG
>CAYVOP010000266.1:0-1575 GCA_964453105.1 uncultured Aquabacterium sp. | reverse complement strand
AGCACAATGAGCGCAACCCGGGCAAAGAGGTGCTGTACATCAACCACTCGGCGGTGGACCCCGACTTGACCAACAGCAAGTGCAACTACTGGCACTTCCGCCTGGACGCTGACACCTCCATGAAAATGGAAGCCCTGACCACCTTCATGAAAGACCGCCCCGAGGTCAAGAAGGTCTATCTGCTGAACCAGAACTATGCCCATGGCCACCAGGTGGCCAAGTACGCCAAGGACATCCTGCCGCGCAAACGCCCTGATGTGCAGGTTGTGGGCGAAGACCTGCACCCCTTGGCCTCCGTGCGCGACTTCGCGCCCTATGTGGCCAAGATCAAGGCCTCTGGCGCCGACACGGTGATCACCGGCAACTGGGGTTCTGATTTGTCCTTGCTGGTCAAGGCGGCCAATGACGCGGGCTTGAACGTCAATTTCTATACCTACTACGCCGGTGTCACCGGCACGCCCACGGCCCTGGGGCCGAATGCGGCGGGCAAGGTCTTCCAAGTGTCTTATATGCACTCCAATATGGACGGCGTAGCTGGCGAGGTCATCGCGGGCTTCAAGGCCAAATACCCGGACGCTGATTGGTACACCGGCTCCACCTATCACATCTATGCGCTGCTGGGTGACGCGATGGCCAAGGCCAAGTCCACCGACCCCGTCAAGGTGGCAGCGGCCCTGGAAGGCCTGAAAACCAAGAGCTTCAACGGCGAAGTGGAGATGCGCAAGACGGATCACCAGTTGCAGCAAACGCTCTACATCTCGACCTGGCAGAAGGTGGACGCCAAGAACAAGTACAACGTGGAGAACACCGGCTACACCTTTGCGCCAGTCAAAACCTTTGAGCCTTATGTCTCCAGCACACCCACGTCTTGCCAGATGAAGCGCCCGGGCTGAGCCCGGCCTTCAAACCAGTCCGCTATGGCGACCAGGGCCTGTCGGTGACGGGCCCTTTTTTTAGAGTGTTCATGGACCAGATCCTGATCAACCTGCTCAACGGCCTCAGCTCCGGCTTGCTGCTGTTCATGCTCAGCTCCGGGCTGACACTGATCTTCAGCATGATGGGCGTGCTGAACTTTGCCCATGCCAGCTTCTACATGCTGGGCGCCTTCATCGCTTATACGGTGACAGGCTGGCTCAACTTCACGGCCGCCTTGTTCTTGGCCCCGCTGATCGTGGGCGCCTTGGGGGCCTTGTTCGAGCGCGGTGTGCTGCGCAAGGTGCACAAGTACGGCCATGTGCCCGAGCTGCTGGTGACCTTCGGCCTGTCCTATGTGGCGCTGGAAGTGGTGCAACTCATCTGGGGCCGCATTCCCTTGAACTTTGAGCCGCCCGCCTGGCTGCAAGGCCCGGCGTTTACGCTGATCCAACGCACCGGCCAAGGCTTGAGCGTGGTCATGGGTTTGGCCAGCCCCGAGCTGTGCCAAAGCGTGGGCGAGGTGATGGTGCAGTGCACCCGCTTCCCCATGACGCGAGCCTTCATGATGATGGTGGCCGTGGGCATGTTGGTGGCTTTGTGGCTGTTCATCACCCGCACCCGCATTGGAACGATCACGATCACGGCGGCCGCGGTCGAAGA
>CAYVOP010000265.1:0-1609 GCA_964453105.1 uncultured Aquabacterium sp. | reverse complement strand
GTTGAAGCCACCTGAAGTGATTTGCAGACCCGAGATGGTGCTCAAGGTTTGGTTGGTACCGACCACAAATGTGTCTTGCACCACGGGGTTCACGATGTCCCACAGGTAATAGTTGGACAGCGTGCCGACGCCATTGCCGCCGATGACGGTGGCATAGACCTTCTTGTTGACCAAGTCGACGTTCAGATCGCCGACGGTCAGGAAACCACCGCTGGACACGCCCTTGAGTACAGGCGAATTTTGGGTGGCACCACCGGTCACCGCCACCGAGATGTACTTGTTGGTGGCGCTGTCGATGACGGCGCTGGCGACCTTGGCGGTAGCCGACACCTCGGTGTAGAAGCCGTCAACGTCCTTGGTCGCAGTGGCCACACCGCCATTCCAGGACGAAACAGTGACCTTGCCAGTATCCAGGGCGGACATCAGGTCAGCACTGAAAGACAAGGTGCCAGCCCCTTCGACCAGGGTCATGCCGTTCAACGTACCGCCAACTGGAACGGTGACAGCGGCAGCGCTGGCGGCGCCAGCCGCGACGAATGCCGCGGCGGCAACGATGCTCTTGATTGCATATTTCATGTCTCTATCTCTCCACTTGTTCGCGGCCCTTTGGCTTGACTTCTTTTTGTGCCGAGCCGAAGGCATCCGCCTGTTCCTTCAACTCGCCTCAGACGAACTTCGCCTGCACAGTTAAAGAATAACGAGACACGATCAATGCAAACAATTCACACCACTCGCCAACTCACCCCTTTCGGCCTACTTGATTTGCGTTAAAAATTCCCAGCTCGCAAAAAGCGAGAGGTAACCAGAACAGGATTAACCCGAAAAGGCTTATTTCAGGCGCACCTTCGCAAACTTGCGCTTGCCCACCTGCACAACATATTCACCTGCAGCGAGCTTCAAGCCCTTGTCACTGACAGCATCGGAATTGACACGAATACCGCCCTGATCGATGAGTCGGTTGGCCTCGCTGGTCGAGGCGACCAGACCCGCCTGCTTCAGCAGGGCACCGATTCCGACAGGGGCGCCGTCTGCCAGCGACAGATCGACTTCGGGAATGTCATCGGGCACGCCCCCCCTTGCACGGTTGGTGAAGTCGGCCAGGGCCGCTTCGGCTGCCGCCGCGCTGTGAAAGCGCGTCACCATTTCCTGCGCCAGCATGACCTTGGCATCACGCGGGTTGCGTCCCGCGGCACACTCGGCTTTCAGCACGGCGATTTCGTCCAGCGGGCGGAAACTCAACAAGGTGAAATACTTCCACATCAGATCATCGCTGATGCTCATGAGCTTGCCAAACATGGTGTTGCCAGGCTCACTGATGCCGATGTAGTTGTTCTTCGACTTGGACATCTTGTCCACGCCGTCCAGGCCTTCCAGCAGGGGCATGGTCAAAATGCACTGCGGCTCCTGACCATACTCGGCCTGCAGGTGGCGCCCCATCAGCAAATTGAATTTCTGATCAGTTCCGCCCAGCTCCAGATCCGACTTCAGAGCCACCGAGTCATAGCCCTGCATCAAGGGGTACAGGAACTCATGCACGCTGATCGGCGTGCCGGCCTTGAAGCGCTTGGTGAAGTCGTCGCGCTCCATCATGCGGGCCACCGTGTAGCGG
>CAYVOP010000264.1:0-1640 GCA_964453105.1 uncultured Aquabacterium sp. | reverse complement strand
GTCATCGCCACCATCAAGGCCCAAGGCTTGGTGCCGTTCCTGGACATGGCTTACCAAGGTTTCGGCAATGGCATTGCTGAAGACGGCAAGACCATCATCAAATTCCTGGATGCAGGCCTGAGCTTCTTCGTGTCCACCAGCTTCTCCAAGAGCTTCTCGCTGTACGGCGAGCGCGTGGGTGCGGTCAGCATCGTCAGCGAAACCGCTGAAGAATCCACCCGCGTGCTGAGCCAGCTCAAGCGCGTGATCCGCACCAACTATTCCAACCCCCCTACACACGGCGCCCAAGTGGTCGCCACCGTATTGACCAGCCCCGAGCTGCGCAAGATGTGGGAAGACGAGTTGGCCGAAATGCGTGACCGCATCAAGCTGATGCGCACCGCCCTGGTCAACGAACTGACCGCTGCTGGCGTGCAAGGCGATCTGGGTTACATCACCCGCCAAAAGGGCATGTTCAGCTATTCCGGCCTGAACGCCACCCAAATGCAGCGTCTGCGCTCGGAGTTTGGCATCTACGGTGTCGATTCCGGCCGCATCTGCGTGGCCGCACTGAACACCGGCAACATCAAGGCTGTGGCCGCTGCCATCAAGGCTGTGATGTAAGCACGCACTTCGCGTCACCCTGCCGCGCAGGCAATCCGCACGAAGCCAAAGACCTCCGGGTCTTTGGCTTTTTTCATGTCCATGCCCCAAGCAGGTGCATTTCCGCCGCCCAGACGGACTTGGCCTCGTCAACATGAAAATTGCGCGTGGTTTGAGTCTTTGTTGTTGCTCTAGACCCTCGGAAACCGATGCAAAGATGGTGAAAGTACTTTATGCTGCACTGCAACAAGTCGAAAACCGCGACTTGTGGTTGATGCGCCAGACCCACGAACCCAAAAGGTCACACCATGCTTTATCAGATCTACGAAACCAACCGCGCCTGGCTGAGCCCCTTCTCCGAGTTCGCCAGTGCAGCATCCAAGCTGTATAGCCACCCCCTGTCGCCCATGGCGCAACTGCCACAGGCGCACCGTGTCGCAGCCGGTTTCGACTTGGTTCACCGTCTGACCAAAGAATACGAAAAGCCCGCCTTCGACATTCGCGAAGTCACGGTGAATGACGCCAAAGTCGTCATTCAGGAGCAGGTGGTCGAAGCCAAGCCCTTCTGCCGACTGATTCGCTTCAAACGCTTCACCGACGACGCCGATGTGCTGGCCGAAATGCGCGACCAGCCGTCCGTGTTGGTGGTAGCTCCCCTGTCTGGTCACCACGCCACGCTGCTGCGTGACACCGTGCGCACCCTGTTGCATGACCACAAGGTCTACATCACCGAGTGGATCGATGCCCGCATGGTGCCCGTCGAAGACGGCACCTTCCACCTCGACGATTACGTGAACTACGTGCAGGACTTCATTCGCGCCGTGGGCCCGAATGTGCATGTGATCTCGGTGTGCCAACCCACCGTGCCCGTGCTGGCTGCGGTGTCGTTGATGGCCAGTCGCGGCGAAAAGACCCCCTTGACCATGACCATGATGGGCGGCCCCATTGACGCCCGCAAGTCACCCACGGCAGTGAACAACTTGGCCATGAACAAGTCGTTCGAATGGTTCGAAGCCAACGTGATCTACCGCGTGCCGCCCAACTACCCAGGCGCCACC
>CAYVOP010000263.1:0-1674 GCA_964453105.1 uncultured Aquabacterium sp. | reverse complement strand
GCAGCTGCCAGCGCGTTTGCCCTTCGTGCTGCTCAATGGCGCCAGCGGCATTGCGGTGGGTTTGGCCACCGAAATTCCGAGCCACAACCTGCGTGAGGTGGCCACGGCCACCGTGGCCCTGATCAAGAACAACGCCTTGCTAGACGCTGAGCTGTTCGAGATGCTGCAAGGCCCGGACTTTCCCGGCGGTGGCCAGATCATCTCCAGCCCGCAAGACATTCAAGACGCCTACCGCACAGGCCGCGGCAGCCTGAAAGTCCGCGCTCGCTGGAAGATCGAAGACCTGGCGCGTGGCCAGTGGCAATTGGTCGTGACCGAGCTGCCTCCCGGCACCAGCGCGGCCAAGGTGCTGGAAGAAATCGAAGAGCTGACCAACCCCAAGGTCAAGGCTGGCAAGAAGGCCCTCACGGCCGAACAAACCCAGCTCAAGACCACGGTGCTGTCTGTGCTGGACACCGTACGTGACGAGTCGAGCAAAGATGCGCCTGTGCGCCTGGTGTTCGAGCCCAAGAGCCGCACGGTCGAACAGCAAGAGTTGATCACCACACTGCTGGCGCACACCAGCCTGGAATGCTCGGCCTCGGTCAACCTCACCATGGTGGGGGCCGACGGCAAGCCCACGCAAAAGAGCTTGCGTCAGATCCTGACCGAGTGGATCGGTTTCCGCATGGAGACCGTGACCCGCCGCACCCAGCACCGCCTCAACAAGGTGCTCGACCGCATCCACATCCTCGAAGGTCGTCAGCTTGTCTTGCTGAACATCGACGAGGTCATCGCCATCATCCGCAACAGCGACGAGCCCAAGGCCGCGCTGATCGAGCGATTCAAGCTCAGCGAGCGTCAGGCGGAAGACATCCTGGAAATCCGCTTGCGTCAATTGGCGCGACTGGAAGCCATCAAGATCGAGCAGGAATTGGCCGAGCTGCGCGAAGAGCAAGCCAAGTTGGAAGACATCCTGGGCAACCCCGCCACGCTCAAGCGCACGGTGATCAAGGAAATCGAAGCCGACGCCAAGCAATATGGCGACGAGCGACGCACCCTGATCCAGGCCGAAAAACGCGCCGTGGCCGAAGTGAAGGTGATCGATGAGCCCGTTACCGTGGTCATCAGCCTGAAGGGCTGGGTGCGTGCCCGTACCGGTCATGGCCATGATCCGGCAGGCTTTGCCTTCAAGGCGGGTGATGGCCTGTATGGCACCTTCGAGTGCCGTACGGTCGACCCCATGATCGTGGTGGGCAACAACGGCCGCGTCTACAGCGTGCCTGTCAGTGCCTTACCGGGCGCGCGTGGCGATGGGGCGCCCATCACCACCATGATCGATCTCGAATCGGGTACGCAGCCGCAGCACTACCTGGCTGGCAACGTCGATCAAACCGTGTTGTTTGCCAACTCCGGTGGCTTTGGTTTGCTGGCCAAGTTGGGCGATCTGATCACACGCCAGAAGGCGGGCAAGTCCTTCTTGTCGCTGGACGAGGGTGACGTGATTTTGCCGCCCGTGTTGGTGCAAGCCGACCACAACCAGGTAGCCTGTCTGGCCAAGGGCGGGCGCTTGCTGGTGTTCGGGCTGGACGAGCTGAAGCTGCAACCCAACGGGGGCCGCGGCTTGACCCTGATGGATGTGGACGCCAAGACCGATCCGCTGATCTCGGTGGCCAGCGTGGTCAATGGTGTGCG
>CAYVOP010000262.1:0-1710 GCA_964453105.1 uncultured Aquabacterium sp. | reverse complement strand
GTACAACGAGCCGCGCCAGTGGATCAACTCCGGCGGTCTGGGCACCATGGGCGTGGGCTTGCCTTACGCCATGGGCATCAAGCTGGCCAAGCCCGATGCAGACGTGTTCTGTATCACTGGCGAAGGCTCGATCCAGATGTGTATTCAGGAACTGTCGACCTGCAAACAGTACAACACCCCAGTCAAGGTGATCGCCTTGAACAACCGCTACCTGGGCATGGTGCGTCAGTGGCAGCAGCTGGACTACGGTGGTCGCTACTCGCACAGCTACATGGATGCACTGCCAGACTTCGTGAAGCTGGCCGAGGCCTATGGTCACATCGGTTTGCTGATCGAGCGTCCGGAGGACGTGGAAGGCGCACTGCGCGAAGCCATCAAGCTCAAGGACCGCACTGTGTTCCTGGACATTCGCACCGACCCGACTGAAAACGTCTGGCCGATGGTTCAGGCAGGCAAGGGCATTTCTGAGATGCTGCTGGGTTCCGAGGAGCTCTGATCACTGATTGAGTACCCGGCGCGCCGGACGGCGCGGCAACCCGATCCTTGCCGGGATCCGTGTGAGCCGTGACTGAAACGCGCGCGGGAATCGATTCCAACTGATTCATCGAACCGCGGGTCAAGCTGCCTGGGTTACCGCCCAGAGCAAGGAAGAGCCCGCCAGGACGATCACCATGAAACACATCATTGCACTGTTGATTGAGAACGAAGCCGGCGCCCTGTCGCGCGTGGTGGGCCTGTTCTCCGCACGTGGTTACAACATCGAGAGCCTGACCGTGGCGACGACCGAAGATCCTTCGCTGTCGCGCATGACCATTGTCACCACAGGCTCTGACGAAGTGATCGAACAGATCACCAAGCACCTCAACCGCCTGATCGAAGTCGTCAAGGTGGTGGACTTGTCCGAAGGCCCTTACACCGAGCGTGAGCTGATGCTCATCAAGGTGCGCGCCGTGGGCAAGGAGCGCGAAGAGATGAAGCGCATGGCCGATATTTTCCGTGGCCGCATCATCGATGTGACCGACAAGACTTACACCATTGAATTGACTGGCGATGCAGCCAAGCTCGATGCTTTCATCGAAGCCATTGACCGCGCCGCCATTCTCGAAACCGTGCGCACCGGGACCAGCGGGATCGGGCGCGGCGAGCGCATTCTGCGCGTCTGACTCTCCGCAGTCTCTTTTTCTTTATCCCGCTTTTCTCGACTTGCTTCCTGTTTGACTGGATCAAGTCACACCAACAGTTTTTCCGACGGAGCTATACATGAAGGTCTATTACGACAAGGACGCAGATCTGAGCCTGATCAAGGGCAAGAACGTTTCCATCATCGGCTACGGCTCGCAAGGCCACGCCCACGCACAAAACCTGCGTGACTCTGGTGTGAACGTGACCGTGGGTCTGCGCAAGGGCGGTGCCTCTTGGGCCAAGGTGGAAGCCGCTGGCATCAAGGTGGCCGAAGTCAACGAAGCCGTGAAGAACGCTGACGTTGTCATGATTCTGTTGCCCGACGAGAACATCCCTGAGGTGTACAACAACAACGTCGCCCCCAACATCAAGCAAGGCGCTGTGCTGGCTTTCGCTCACGGCTTCAACGTGCATTACAACCAAGTCGTGCCTCGCGCTGACCTGGACGTGATCATGGTCGCCCCCAAGGGCCCTGGCCACACCGTGCGTTCCGAGTACCTGAAGGGCGGCGGCGTGCCTTCCCTGATC
>CAYVOP010000261.1:0-1743 GCA_964453105.1 uncultured Aquabacterium sp. | reverse complement strand
CCGGCTTCGGCGTCGAACACCGAGGTGCAGGGCTCGCCACGGAAGTCGGTGGCCACCACCTTATCTTCGGTGTAGCCCAGCACGCCCTTCATGGCGCCTTCGGAGGCAGCCTTCATGGCCTTGCAGATGTCGTCGTAGCTGGCTTCTTTGTTCAGCTCCACCGTCAGGTCCACCACCGACACGTCGGAGGTGGGCACGCGGAAGGCCATGCCGGTCAGCTTCTTGTTCAGCTCAGGAATCACCACGCCCACGGCCTTGGCCGCGCCGGTGCTGCTGGGGATGATGTTTTCCAGAATGCCACGGCCGCCGCGCCAGTCCTTGTTGCTCGGGCCGTCCACGGTCTTTTGCGTGGCGGTGGCTGCGTGCACGGTGGTCATCAGGCCGCGCTTGATGCCGAAGGTGTCGTTCAACACCTTGGCCACAGGGGCCAGACAGTTGGTGGTGCACGAAGCGTTGGAGATGATGGTCTGACCAGCGTAGGTCTTGTCGTTCACGCCAAAGACGAACATGGGGGTGTCGTCCTTAGAAGGAGCCGACATGATGACCTTCTTGGCACCAGCCTTGATGTGGGCTTCAGCGGTTTCCTTGGTCAGGAACAGGCCGGTCGACTCGATCACAACGTCAGCGCCCACTTCGTCCCACTTCAGCTCAGCGGGGTTCTTCACGGCGGTCAAGCGGATCTTCTTGCCGTTGACGACCAGGGTGTTGCCGTCCACAGCCACGTCGCCCTTGAAGCGGCCGTGCACGCTGTCGTACTTCAACATGTAAGCCAGGTAGTCGGGCTCGAGCAAGTCGTTGATGCCGACGATTTCGATGTCGTTGGCGAAGTTTTGCACAGCAGCGCGGAACACCATGCGACCGATGCGGCCAAAGCCGTTGATACCAACCTTGATGGTCATGACGAGATCCTCAGTAAGACAAGAAACAACGTGAATTGAATTCAGTACGCAACAATCAGCGACGCAGCTTGGCCAAGCCCAAAGCCACCTTCACGGTGTCAACCACGTTCTGTGTGGTGAAACCGAAGTGCTTGAACAGGTCGCCAGCAGGTGCCGACTCACCATAGGTATCGATGCCCACGACAGCAGCGACGCCATACTTCCACCAGAAGTCCGAGACACCGGCTTCCACCGCCACGCGGGGCAGGCCAACCGGCAGCACGCTCTTCTTGTAGTCCAGCGGCTGACGGTCAAACACGTTGGTCGACGGCATGGACACCACGCGCACCGGCACACCCGACTTGGCCAATTCAGCCTGGGCATGCAGCGCCAGCTGGACTTCGGAACCGGTCGCGATGATCACGGCAACCGGCTTTTTCTTCAACCCCACCTCTGAGGGTTCGGCCAAAACATAGCCACCTTGCGTGATGACATCCGCATCTTGCTTGGGGGCGTAAGGCAGGTTCTGACGCGACAACAGCAGCGCCGAGGGGCGATTCTTGTTGGCCAGCGCCATGGACCAGGCCACGGCGGTTTCGGTGGTGTCAGCAGGACGCCAGACATCCAGACCTGGGATCAAACGCAGGCTGGCTGCGTGCTCGATGGACTGGTGAGTGGGGCCGTCTTCGCCCAGACCGATGGAGTCGTGGGTGAACACATGGATCACGCGCTGCTTCATCAGCGCGGCCATGCGGATGGCGTTGCGGCTGTAGTCGCTGAAGGTCAGGAAGGTGCCGCCGTAGGGGATGAAGCCGCCGTGCAGGGCCACGCCGTTCATGATGGCGGCCATGCCGAACTCGCGCAC
>CAYVOP010000260.1:0-1797 GCA_964453105.1 uncultured Aquabacterium sp. | reverse complement strand
AGCCCAAGGGCGCACCGACCAACGACAAGATGGCGCATGTGCGCGAGGTGCCCAAAATGACAGCGGGTCGCGCAGCCTTGGTGGAACTGATGCAGCGCTATCTTGGCGGCCTGCTCGACCCCTTTGTCACCCTGCTGGAAGTCCACAAGCTGATGTACTTCATGCAAGAGGCTGGTGAGCCGCTGCGGCTTCAGTATGTCAAGCATCACTATGGCCCTTACGCCGAGAACCTTCGGCATGTGCTAAAGGCGGTGGAAGGGCATTTGATCGCGGGTTATGCCGATGGTGGCGATGCGCCGGACAAGCCACTCACATTGGTGCCCGGCGCGGTGGAAGACGCCAAGGATTATCTGGATCAACACGACATCAGCCGCGCCCGTTTCGAGCGCGTAACCAAGCTGGTCGAGGGCTTCGAGTCACCTTACGGGCTAGAACTCCTCGCCACAGTGCATTGGGTGATGAGCCGCGAGGGTGCCACACAGCACGAGAGCGTAGAACGTCAGGTCTATAGCTGGAACGCACGCAAGCAGCAGTTCACCCCGCGCCAGCTTGCCATTGCCGAAGAGCGGCTGCGCTCCCACGGCTGGCTGTCACCTGACGCGGCTTCGGCCCATTGAGGATTCATCAGGGAATGCAAAAAACAACAATCACTCTCACGCCCTTGGCCCTGAAAGATGCGCCCGCGCTGATCGAAACAGTTTTCCCCGCCCAGAAGGTGTCGTTCGAGGCACAAAAGGAGCGGAAGGCAAATCTTGGCCAAACCCTGACCGGGCTCGGCTCCTACTGGAAGGGGCGCAAGCCACTGATCTTGGTGCGCGCCATCGTGCTTGGCAGCCTGTTGCCACCCACTGACGACGCGGAAGCAGATCTCGCCATCTTCGAAAAGCTTATGGCGTTCGACGATGAAGGATTGGCCCGACGGGCACTGGCTGCCAACGCGTTCTCAGTGTCCAGGCTCCAGGAGATGATCCCTATCTCGGACCCGGAACGCTACTTTGGCGGACGCGGTTGGCGACGCGACGTCACCGATGACGACAAGCTGGTTCTGTACCGCCAGGCACTGGCCACCCTGTCTGGTTACGAAGAAAAAGCCACCATAAGCAAACGCCCGGAAGAACTGGATCAAGACTGGCTCTTCGCTCCGGTGTGGGCAGAGGTCAATCGTCACTATGCTCATCTCGGTTTAAGCGTACGGTCCTTGCCCGAGCTGGTGGAACAGCTGGGCGTCTTGCGTTACGGCCACCGCGCCCGCGTGGGCGACACTTTTAGCGGCGGCGGCTCTATCCCTTTTGAGGCTGCGCGCATCGGCTGCGACGTGTATGCCTCCGACCTCAACCCCATCGCCTGTATGCTGACTTGGGGCGCATTGAACATCATTGGTTCAAGCCCGGAGCGGCGCTCAGAAATCGAGAAGTCGCAGGAACGTGTTGCCAAGTCGGTGGATGCGGAGATCACGAAGCTGGGCATTGAACACGACAAGCAGGGCAATCGCGCCAAGTCTTATCTCTATTGCGTAGAAGCCCGTTGCCCTGAAACGGGATGGATGGTTCCTCTGTCCCCATCGTGGGTGATCTCCAAGGGCCGGAACATCATCGCTCGCCTGAAGCCGGATCACGGCAACAAGCGATTCGACATCGAGATTGTCAGTGGCGTTTCGGACAAGGAAGCTGCGGCTGCTGATCAGGGTACGGTACAAGACGGCGACATGGTCTATACGCTGGACGGAAAGACCTATCGCACGCCCATCAAGACGCTGCGCGGCGACTATCGGAATGCCGATGGCAGCACGGGCAATCG
>CAYVOP010000259.1:0-1954 GCA_964453105.1 uncultured Aquabacterium sp. | reverse complement strand
CGATCGAATTCGTGCACGAATCGAAAAAGTGCCTGATCAACCAGCGCGAAGTCGGTCCGCACACCATGAGTTTCAACAACGCCTTGCGTTCGGCGCTGCGTGAAGACCCCGACGCCATCCTCGTGGGTGAAATGCGTGACTTGGAAACCATCCGCCTGGCCTTGACTGCGGCTGAAACCGGCCACTTGGTGTTCGGTACCCTGCACACCTCCAGCGCCGCGAAAACCATTGACCGGGTGGTCGACGTGTTCCCCGCAGCCGAAAAAGACATGGTTCGCGCCATGTTGTCCGAATCTCTGCAGGCCGTGATTTCACAAACCCTGTGCAAGACCAAAGATGGGCAGGGTCGGGTTGCCGCCCACGAAATCATGGTGGGCACGGCGGCCATTCGAAACCTGATTCGCGAAAACAAGATCGCGCAGATGTACTCGGCTATCCAGACCGGTAACTCTCAGGGCATGCAGACCCTGGACCAGAATCTGGCCGACTTGGTGCGTCGTAACGTGATTTCGCCGGCCGAGGCGCGCGCCAAGGCCAAGTTCCCAGAAAACTTCCCAGGCTGACATGAAACGACTGCTGGACCGATTCGTATCAGGCGTCTCCTCGGCGTCGAACACCCGGCCGGGCGACCTTGGCGGGGCGCGGCCAGCGCCGCCTCAAGCCGACGACGAAGGCTTTTTCGCCACCCAGTTTCTGGAGCGACCCGAGCAAGCCCGAGCCACCTCGGCCTGGACGGCGCGAGCCTTGGCTGTGGGCGCGCATGCGCTTGAGCCCGCCCAGGGGCTGGAGCTGCTGCTCAAGGCCTGGGGCAGTGATGCCCTGATGGCCTCGCTCAGCAACGAAGACCGCCGCAAGCTGCTCGACCACCTCGACTTCATTTCCGTGCCCCCAGGGCGCGAGCTCATTCAGCAAGACGAAAAGGGCGACTACGCCCTGATCGTGCTGGAAGGCTTGGTGGCCGTGGACCGCGTGCAGCCCACAGGCGCACGCGCGCGGCTGGCCGAAGCCCGTGAAGGCGACGTCTTGGGTGAAATGTCGCTGCTGGATGCGGGGGCCCGTTTCGCGTCTTGTATGACCCTGAGTCGGTGCTCGATTGCGGTCCTCACCAGCGGCGCGCTGGATGAGTTGGCCATCGAGGAGCCCCGCCTGGGCATGGCCCTGATGGCCTCGACCGCCCGCCGCTTGTCATTGCGCATGCGTCAACTCAGTGCTCGACTCGGCGCCCTGTTGGCGGCAGGCTGATACATGCCAAGACCCCAGTATTCATAATTTAAGGACGGTGCGATGGAACGCGACCAGGCTTCGAAATTCATCAACGATCTGCTGCGGCTCATGGTGGCCCGTGGTGGCTCCGATCTGTTTCTGACAGCCGACTTCCCGCCCGCCATCAAGGTCGACGGCAAGGTCACCAAGGTGTCGCCCCAGCCGCTTACCGCGCAGCACACCATCTCTTTGGCGCGCGCGGTCATGAACGACAAGCAGTCCGCTGAGTTCGAGCGCACCAAGGAGTGCAACTTCGCCATCTCACCCGGCGGCATCGGTCGTTTCCGGGTCAATGCCTTTGTGCAGCAAGGTTGCATTGGCATGGTCATGCGGGTCATTCCGCAGCAGTTGCCCACGGTGGACGGCCTGGGCCTGCCCCAGATCCTCAAGGAAGTGGTCATGGCCAAGCGCGGCCTGCTCATTTTGGTGGGGGCCACCGGCTCGGGTAAATCGACCACGTTGGCGGCCATGGTCGACCACCGCAACGAAAACTCCTACGGCCACATCATCACCATCGAAGACCCGGTCGAATTCGTGCACCCGCACAAGAACTGCATCGTCACGCAGCGCGAAGTGGGCATCGACACCGATGGCTGGGAAATGGCCCTGAAGAACACCCTGCGCCAGGCACCCGACGTCATCCTCATGGGCGAAATCCGCGATCGCGAAACCATGGAACACGCCCTGGCCT
>CAYVOP010000258.1:0-1994 GCA_964453105.1 uncultured Aquabacterium sp. | reverse complement strand
ATGCCTGGGGCACGCATATTGAGAATGGTGACGATGATGTTGATCGAACCCATGATCGAACTGGCACCCAGGATGTGCATGGCAAAGATGCCGGCATCCATCGAAGGGCCCATCTGCAGGGTCAAGGGCGCGTACAAAGTCCATCCCGCTGCGGGCGCGCCGCCCGGCAGGAAGAATGAGGCCACGAGCAAGATGGCTGCAGGAATCATCAGCCAGAAGCTGAAGTTGTTCATGCGCGCGAAGGCCATGTCAGATGCGCCAATTTGCAGCGGAATCATCCAGTTGGCCACACCGACGAAGGCCGGCATGATGGCCCCGAACACCATGATGATGCCGTGCATGGTGGTGAACTGGTTGAACAGTTCGGGGTTGAGGAACTGCAAGCCCGGCTGGAACAACTCGGCACGGATCCCCAAAGCGAGGACGCCGCCGATCATCAGCATGGTCAAGGAGAACAGCAGGTACAGCGTCCCGATGTCTTTGTGGTTGGTCGCATGCAACCACCGACGCCAACCATGGGGGTGGTCGTGATGATGGTCGTGGGCGTGGTCACCATGATGGAGCACTGCGCTCATTGCGTATCCTTTCCTGACTGATCCGGTACAACGCCTTACTTGCGGGCGGCCAGCACTTCGGCGGGCTGAACGGTTTGGCCGGTCTTGTTGGACCAGTGGTTTTTCGTGTACGTGATCACTGCGGCAATTTCCACATCAGACAGCTGTTTCCAAGCCGGCATGATGTTGTTCTGACCGTTGAGCAGCACGTGAATCTGCTTGCTCTGATCGGAGTCGAGCACCACAGCCGAACCGTCCAGAGGCTTGACCGCGCCGCCGCCCTTGCCATTGGCCTGGTGACAGGCTGCGCAGTTGGCGTTGTAGACCTTCTCGCCTCGGGCCAGCAGGTCTTTCTGCGTCCAGGTCTTGGTGGGGTCATCGGCCTTGGCTTGCATTTCCTTCTGGCGCTCAGTCACCCACTTGGAATAGTCTTCAGCCGACAGCACCTTCACGTGAATGGGCATGTAGGCGTGCTCCTTACCGCACAGCTCGGCGCACTGACCGTAGAAATCGCCCACCTGTTCAGCACGGAACCATGTGTCACGCACGAAGCCTGGAATCGCGTCTTGCTTGATGCCGAAGCGCGGCACCATGAAGGAGTGAATCACATCGTTCGCGGTGGTGATGATGCGGATTTTCTTGTCAACGGGCACCACCAGGGGGTTGTCTACCTTCAACAGATAGTTGTCGCCTGCTGGCTTGCCGGCGTCAGACAAAGCACGCTGTGAAGCATCGAGGGTTGACAAGAAGGCAATGCCCTCGCCCTCGCCCTTGATGTAGTCGTAACCCCATTTCCACTGGTAGCCAGTGGCTTTGATGGTGATGTCGGAGTTGGTGGTGTCCTTCTGCGCTACGACCACTTTGGTCGCTGGCAAGGCCATGCCAATCACGATCAGGAAAGGAATGATGGTCCAGATGATTTCGACTGTGGTCGACTCATGGAAGTCAGCCGGCTTGGCGCCTTTGGACTTGCGGTGATGAAAGATGGAATAGAACATCACCCCGAAGACCGCCACAAAGATGGCCCCACAGATGTAGAGCATCATGTAGTGGAGGTCAGACTGCGCAGCAGCAATCTTGGTTGCCGCCGGCGGCAGGTCGAGTTGCTTGACCCCAGGCCCACCGGGCAAATCATTCACAGCCCAGGCTGCGGCACTGGCCAGCGCCGAACCGATCACCCCCAGCTTTGAAACCGCACGCCCAAACCGACTCACCCGATACCCAAGATCGTTGATCATGTCTTCGCCCGCCAAAGATTGAAATGCCGGCTCGATCCGCACCAGGCGCGGTGAACCGAGGCTCATACCTATTCAAGATATGAGATTTCTCAATTCATTCTAGTGAGCGAGTTGCGCTACCTCAAGGCCGATTCGGATCGAAAAGGCTATGAATAACCCGCACTTTGATTCGGATTGCCAACACTTGCACGACAAGCGTTTT
>CAYVOP010000257.1:0-2006 GCA_964453105.1 uncultured Aquabacterium sp. | reverse complement strand
TGGAAGCCCTGGTCAACTTCCAGACCATGGTGACCGACCTGACCGGCATGGCCATCGCCAATGCCTCCATGCTGGACGAAGCCACCGCAGCGGCTGAAGCCATGACCTTGGCTGCCCGTGGCGGCAAGAGCAAGTCCACCCGTTTCGTGGTGTGCCACGATGTGCTGCCCCAGACCCTGGAAGTGATCCAGACCCGCGCCAAGCCGCTGGGCATCACCGTCGAGGTCGTGCACGCCGCCAAGCTGGCCGAAGACCTGCAAACCAAAGACTGCTTTGCGGCTTTGCTGCAATACCCTGGCGTCAATGGCCAAGTCCGTGACCTGAAGCCCCTGATCGACGCCCTGCACGCCAAGGGCGCGATGGCCATCGTGGCGGCCGACTTGCTGGCCTTGACCCTGCTGACGCCTCCTGGCGAGCTGGGCGCCGACATCGCCTGCGGCACCACCCAGCGCTTGGGCATGCCCATGGGCAACGGCGGCCCGCACGCCGCTTACCTGGCGACCAAAGACGAACTCAAGCGCTCCATGCCTGGCCGCCTGGTCGGCGTGAGCGTTGACAGCCATGGCGACCCTGCCTACCGTCTGGCCCTGCAAACCCGCGAACAGCACATCCGCCGCGAAAAGGCCACGTCCAACATCTGTACTGCCCAGGTGCTGCCCGCTGTCGTGGCCAGCATGTACGCGGTCTACCACGGCCCAGAAGGCCTCAAGCGCATCGCCCTGCGCGTAGCGAGCTACACCGCCATCCTGGCCGAAGGTCTGAAGTCGCTGGGCTACCAACTGATTCACGACACCTATTTCGACACCATCCAGGTCTTGACGCCCAACCGCGATGCCATCGTCGCTGCGGCCGAGCAAGCTGGCATCAACCTGCGTTTGTCCAGCGACGACACCGTGTCCATTTCCCTGGACGAAACCGTTACCCGCAAAGACATCACCGATCTGTGGACTGTGTTTGCCAACGGCAAGGCCGTGCCTTCATTCACCGCTTTTGAAGCCGGGGTGAAGCTGGGCCTGCCTGAAGCCCTCCGCCGCACCAGCGCCTACCTGAGCCACCCCGTGTTCAACACCCACCACTCGGAAACCGAGATGCTGCGCTACCTGCGCGCCTTGGCCGACAAGGATCTGACGCTGGACCGCACCATGATCCCGCTGGGTTCTTGCACGATGAAGCTCAACGCCACCAGCGAGATGATTCCCATCACCTGGCCTGAGTTCGCACACATCCACCCCTTCGCGCCCCGTGCTCAACTGAAGGGCTACGACCTGCTCAACGAGCAACTGTGCGCCTGGCTGTCGCAAGCCACCGGCTACGCTGGCATCAGTCTGCAACCCAATGCCGGCTCACAAGGCGAATACGCGGGCCTGCTGATCATCAAGGCCTATCACGAAGCCAAGGGCCAAGGCCACCGCGACATCTGCCTGATCCCCGAATCGGCCCACGGCACCAACCCAGCCTCGGCCCAAATGGTCGGCATGAAAGTGGTCGTCACCAAGTGCGATGCCGATGGCAACGTGGACCTGGATGACCTGAAGGCCAAGTGCGAACTGCACAGCGCCAATCTGGCTGCGGTCATGATCACCTACCCATCCACCTACGGCGTGTTCGAAACCCGCGTGACCGAGCTGTGCAAGCTGGTCCACGCCCACGGCGGCCGCGTCTATGTGGACGGCGCCAACATGAACGCCTTGGTTGGCCTGGCCGCACCCGGTCAGTTCGGCGGCGACGTGAGCCACCTGAACCTGCACAAGACCTTCTGCATCCCCCACGGCGGTGGCGGCCCCGGTGTCGGCCCAGTCTGCGTGGTCGAAGACCTCGCCCCCTACCTGCCCGCACACCGCTCGGCTCAACTGGGTACGGAACAACAAGTGGGTGCGGTGTCCGCTGCGCCTTTGGGTAACGCCGCCGTGCTGCCCATCAGCTGGATGTACATTCGCATGATGGGTGCTGATGGTCTCAAAACCGCCACCGAGGTGGCGATCCTGAACGCCAACTACGTGGCCGCC
>CAYVOP010000256.1:0-2027 GCA_964453105.1 uncultured Aquabacterium sp. | reverse complement strand
CGCCACCAGAACGACCCCGATCTTCCACGGGCGCACGGTGGTGCTGGGTGGCACAGCCGGCCAACAGAGACAACAGGACAGCCACGGAGGCCAGACGAAAACGGGAAATCATGAGCATGAGCGTCACTTCAAGTGATGCCGGATTTTAGTGGTACGAACAATACAGCACCCGCACGGGTGTGCTGCAGGCTGCCATCGGGCAGACGATCAACCACGGTCAGGACCTGGCCTTGCCCGCGGGCGTCTTCCATGGGGGCAATCAAACGCCCTCCGGGCGCCAATTGATCCAGCCAGGCCTGAGGCAAAGCCGAACCGCCCGCCGCCGCAATGATGGTGTCATAGGGTGCCTGCGGTGCATGCCCCACCATGCCGTCGCCATACACCAGGCGAACATCTTGCCAGGTGGGCACATGCTGGCGAATCACATCCAGATTGCTGCGAGCCTTGAGGTGCAGATCGCGCAGGCGCTCGATGGACACCACATGCCGCGCCAACAAGCTCAGCAAAGCCGCCTGGTAGCCGCACCCGGTGCCCACCTCCAGGCAGGCCCCCAGTGGACGAGCCAAGTCAACGTGCGGCTGCGTCAGCCCAGGCCGCGCGCACAACAACTGCAACATCGTGCCCACGACCGAGGGTTTGGAGATAGTCTGCCCCAAGCCAATGGGCAAGCTGGTGTCTTCATAGGCCTGGTTGACCAGGGCCGTGTCCACGAACAAATGGCGCGGCATGCGTGCGAAGGCTTCCAGCACCGCCATATGAGTGATGCCGTCTGCGCGCAAACGCTCCACCATGCGCAAGCGCACGGGCATAGAGTCCAGGCCGACGCCCTGCGGCACCGTGTGGCGCCGGCGGTCTTGTTCAACCTGATGCAAGTGCGCCTGCGGCCTCAACACCTCGCGCTGAACGGCGGCGGGGCTGCTGCGGCTGCGGTTACCCCCTGCTTGGCTGGAAACCTTGTCCAGCATCAGGGGAAACCGCTTGGGCGGCTTGTTATCAGAAGACTGCCCGTGGCTCATCGCACACCCAGCCAGCCGTGCCAGGTCGGGATGGCGCCATGATCGGTCATGTCAACCTGCAATGGCGTGATCGAGACGCCGCCGTCGCGGGTGACTTGAAAATCGGTGCCGTCGCCCTCTTCCCGGGCATCACCTGCGGGGCCAATCCAGTAAATGGTGTCCCCACGCGGGTTGGTTTGCGCAATGGCAGGACGGCTGGCATGGCGGCGCCCCAATCGGGTCACGTGCCAAGGCGCTTCTTCCAGGTCTTCAATCGCGGGCATGTTGACATTCAACAGCCAGGGGCCGGTAGCCGGAGGACGCGCCAGAACCGCCTCGACCACCCGACGCGCCACCCGGGCGGCTTTATCGAGATGGCCCCAGCCCCTGTCGGTCAGGGAAAACGCAATGGCGGGCACCCCGAACAGGTAGCCTTCCGTGGCCGCCGCCACCGTACCGGAGTACAAGGTGTCGTCGCCCATGTTGGCGCCATTGTTGATGCCCGACAGCACCAGATCCGGCTTGGGAATCAGGCCCGAAGTGAGGGCCAGATGCACGCAGTCAGACGGGGTGCCGGTGACAAAATGGAAGCCGCTGGGGGCCGTGTGAACGGTCAGCGGGTGATGGAGCGTGAGGGCATTGGACGTTCCGCTCGCGTTGCGTTCTGGCGCAAACACGTCGATGTGACCCAGGCCCTCGCAGGCTTTGACCAGAGCGGCCAGCCCGGGGGCCAGATATCCGTCGTCGTTGGCAATCAGAATACGCATGGCGCTATTGTAAAAGTCCTGAGCTGACTCGCTGAGGCATTAGGGTAAGCCCTTTTGGTGTCTCTTCCCCGTCAATCCAAGGGGGGTGAGTGGCGTGACGACATCTGCCGACGCACCGATAATGCGCCGATACTCATCATCCGAATGGATGAGCCCTGTACCCCAGTTGTCCGAGGGGAAAACCATCAACCCAGGCTTGCCGAGAGGCCTGCCTCGGGAGGAGCTTCATGACTGTCAAGGTTCTGATTCTGGAAGACAACCCCGT
>CAYVOP010000255.1:0-2139 GCA_964453105.1 uncultured Aquabacterium sp. | reverse complement strand
GCACTTGCGCGTCGGGGTTCAGACGCTTGAGGAAGTCGGCGCCCAGCTTCAGGCCGCCGGTACCGCCGATGGCTTGAGCGGTGGCAATGCGACCACCCTTGACGGCGGGGTGCTCGGCACCAAACACCAGGCCTTGCACGGCCTTGTCGTAGGCCACGATCCCGTCGATGGGCAAGTAGCCACGTGCCTTGGGGGCTTCCATCATCTGCTTTTCAGCAGCGGCCACGCACTTCAGCAGGGGCAGCTTGCCGTTGTCGTCGGTGTACACACCCACGCCCAGGTTCACCTTATTGGGGTTGGTGTCGGCGTTGAATTGTTCGTTCAGGCCCAGAATCGGGTCACGGGGGGCCATTTCAACGGTGGCAAACAAAGAGGCCATGCAAGCAGTCTCCGGTGGGTTGGGATAAGCTGAAAAGCAATAACGCACCGAGCTAACGCTGGCCGAACCTGTTTGGTCACGCCAGTTTGGTCACTCGGGCAAACCCTTTATTATCTCGCCAAAGTTCGAACATGCCAGATCTGATTGACGTCAACAGTTCACAAACCTCCGTAAACGGGGGCGAGGTGGGCGATTCAGGCGGCCAATTCGTGACTTTTCCCGACTCGCCATTTCAGTTGTTCCAGCCCTATCCGCCTGCGGGTGACCAGCCCACGGCCATTGCTGGCCTGGTCGAGGGTGTGCAAGACGGTCTCGTGTACCAGACGCTGCTGGGGGTGACCGGCTCGGGCAAAACTTTCACCATGGCCAACACCATTGCCCGCCTGGGGCGGCCGGCCATCGTGTTTGCGCCCAATAAGACTTTGGCGGCGCAGTTGTATGCCGAATTCCGCGAGTTCTTTCCCAACAACGCGGTTGAATACTTCGTCAGTTACTACGACTACTACCAGCCCGAGGCCTACGTTCCTCAGCGCGATCTGTTCATTGAAAAAGACAGCGCCATCAACGAAGCCATTGAGCAGATGCGGCTGAGCGCCACCAAAAGCATTCTGGAGCGCCGAGATGTGGTCATCGTGGCCACCGTGTCGGCCATCTACGGTATCGGCAAGCCTGAGGACTACATGCAGATGGTGCTGCTTGCTCGGGTGGGCGACAAACTGGGCCAGCGCGATGTGATTGCGCAGCTCATTCGCATGCAGTACCAGCGCAATGACATGGACTTTGGGCGGGGCACTTTCCGTGTGCGAGGCGACACCATCGATGTGTTTCCCGCCGAACACAGCGAATTGGCCGTGCGCATTGAATTGTTCGACGACGAGATCGATTCGATTCAGTTGTTTGACCCGTTGACTGGCCGCATTCAGCAGAAGATTCCGCGCTTCACCATCTACCCATCCAGCCATTACGTCACGCCCCGCGAGCGGGTGCTGGTGGCCATCGAGGCCATCAAAGACGAGCTGAATGGCCGGATTAAAGAGCTGGTGGGCATGGGCAAATTGGTAGAAGCCCAACGCCTGGAGCAACGCACCCGGTTCGATCTGGAAATGCTGCAAGAGGTGGGGCACTGCAAGGGCATCGAGAACTACACCCGGCACCTTTCAGGCGCCAAGCCCGGTGATCCTCCGCCCACGCTGGTGGACTACATGCCGCCTGAGTCCCTCATGTTCCTCGATGAAAGCCACGTCATGATTGGCCAGTTGGGGGGCATGTACAACGGCGACCGTTCGCGCAAAACCACCTTGGTGGAATATGGCTTCCGCCTGCCGTCGGCGCTCGACAACCGCCCCCTGAAGTTCGACGAGTTCGAGCGCAAGATGCGCCAGGTCATCTTCGTGTCGGCCACCCCTGGCGACTGGGAAAAGAATCACACCGACAATGTGGTCGAGCAGGTGGTTCGACCCACCGGGCTGCTAGACCCGATTGTGGAAGTGCGTCCGGCCACCCATCAGGTCGATGACGTGCTGCAAGAAATTCGCATCCGCATCGAAAAAGAAGAGCGCGTGCTGATCACCACGCTGACCAAGCGCATGGCTGAGCAGCTCACCGACTACCTCACTGACAACGGTGTCAAGGTTAGGTATTTGCACTCCGACATCGACACCGTTGAGCGCGTCGAAATCTTGCGCGACCTCCGCTTGGGCACCTTCGATGTGCTGGTGGGCATCAACCTGTTGCGCGAGGGCCTGGACATTCCCGAGGTG
>CAYVOP010000254.1:0-2158 GCA_964453105.1 uncultured Aquabacterium sp. | reverse complement strand
GTCATGGATTGAACGACTACCGGCGCGCCGCCGCCCACGGTGACGCCACCGATCTGCACGGCATGCGACGGCCGCCGCGTTTGTAGCACTGTAGCGTTCACCCAAACCTCCGGGGTGGGCGCGCGATGGCGCCGCCGTGCTGAGCGCGCAACATCGATTTGTTCATTCAGGAAACCGCCAGTTTTAGAAACGATGCGGTTTTTTCCTGCACGCTGAGTCGGCTCAGCGCCTGCACGCTGAGGCTGTCGGCATCCGAATCGCGCGGAGGCGAGGTACGCATTTCATAGCGTGCCGCTTGGCAGTCCAATAAGGTGGGTGCCAGCACGGCATGCAACGGGTTGGGCTCGTCCTGCGCACCAAGGTAGATGCTGCGCACCCCAGGTTTGGGATGGCCTTGCGCGTCGAGCGCGCGAATGACACCCGGTCGGGCGTGGCGCGACAACAAGCTGATGCCTGCGTCCACGGCGCCTTCCGGGCTGATGCGCAGCCAGCGGATGACTCCGACCATCCAATCGCGCTCGTATGGGGTCTCGTCGCCCTGCAGTGGCGCACTGATGGCAATCAACTCGCCCACGCGCGCGCGCGCGGCCCGTTCCTTGTCCCACAACAAGCGGTAGCCGCCCAGGCTTTGGTCTAACACATTGGCGCTGTGAATCTGTGGCTTGAGATTTTCCTGCATGGTGGCCAAGCGTGGCGCCTGGCGCTCGCGCTCGCTGGCGTGGATGGAAGTGCCACACACACGCCTGAGGTAGGACTCAAATTCCACGCCGCCGGCAAGGTGGAAGTGCACCGCATGGATGCCGAGCAGCGTGTCCAGCTGGTACCCCGCGGGCAAGCGTTCGAAGTTGCGTTCGGCGGCGGGTTGCCAACTGGCCATCATGCGCGAGACCAGCTCGGCGCTGGCCGGCACCGAAGGGTAGCCTTTGGCGGTGAAAGTCAGGTGGCCGCCGACCGTGCGCGCCAGGTCTACTTGCCGCTGTAAGTCCGATTCCAGCGCGGAAGTGTCGAAAGCGACTACGCGGTGCTGCGCTTGCAAGCGTTCTTCGGGTAGATATCCTGGCCCGCGGTCCTCTTCCAGGGGGATGGCGTATGCTCGACCACGGGCAGCGTCGTTGCGCAGGTGCACCTGGGCGGACCATATTCTGGTTAAAGCACGCGCTTCATCGATCTCTTTTTGGTTCAATCGATAAGGGTTGGACACCGCGAGCAGAACGATTTGCGCGTATGCCAGCCGGGCGCTCAGGCCGGTGTTCTCGTACAACGGATCCTCGACGGTTTTTTCCACCAAGCCCGCTTCCTGTGCGTAGCCAAACAGGGCATTGAGGGTCAGCCACAAACCCTGAGGGGGCGAGGCGTAGAGGAAATAACCCGCCACCAGTTCAGCGCCCAAGTGGGAGATGGCGCGCACCACCGACAAAATAACTGTTTTGCCGCGCAGGAAGGGTATTTTGCCTTCCGCGCCGCAGAGGTCCTGGATCACCAGGCGGTAACCGAGCGACATCTGGCGATGAAAGTCACGCGCCACCGTGCTCAGCTGCGCTTTGGCCGGCGGTAACGGGAAGCCCGCGCCGATTACTTGGTTGTCCACCGCGTCGGTCAATTGCATGACCGGCATGCGCAAGTTCTCAAGTGCGTTGAGGCGCGCCATCGGCTCCAGCGTCACCGAGTTAAGCTCGTGCAGCACCTGGAATAGCATGCGCGCGGCAACGCTGACATTGGCCAGCGGCAGCACATCGATCCATTGCTTAAGAGCGCGGGGATTGATGACCAGGGAATTGGCCGCTGGCGGCTTGCGCGTGGGCAAACCTGCGATGACGTTCTGGTAAAAGCGCATGTTGGGGCCGTTCTTCAACCGATTCAAGCCATTGTACCGCGCGCGGCGCAGGCAAGGGCGGGCAGGGTCGCCGCCCAATTTGCCAGCTCGAGGATTGACAGTACCGCCCACATCCGTATGATGCGTGTTTCCGTGCGGGAATAGCTCAGTTGGTAGAGCACGACCTTGCCAAGGTCGGGGTCGCGAGTTCGAGTCTCGTTTCCCGCTCCAAACTAAGAAGCAAGACCTCGGGCAACCGGGGTTTCGCTTTTTTAGGACCCGAACGGCCTGGCCGGATCCGGGTCGCCGGAGTAAGCGCGGCCTGGTGGCAGAGTGGTCATGCAG
>CAYVOP010000253.1:0-2186 GCA_964453105.1 uncultured Aquabacterium sp. | reverse complement strand
GTATTCGATCTTCGGACCATAGAAAGCGCCATCCCCGGGGGCGATGGTGAACTCGCTGTTGGTAGCACGCAGCGACTCCATCAAGGCTTGCTCAGCCTTGTCCCACACCTCATCGGAACCGATGCGATGCTCAGGACGCGTAGCCACCTTGTAGATGATGTCAGTAAAGCCGAAGTCTTTATAGACCGCTTGCAGCAAGGCCGTGAAGTCCACGCACTCCTGCAGGATCTGGTCTTCGGTACAGAAAACGTGACCGTCATCCTGCGTGAAACCGCGCACACGCATGATGCCGTGCAAGCCGCCCGACGGCTCATTGCGATGGCACTGCCCAAACTCACCGAATCGGATGGGCAAATCACGATAGCTCTTGATGCCTTGGTTGAAGATCAAGATGTGGCCAGGGCAGTTCATCGGCTTGAGCGCGTAGTCACGCTTTTCCGACTCGGTCGTGAACATGTTGTCGCGGTACTTGTCCCAGTGACCCGTCTTCTCCCACAGCGTCTTATCGATGATCTGCGGACCCTTGACCTCCTGGTACCCGTTGTCACGATAGATCTGGCGCATGTACTGCTCGACCGCTTGCCACACCGTCCAGCCCTTGGGGTGCCAGAACACCACACCAGGGGCGTGATCATCAATGTGAAACAAATCCAGCTCACGCCCCAGCTTGCGGTGGTCGCGTTTTTCCGCCTCCTCCAGGCGAGTCAGGTACAGCTGCAGGTCATCTTTGCTCGTCCAGGCCGTGCCATAAACGCGCTGCAACTGTTCGTTGCGATGATCGCCACGCCAATACGCCCCCGCTACCTTCATCAACTTGAAGTGCTTGATCTTGCCGGTGCTAGGCACGTGAGGGCCGCGACACAGGTCGGTGAACGCACCTTCCGAGTACAGCGACACATCTTGATCAGCCGGAATACTTTCAATGATTTCGGCCTTGTAGTGCTCGCCCAATCCCTTGAAGTAAGACACGGCCTCATCGCGCGGCAACACCTTGCGCTCGACCTTCTCATCCTTCTTGGCCAACTCAGTCATCTTCTTTTCGATGGCAGCCAGGTCTTCGGGCGTGAAGGGGCGCTTGTAGGCGAAGTCGTAATAGAAACCATCTTCGATGGTCGGGCCGATGGTGACCTGCGCATCAGGGAACAGCTCTTTCACCGCATAGGCAAGCAAGTGAGCCGTCGAGTGGCGAATGATGTCCAGACCATCGGCATCCTTCTCGGTGATGATGGCCAAAGAGGTATCCGCCTCCATGCGGAAACTGGTATCGACCAGGCGGGCCGACTCACCCTGCCCCACGCGACCAGCCAACGCCGCCTTGGCCAGACCAGCACCAATCGATGCAGCCACTTCAGCCACCGTCACAGGACCCGGAAATTCACGCTTGGAACCATCGGGCAATTGAATCGAAATCATGTTCGTCTCTGCTTGAATTTGAAAGTGTGCCCGCATGCATCAGCCATGCACAGGCAACAAAAAAGCGCGGGAGGCGCCGCGCTTTCTGATCAGGTAGGGAAATGCGAAAGCAGCGGCCAGCCGACTAGACCTCGGTCGAGGTGAACGTGGTGGTCGAAGTTCGCGGTGTCATAACCGTGGCAGCCTTTCTACGTTTCTTACCTGATGTGAGCCACCGGAGAGCACCCCCGGATCAATTCCAAGATTGTAGCCTGACAATAAAAAAACCCGACGCCTTTCGGCGCCGGGTTTTGCATTCCATTTCTGGCTTGAGGCCCACCGAAGCGAGCCTCAGGCAACAGATCAGTGGAATTGTTCTTCTTCGGTCGAACCGGTCAGGGCCTTCACGGAAGACGAACCACCTTGGATCACGGTGGTCACGTCGTCGAAGTAGCCTGCGCCCACTTCTTGTTGGTGCGACACGAAGGTGTAACCCTTTTCGCGAGCTGCGAATTCGGGCTCTTGCACCATTTCGGTGTAGTGCTTCATGCCTTCGCCGCGAGCGTAAGCGTGGGCGAATTGGAAGGTGTTGTACCAGTTGACGTGGATACCAGCCAGGGTGATGAACTGGTACTTGTAGCCCAGAGCCGACAGGTCTTCCTGGAAGGAAGCGATCTGCTTGTCGTTCAGGTTCTTCTTCCAGTTGAAGGAAGGCGAGCAGTTGTACGACAGCAACATTCCGGGGCAAGCGGCTTGCACAGCGTGAGCGAATTAGCGAGCGAAGCCAATATAAG
>CAYVOP010000252.1:0-2216 GCA_964453105.1 uncultured Aquabacterium sp. | reverse complement strand
TGCTCGACACCCCCGGCCACAAGGACTTCTCGGAAGACACCTACCGCGTGCTGACTGCGGTGGACTCGGCCCTGATGGTGATCGATGCCGCCAACGGTGTGGAAGCCCAGACCAAGCGACTGATCGAGGTGTGCCGCCAGCGTGACACGCCCATCATCACCTTCGTGAACAAGATGGACCGCGAAGGCCGCGACCCGCTGGAACTGCTAGACGAAGTCGAAGCCGAACTGGGCATGCCCTGCGTGCCCATGACCTGGCCCGTGGGCCAAGGCAAGCAGTTTGGCGGCATCGTCAACCTGCGCACGAAGTCGATGCGCTTGTTTGACGCTGGCGCCGACAAGCGCGGCGAAGACGATGAAGTCGTCCCCTTAAGCGAACGCGACAAGCTGGCCGCGCGCTTCGGTCACGAGTGGGAACTGGCCGAACAGAACATGGAACTGATGGCCGAAGCGGCCCCTGCCTTCGACATCGAGCAATTTCTGGCCGCCAAGCAAACCCCCGTGTTCTTCGGCTCGGCGGTGAACAACTTCGGCGTGCAAGAGGTGCTCGACGCCCTGGTGGACCTGGCCCCCTCGCCCCGCCCCCGTTTCAGCACCGAAAAAGACGGCTCCCACAAAGAGATTGCCCCCGAGATGGAAAACTTCTCGGGCGTGGTGTTCAAGGTGCAGGCCAATATGGACCCCTCGCACCGCGACCGCATTGCCTTCGTGCGCGTGTGCTCGGGCAAATACGAGCCGGGCATGAAACTGAAGGTACAGCGCAGTGGCAAGGAACTCCGCCCCACCTCGGTGGTGACCTTCCTGTCGCAACGCCGCGAGGCGGTGGACGAAGCCTTTGCCGGCGACATCATCGGCTTCACCACTCACGGCGGCGTGCAACTGGGCGACACCATCACCGACGGCATCAACCTGCAATACACCGGCCTGCCTTTCTTCGCGCCCGAACTGTTCCAGACCGTGGAATTGAAAAATCCCATGAAAAGCAAGCAATTGCAAGCTGGTTTGCTTCAGTTGGGCGAAGAAGGCGCCATTCAGGTCTTCCGACCCGAGGTGGGTGGCGCCATGCTTCTGGGCGCCGTCGGCCAACTGCAGTTTGAAGTGGTACAGCACCGCCTGATGGCCGAGTACAGCGTGGACATCCGCCTGATGCCCTGCCGCTTCACAGGCGCGCGCTGGATCACGGCCGACACACCGGAAGCCATGAAGAAGTTCACCGACGAAAACGCCAGCAAACTGGCGCTGGACGCCGCGGACACCCTGGCCTACATGATGACCTCGGCTTATGACCTGCGCCTGACCGCCGAACGCCATCCGCAGATTCATTTCCACCCATTGCGTGAACACGCCGGCCTGAGTTTGTCGACGCAATAATGGGCCTGGCCCGCGAATGGGCTGCGGAGTCGGTCGCGAAAACAATCCCCTTTTCGTGACCGATTCCACACAACAGCACAACCGCAGGGTGATTCAGCCCTGAATCGTGGGATTTTCAGATCACCCCCGCGCCAAGCAAAATGATTCTTGGCCGCATGCGCAGCCTTTGCCATTTTCACCGCGCCTTTCGCTGATACTTATCAGATCGCGGTAACAGATGTGATCCTGGAGACCTCCCATGTCGTTGCGTTTCATGCCCCAAAGTATTCGCCCCTTGGCCACCGCTCTGAGCCTGGCCCTGGTCGGCGCCCTGTCGCTGACCGCCTGCGGCAGCCTCAGCCGCTACCCCGAAGCCCCCGCCAAGGTTCAAACGGCCGAGCAGCTCTACAAGATCGGTGCCATGGATGTGCTCAACATCGTGGTCTGGCGCAACCCCGAGTTGTCAGCCAACATCACCGTTCGCCCTGATGGCCGCATCTCGCTGCCCCTGGTGGAAGATTTGCAAGCGGCCGGCCGCAACCCCGCCGATCTGTCTCGCGATATTGAAAAAGCTCTGAGCAAATTCATTCGCGAACCCGTGGTCACCGTGGTGGTCAACAATTTCCAAGGGGTTTCGACCGAACAAATTCGAATTGTGGGCGAAGCCGGTAAACCTCAATCGGTGCCTTTCCGAAAAGGGCAAACCATTCTCGATGTGATGCTGCAAGCCGGCGGCCTGACTGATTTTGCCGACGGCAATGGCGCCGTGCTCGTTCGCGGCGCCGAAGGCGGCAAGCAATACAGCGTGCGTTTGAAGGATTTGCTCAAGCGCGGTGATATTTCTGCCAACGTCGAAATGATGCCTGG
>CAYVOP010000251.1:0-2251 GCA_964453105.1 uncultured Aquabacterium sp. | reverse complement strand
GATCCAGAACAGCACCAGGAAGTCACGGCCCTTGGAGGTGGCGCGGATGCGTTCGTTGCTCAGGCGACGATGGATCAGGATCAGCAAGCCGATCAGACCGATCGAACCCAGCGTGCCCCCAGCCACCACGGCCAGCAACTGCTTCTGCGAAGGCGACACACCCAGCGCATGAATGATTTCATGTGGGGTGAGCATGCCAAAGAAGTGGCCGAAGAACAGGCCAATGATGCCCAGGTGGAACAGGTTGGAACCCGCACGCAAAGCGCCGGTAGACAGCATCTGGCTGGACTCGCTGCGCCAGGTGTACTGATCGCGGTCGAAGCGAATCAGGCTACCGAGCAGGAAGATGACGGCACAGATGTAGGGATAGATGCCAAAGAAAAACTGATGGGAGAGGCTCATGCTGATGCTCCTCGTTGTGGCGCCGAGTTGGCTCGACGCACGATCTGAATGGGTTGTGGCTGGTCAGGGCTTTGCTGCCCCTTGCTGGAGCAACCCGCGAAGGCTTCGGGCTCGGCCCAGGCAGCATCGAGGTCTTCATCCTCGGGTACGTCGACCGACTCGACCGCCTGTCCGCCAATTTCCAGCACCGCGGCCAAAGCATGGGCATACAGGCTGCGGCGCTTGATCAAGGCCGCATGAATGGCATTGAGGATGTGCGCAATCTCGCCAATGAAGTCGCGCATGGCGGCCTCAGGCAAGGTGGACACAAACTCAAGCACCACCGGGAGATAATCGGGCAACTCGCCGCCCACCTTCTGGGGATCGAGCCACATGCCGGCCTGCTCGTAGGTCTTGACCAGGTCGATCATGGCCGGACCACGGTCACGTGAGTCACCATGCACGTGCTCAAACAAGTGCAATGAGGTGGCGCGACCGCGGTCGAACAGATCCACGTAAGCCTGCTCGGTTTCGGTGATGTCCTGGTCGATCATGGACCCTAGCAACATGCCAAGGCCGCGCAGTCGCGCCGCAGACACGACTTGCTCTTCGACCAGAACTTTTTGCAGATCAGGCACCAGCTCGCGCAGGCCCGCATCGGGGTAGCCCAGCAAACGCGCCAAGGCGCGCAGGCTGTAGGCCGACCGGTTTTCTGTCAGGCCACTCATGTCAGATCTCCGACTTGATGGGGATGGTGCGGCGCTTCTTGCCGCCGAACAGGCTGGGCTCGGATGCACCATCGGAACAGCCGTTGCCGAACGAGAAGCCGCAACCACCGCGCAGATCGAAAGCGTTTTCAGCGTACTCGCGGTGGGCCGATGGAATCACGAAGCGGTCTTCGTAGTTCGCAATGGCCATCACGTGGTACATGTCTTCGACCGTGTGCTTGTCGAGGCCCACTTGAGCCAGCACCTTCTGGTTCTCGACACCATCGACATGCTTGCCGCGCATGTAGCCACGCATGGCCAGCATGCGCTCCAGCGCGCGGGTCACCGGAATGGTGTCGCCTGCGGTCAGCAGGTTGGCCAGGTACTTGACGGGAATGCGCAACTGGTTGACATCGGGGATCTCGCCATTGGCACCGATGTGACCGGACTGCGCCGCCGACTGAATGGGCGACAGCGGTGGCACATACCAGACCATGGGCAGGGTGCGGTACTCAGGGTGCAGGGGCAGCGCCACCTTCCAGTCCACCGCCATCTTGTAGACAGGGCTGTTCTTGGCGGCGTTGAGCCAAGCCTCTGGAATGCCATCCTTGCGAGCTTGCTCGATGACCTTGGGGTCATTCGGGTCCAGGAACAGGTTGAGCTGAGCCTGGTACAGATCGCGGTCGTGTTCGACGCTGGCAGCGGCCTGGATCTGGTCGGCGTCATACAGCAGCACGCCCAGATAGCGGATACGGCCCACGCAGGTTTCCGAACAGACCGTAGGCTGACCGGCTTCGATACGGGGATAGCAGAAGATGCACTTTTCGGCCTTGCCGGTCTGCCAGTTGTAGTAGATCTTCTTGTAGGGGCAGCCCGACACGCACATGCGCCAACCGCGGCACTTGTCTTGGTCGATCAGCACGATGCCGTCTTCTTCACGTTTGTAGATCGAGCCAGATGGACACGATGCCACGCAAGCGGGGTTCAGACAGTGCTCGCACAGGCGAGGCAAGTACATCATGAAGGTGTTTTCGAACTGCCCGTAGATGTCCTTCTGGACTTCGTCGAAGTTCTTGTCCTTGCTGCGCTTGCTGAACTCACCACCCAGGATTTCTTCCCAGTTGGGGCCCCATTCGATCTTTTCCATGCGCTTGCCGGTGATC
>CAYVOP010000250.1:0-2319 GCA_964453105.1 uncultured Aquabacterium sp. | reverse complement strand
GGTGGGCATCAACTTGTTGCGCGAGGGCTTGGACATTCCCGAGGTGTCACTGGTGGCCATTCTCGATGCTGACAAGGAAGGCTTCCTGCGTGCCGAGCGCAGCCTGATTCAGACCATCGGACGTGCTGCGCGCAACCAGAACGGCATGGCCATTCTGTACGCCGACAAGATGACCGAGTCCATGCGCAAGGCCATTGGCGAAACCGAACGCCGCCGCACCAAGCAGATCGCCCACAACGAGGCGGAGGGCATCACCCCGCGTACTGTGAACAAGAAGGTCAAGGAACTGATCGACGGCGTCATGTCCAATGCCGCCAAGGACGATCTCAAAGCCGCGCAAGCGCTGGCCAATTCGGTGGCCGATGCCAGCGATCTGAGCGAAAAGGACTTGAGCAAGCGCATGAAGCAGCTGGAAAAAGACATGCTGGAAGCCGCTCGCAACCTGGAATTCGAGAAAGCAGCACGATTGCGTGATCAATTGGCTCTGCTCAAAGAGCAAGCTTTTGGCGCGGCAGGGCATGATCATGTTGTGCCTATTGCTGCGGCTCGTAAAAACTGAACATGTTTGCTCGTATTTTTGGTAAGACTGGCGCTCAGTCTGAGAAAGCGCCCGATTTGCGCATCCTCATGGTCTGCATGGGCAACATCTGCAGAAGCCCGACCGCGGAAGGGGTGCTCAAGCACAAGCTCAAACAACTGGGCCTGCATGAGCGGGTGCAGGTCGATTCAGCCGGCACCCATGCCTACCATGTAGGCAGCCCGCCTGACGAACGCTCGCAAAAACACGCGCGCCAACGTGGCTATGACCTATCTGACCAGCGCGCCCGCAAGGTGGCGCCTGACGACTTCGAGGCCTTTGACTTGATTCTGGCGATGGACTGGGACAACCTCGCTCTGCTGGAAGAGGCTTGCCCGCAAGACCCTGCGCTGCGGCGGAAGCTTCGCCGGCTTGCTGAATATGTGCCGGGTGGTTCTGCGCTGGCGGGGGCGCAAGTGGTGCCAGATCCCTACTATGGCGGCCCTGCGGGCTTTGACGCTGTGCTGGATCTGGTTGAAGCGGCCTGCGATGGCTTGATAGCAGACATTCAACGTCGGTTGGATGCGGGGGTTGAGGGTCAACCCTGATCTTTAGTTGACAAAAATAGTCGGCTTAAATATAATTGACTCAAATACTCGGAATTAAGAGTCCTGGCCGAACCGGTGATCCCGGTTTGGTGTCATTCTGGTAAACCCTGCCAGAAATAGGGCTTCCTGAGACAAGGAGCTGAGTCATGCGTCTGACCACCAAAGGACGGTTCGCCGTCACTGCCATGATCGATCTCGCCCTGCGAGAGCACACGGGCCCTGTGGCTCTGGCTGCCATCAGCCAGCGGCAACAGATCTCATTGTCCTACCTGGAGCAGCTTTTCGGCAAGCTGCGTCGCCATGAGCTGGTGGAAAGCACCCGCGGGCCGGGCGGCGGTTATTCCCTGGGGCGCAAGTCCGAGGACATCACCGTGGCCGACATCATTGTGGCGGTCGATGAGCCCATTGATGCCACCGGTTGCGGCGGCAAAGAAAACTGCATGGGCGAAGACGGTGCCCGCTGCATGACCCACGACCTGTGGACCAGCCTGAACACCAAAATGATCGAATACCTTGACTCGATCAGCTTGCGCAAACTGGTGGAAGACCAGTTGGCCAAGGGTGTGTCGATCGAAGCGCAGCCCATCAAGCGCGCCATTTCGAGCGCTCCGGTGGTCAAGCCCATCAAGGTCACCGCTCCCAATTCTGTGTTCGCGCTGGGGTCCACCCTGGCCAAAACCGGTCCTTGATCACAGTGGGGGGATTCATTCCCCCGCGATAATCTCGTTTTTGTTTGACCGGCGCTCTGCTCTTTTCATAGGGTGGAAGCGCTAGCTTGAGTCCCCAACATGGACATGACCCCACACTTCCCGATCTACATGGACTACGGCGCGACGACGCCGTGCGACCCTCGCGTGGTCGACGCCATGATTCCCTGGTTGCGCGAGCACTTCGGCAACCCGGCTTCGCGCACCCATGCCTATGGCTGGGAAGCCGAGCAAGCGGTTGAAAACGCCCGCACCCAGGTGGCAGAGCTGATCGGAGGCGATCCCCGTGAGATCGTCTGGACGTCCGGGGCCACTGAGTCCAACAACCTCGCTTTGAAGGGGGCTGCGCATTTCTACCAAAGCCGCGGCAAGCACATCATCACCGTCAAGACCGAGCACAAGGCGGTTCTGGACACGGTGCGTGAACTGGAGCGCCAGGGCTTTGAGGCCACCTATCTTGAGGTGCAGGAAAACGGCCTGATCGACC
>CAYVOP010000249.1:0-2346 GCA_964453105.1 uncultured Aquabacterium sp. | reverse complement strand
GACCAATTTGACGCCGGCGCCGTCTGAGGGGTCGGCCAACGCATCTTTCCGAGAACGCAAGCCCTGGTGCGGGCTCGCGACCGTGTTTGCGCCTGGTGCGCAGAAAACCTCTCGTAGCATGGCCTGCATGGAGGTTGTTCAGAGATGGCAAAAGCACCCGTTGTTGAGGAAGGGCAGTTCCGGCACGCAATCAAGGTGGCGGCCGTAACCGGCCAAACCCCTGCGAGGGATGCGGCCCTGCTCTGCGTCCTCTACGGTACTGGCATGACCGCGACTGAGCTGGCCCAGCTCGAAGTGGCCGACGTGCTTGATGAGGGCGGTGATTACCGCCGAGAAAGCATCATGCGGCCCGCGATCACCTTCAACGGCAAGCCCAGGCCGATCTATTGGACGAATTTGAAGGTCCGCGAAGCCCTGGACGCGTACTTTGCGGAACGTATTCGGCTTGGGCATGGTGTCACCGCCTGGCGTTCTCAATGGCGCAGCCTGGTGCATTTGGGGCCGGTCTTCCTGACCAACGATGGAAGACCTTTCACGCTGACCACCCGCAACACCAGTGCGGGCAACAAATCTCGCTCATGCGAGAGCTTGACTCAAGTCATACGGAAGCTGCACGACCAGGCGGGCATTGAGGCAGCAGGAGCAACGGCGGCACGGCGCACATTCGCTGTTCGACTTCACCGTCGTGGGTATGACCTGAGGCACATCCGCGAGGTGTTGGGCCTGGCCAGCCTGTCCGCCACGAAACACCTGGTGGAAGGCGATCCTGTAGACCTGGGGAGGATTGTTGCTGGGGTGATTTGAAAGCATGCCAACTCTTGACATGGATGCGCCATGTACATACACTGTCCATGTACATATTCATTTAAGGTGACGAAATGGCTGGAGCAGTAGAGCGAATCGTCGTGCAGGCAACCGCCCAGGACAAGAAGGCAATCACCGCGAAGGCGAAGAAATTGGGACTTCCCATTTCTGAGTTGATGCGCCGTGGGGCATTTGATTACGAGTCGGCAGAGTCAGACAAGGAACTGGAGGCTTTGGCCGACGCAGCCCGTTCATCCTCTGAACGCGCAGGCGCTGCAATTGATGATGCCTTGTCATACATCGAAGAAAGCAATAAGCGCATTGCCGCCATGGAGAAACAGGCGGCTAGCGCTCGCAAGCAAGGGGTGGCAGCGTAATGGGTGTAACTGACAAGGTTTGGGGTGCCCTTACCTCGATGATTAAGCTGGAGGACAAGGTGAACAGGCAATCTGAAGCCATGAAGTTGCAGCAACAGAAGATTGAAGACTTGACTGCTCGCGTGATTCGTCTGGAAGCACAGCTTGAGTTGCTGACAAGTGCAGCACTGGTCAAGAAGCTCAAAGGCAACTGACGGAAAGCAAGACCATGGCCAATGAACAAGCGAAGCGGGACAAACGAATTCAGGAACTTCACGCGGAAGCCAAGAAGCACTGGCCCCAACTGGAGAAGATCATCGACGAGTTGAAGAGCTGCGGCCCCCACTCCCAGGATGGCAACAACGCACTTGCCAACGTCCGTCAATGGCTGCGTGACCTGTCAACGCGATAACCCTGGGAAGAGTACCGTGCCGAACGAGCCCACCCGTACATTCACGCTTGAGCTGCGCGAGTCGCTGTTCAATGCGGTAAAGGACAACCTACGCTCCGGCGTAACGCCTCCACGTGAATTCACTGACCAGGAAGCGATGGCGTTCCTGGCGAAGCACCCACGCATTCTCGGCAGCATCGTCCACTTTGATGAGGTGGACACGACCGACCGAGAGGCGATTTGGGATGCCCAACGTGACGAAGCAGCAAATGCCGCTTCGCGCTAAAACGGAAAGAGAACGTGAAGACAAAGCGCATCCACCTTGCTACGGCGACGGGAGGCCGATCGCGGTGTAGGTACACGTCCAGGCCGAGTGCTCGCGCTACCTTCGTGACACTCTCCGAGTTCGTCAAGCTGGCACCTGAGCTGCGCTGCTCGGAGTGCCAAACGAAGGCGGCAGCATTGGCTGAGGTCGCATCTAACTGAACAAGGAAAGAATCTATGTCAGCAAGAAACATCTGCTTGAATGTCCTATTCTGGCTCTGGAGAGGAACAGGCCCTCTATGCCTTTTCTTTTCATTTCAAGCCGCACTTATCTACAAGCAAGCGGACTCTGCCGTACATAGTTTTGCCGCCGTGGCTATGGTTGCATTTGGAGTCATTGGCGCTGTTATGACCTGGGTGTGTCTGCTTCAGCCTTCGGTCGAATGGCTGCGTTCAAAGAAGCTGTCTTAACCACCGGAAAATTCAATGTACGACTTCTTTCACAGTGTTCCTGGTGCGATTGTTTTCGTC
>CAYVOP010000248.1:0-2347 GCA_964453105.1 uncultured Aquabacterium sp. | reverse complement strand
GGTCTACACCTTCGTTGAAGGCGTGAAGGCAACCTATCCGTTCTACGTTTTGCGTGTGGCCGGTGGCTTGCTGTACCTCGGCGGCATGATCCTGATGCTGTGGAACACCGTCATGACTGCTATGTCTGGCCGTGCAACCACCACCGCGATCCCTGCCCCCGTCGCAGCTTGATAAGGAGAACAACATGGCTGATCACAACCACAAGCCTGCTGCGATCTCTCACGAGCGCATTGAAACCAGCAACTTCCTGATGATCGTTCTGATCCTGATCGCAGTTGCTTTCGGTGGTCTCGTTGAAATCGTTCCACTTTTCTTCCAGCACAGCACCACCAAGCCAGTGGAGGGCCTGAAGCCCTACACCGCTTTGCAGTTGGCTGGCCGTGACATCTACCTGCGCGAAGGCTGCTACGGCTGCCACTCGCAGATGATCCGTCCTTTCCGTGCAGAAACCCTGCGTTACGGTCACTACTCGGTGGCGGGTGAGTTCGTTTACGACCACCCCTTCCAGTGGGGCTCCAAGCGTACCGGTCCTGACCTGCAACGCGTTGGCAACAAGTACAGCGATGACTGGCACCGTGCTCACTTGCACAACCCACGTGACGTGGTGCCTGAGTCCAACATGCCTGCCTACCCCTGGTTGGAAACCGCCAAGGTTGACGCAGCCGGTCTGGCTCCTCGTATGAAGGCTTTGCGCGCGGTGGGTGTGCCTTACACCGACGACGAGATCAAGGCCGCAGCCGATGAGGTCAAGGACAAGACCGAAATGGACGCCCTGGTTGCCTACCTGCAAGTGCTGGGCACCGCTGTCAAATAAGGAGTGACGCACATGGACATCAACGTGCTTCGAAGCATCTTCACAGTTGTTTGCCTGTGCGTTTTCGTGGGCGTAACGGCGTGGGCGTTCTCGCGCCGTAACAAGTCCCAGTTCGAAGAGGCGGGTCGTCTGCCTCTTCAAGAAGATTGATTGGAGGCTCTTATATGAGCGACTTCATTTCGAACGGCTGGTCCACCTATGTGGTCGGCATCGTCGTGTTCGGTCTGGTGTACTGTGTGGCTGTGCTGCTGGTTGCCGCCCGTCACAAGGTCATTCGTGATGCTCAAGGCAACATCGACAAGACCACTGGTCACGTCTGGGACGAGGACCTGCGTGAATTGAACAACCCTCTGCCTATGTGGTGGGTGGGTCTGTTTGTTCTGACCATCGTGTTTGCTTTGGCTTACTTCGCCATGTACCCCGCACTGGGTGCATCCAAGGGTAGCCTGGGCTGGACCAGCAAGGGGCAACTCGAGGCTGAAAACGCCAAGGCGGTGGCCGAGCAGGACAAGATCTTTGCCAAGTTCAAGCCCATGTCGGTGGAAGACCTGGCTCGCGATCCTCAAGCTCACGCCATTGGCGAACGTCTGTTCTTGAACAACTGTGCGGCTTGCCACGGCTCTGACGCGCGTGGCGCCAAGGGCTTCCCGAATCTGACCGACAACGACTGGCTGCATGGCGGTTCTCCTGACAAGATCATCGAGACCATCACAGAAGGTCGTCGTGGCCAGATGCCTGTGATGGCAGCTGCCGTGGGTGGTCCTGAAGACGTCCGCAACGTTGCAAACTACGTGCTCAGCTTGTCTGGTTCGGGTCACAACTCGATCAAGGCTGAACTGGGTCGCGAGAAGTTCAAGCAGGCTTGTGCTGCTTGCCACGGTGTTGACGGTAAGGGTACCCAAGCGCTGGGCGCGCCCAACCTGTCTGACAAGATCTGGTTGCATGGCTTCGGTGAAGATGCCATCATGGCCATGGTCAACAACGGCAAGCTGAACGTTATGCCTGCTCAGAAGGACCGTTTGAGTGCAGACCAGATCAAGCTGGTTGCCTCTTACGTCTGGAGTCTGTCTAACAACACCAAGACAGCTCAAGCGCAATAAGTTCCGCTGAACTCGATGGGGTGCCCGCTTGATTCAAGTCAAGTAACCAAGGGTTACCTCGGATCGAATGGCCGCATCGTGATACCCTGCAGGGTATCCATGCGGCCTTCTTTATTTGTGTGTGTGATATGAGCGACTCCCCATCCTCTGCAGACTCCACCAAGCGTGTCATCCCCATTCAGCCCGATCCTCAGTCGTCAGGTAAACGTGAGGAAATGGTCTCTTTGTACAAAAAGACCGAGAAGATCTACCCGCGAGAAGTCGCTGGTTGGTTTGTTAAATGGCGTTGGGTGTTGGTCTGGTTTACCCAGATCATTTTTTACGGCTTGCCTTGGCTGAACTGGGGTGAGCGGCAAGCGGTGCTGTTTGATTTGGGTGTGCGCCGCTTCTATATCTTCAAGCTGGTCCTGTATCCGCAGGACTTCATCTACC
>CAYVOP010000247.1:0-2376 GCA_964453105.1 uncultured Aquabacterium sp. | reverse complement strand
CCTTCGACTACAAGCTGATCGATCAGTCGGCTCTGGAAATCGTGGACACCGCCAAGCGTACCGGCGCCATCGTCAAGGGCCCCGTGCCCCTGCCGACCCGTCTGCAACGTTTCGACATCCTGCGTTCGCCGCACGTCAACAAGACTTCGCGCGACCAGTTCGAAATCCGCACTCACCAGCGCCTGATGGACATCGTTGATCCCACCGACAAGACAGTTGACGCTCTGATGAAGCTCGACCTGCCGGCCGGCGTGGACGTCGAAATCAAGCTGCAGTAATGCAGTTTCGAGCCCCTTGCGGGGATCGATATTGAAGCCGCCTTCGGGCGGCTTTTTTCATGCCGGGGTGTATCGGCGCTTGCGCCAGAAGGGCTGCTTTGATATGATCGCAGGCTTTCCCGTAATGGGTGGGTTGCGCATTGCCTAAATTTTAAGCAGTTCGTGCCCGTCTGGCGCAGGAATCCCCAGGTGAGAGCCATGCTTGTAAGGGTGGTTTTCGCCGAAAGAGTCGGCCCGGCCAATCGATGTCGGGCTTGTGTAAAAGGCCCCCGTAAGTCAAACCTACGGGGCTGGAGAAAAAAATGAGTCTTAGCAACCGTCTCGGATTGCTGGGCCGCAAGGTGGGCATGATGCGCATCTACACAGACGACGGCGATGCCGTGCCTGTGACGGTGCTGGATGTGTCCAACAACCGCGTGACCCAGGTCAAAACCGTTGAGACCGACGGCTACACCGCCCTCCAAGTGGTGTTCGGTGCGCGCAAAGCATCGCGCGTGACCAAGCCCGAAGCTGGCCATCTGGCCAAAGCAGGCGTGGAAGCTGGTGAAATCAGCCGCGAATTCCGCGTCGCCCCTGAAGTGGCTGCTGAATACAAGGCTGGTAGCACCATCGCTCCCGCTGCCCTGTTCCAGGCAGGCCAACTGGTTGACGTGCAAGGCACTTCGATCGGTAAGGGCTTCACTGGCACCATCAAGCGCCATAACTTCGGTTCGCAACGTGCTTCGCACGGTAACTCGCGTTCGCACAACGTTCCTGGTTCCATCTCGATGGCTCAGGATCCTGGTCGCGTGTTCCCCGGCAAGCGCATGTCTGGTCACATGGGTGACGAGACCGTGACCACGCAAAACCTCGACATCGTGCGCGTTGACGAAGCTCGTCAACTGCTGCTGGTCAAGGGTGCCGTGCCCGGTTCGAAGGGTGGCTTCGTCACCGTTCGTCCCGCTGTCAAGGTCAAAGTGAAGAAAGGAGCTAACTGATGGCCCAGCTCGAGCTCCTGAATGAACAGGGTCAGGCTGCTTCCAAGGTTGAAGCTTCCGACACCGTGTTCGGCCGTGAGTACAACGAAGCTCTGATTCACCAGATCGTCGTTGCCTACCAGGCCAATGCCCGTCAGGGTACCCGCGCTCAGAAAGACCGCGAAACCGTCAAGCACACCACCAAGAAGCCCTGGCGCCAAAAGGGCACCGGTCGCGCTCGTGCTGGTATGTCTTCCTCGCCTCTGTGGCGTGGGGGCGGTCGGATCTTCCCGAACAGCCCTGACGAAAACTTCACCCACAAAGTCAACAAGAAGATGTACCGCGCCGGTATGGCCGCCATCTTCTCGCAGCTGGCTCGCGAAGGCCGTCTGGCTGTGGTGGATTCGATCGCTGTCGAAGCCCCCAAGACCAAGCTGCTGGCTGCCAAGCTGAAGGCCATGAACCTGGACCACGTCCTGGTCATCGCTGACACCGTGGACGAAAACCTGTTCCTGGCCGCTCGCAACCTGCCCAATGTGCTGGTCGTTGAGCCCCGTTACGCCGATCCCCTGTCTCTGGTCTTCTACAAGAAGGTTCTGGTGACCAAGGCTGCGATCGCCAAGCTGCAGGAGATGTTCGCATGAGCACTCTGAAATTCGATGAAAGCCGCCTGCTGAAGGTGCTGGTCGCTCCGATCATTTCGGAAAAGGCCACTGCCGCCGCTGAAGAGCGCGGCCAAGTGCTGTTCAAGGTGCTGCGCGACGCCACCAAGCCCGAGATCAAGGCCGCTGTTGAGCTGCTGTTCAAGGTCGAAGTGAAGTCCGTGCAAGTCCTGAACCAGAAGGGCAAAGTCAAGCGTTTCGGTGGCCGCGTTGGCCGTCGTGACCACGCCAAGAAGGCCTTCGTGGCTCTGAAGGATGGTCAAGAGCTGAACTTCTCCGGGGAGGCTGCGTAATCATGGCCGTCGTCAAACTGAAACCGACTTCGCCTGGCCGTCGTGGCGTGGTGAAGGTCGTTCACAAGCACCTGCACAAGGGCGCTCCTCACGCTGCGCTGTTGGAGCCTCAGATCCAGAATGCTGGCCGTAACAACAACGGTCACATCACGATGCGCCACAAGGGCGGTGGTCACAAGCACCACTA
>CAYVOP010000246.1:0-2378 GCA_964453105.1 uncultured Aquabacterium sp. | reverse complement strand
TATGTTGGTGCCCTCCAGCCTTCGGCTTCCGGCGCCGGTTAACCAGGGCGTTAGACCCTTCAGCAGCCAGGTACAGCAGACTGCTACAGTGACGCATACAAAAAAGCAGGAGAGTCCACATGGGACGCCCATTTATCGTCATCGGTGACCAGACAGATCACGGTGGCGTCGTAGTCGGTGCCTCTGGCACAACAGACACGCACGGCAAGCGCATCGCCAGAGTGGGCGATCAGGTCACATGCCCAAAGAAGGGCCACGGCACCACAGTCATCGTCAGCGGCGATCCGACAATGATCATTGATGGCATGCCAGCAGCCCGTCACGGCGACAAGTGCGCTTGTGGCGCCACGCTCATTTCAAGCCAATTCGTCTCCACCACTTCGGACGGTGGCGCATCAAATCCGCAAGCGGCCAGCGCAGCACAGGCAGCAAGTGCCACCCATCTCGCGCAGCACTCCACACCGCGCATGGAAGTAGACGAAACATCAGGTCTTTTCGTTCTCAACCACGACCAGTTTTTCGTGCTTACAGACGAACTGACTGGTGAACCGCTATCTCACTGGAAGTACCGACTCACCTGCGGCGACAAGACAGTGGAAGGCATCACCGACGATTCTGGACAAACTCAAAAAATTGCTGCCAAGGAAAAGTCAGACGTAAAAATCGAACTCCTCGGGGTGGAGGCACAAGCATGAGCTCAATCCTTGAGCATGTCGCGTCAACAACGCCGACCACAGACAAAGAACCTGTCAAGCTCAAAGTCAAGTTGCCACGGGGCACCATCTGCTGGGGCGGTGCCGGGCTCAATGGTGGCTACGTCCAACCACAAATCGAAGCCTTCCGAAAGGCGGGCATCAAGCACATATGGGTTGGACTCACAAACACCGCCACCAAAGTCATGGGTGGCGAATTCGGCACCATTGTTGATGCCATCCGCGCCGGACTGATCATTCGCTACGAGGACGAGAGCCCTTGGACCATTGACTCCGGCATGGATCAACCTGCCGAACAATTCAACCTGATCGGGTATTCCTACGGTTCATTACTTGCTGCGCAAACGGCCAACTTCTATTCGAAGAAGGGCTTCAAAGTGGACAACCTCGTGTTAATCGGTTCACCGATCGAGAAGGAGTTCCTTTTCAAGCTTCGTGCCTACAGAAACATCGGCAAAGTCACGGTTATTGACCTCCGAGAGCATGGCGACCCAATCTATGCAGGCATGCCGCTCACGGAGTTGACCGCAGGCGTCCCGCAACTGGCAAAAGACATGCTCGCCAACAAAGGCGAGGGACATTTTTATTACGGTCACGTTGTGCCCGATAGCCAGCGCCGCTGGACCGATCTTGCAAAGAAAATCTATGACGCAGGTCTACGCTAAGAAGCCAATTGCCTATTGGCTGGCGCTTGCGGCAAGCGCCACGCTGGGCGGCAGTTGGCTTGGTTATTTCGCATACCTAAGCGCCGTCACCATAACCAAGCAGAGCGTGTACATGGGTGCCATCACGTTTTACGCCGCCGTACTGCTTGCCGTGTCGAGCGTTTCACTTGTCGTTCTTGCTGGCTCTGTAGGCTACCTTGCTCGAACCCGGCATCATCTTTGGAGGTCAGCCTTCTTGGGGGGAGCACTTGCAATTGCGGCTGCGGTCGTTGTCTTTGTAATCAGTCGCCCACTCATCAGCAGCGCGACCTAATATGCATCTGGCGCCAGGTCTAACTGTCGGTTCAACGCGGACGCCAACACTGGCCATGCCTTCGGCATTTTCATGGCCAGTGTTGGTGCCCTACGCCTTCGGCTCCGGCGCCGGTTAACCTGGGCGTTAGGCTCTCTTCAAACAGCCGCAGCAACAGTACTCGGGTATCCAAACACCATGAGCTATAGCGAATTTTCAGAAGCACACAATACGCGACACATAGAGGAGCTCGAAGAGGCCAAGCGGTACACACAACGCTTTGAAAATAAGGCCTCCCTTTTTGGGGCTGCCGTTGCCGCAATCTTGTTCCTCGCTCTAACTTGTCCGCAATGGAAAACTGAAGCCTCATTCACGCGGATATATTTATCCGTCGTCGGTATCCTTGTGGCTCCTGTTGCGATCATCACGCTTGTTTGCGCGATTCGCTGCCGATTGCACTTCAAAGTTAGAAAAGTCATCATTCACGAGTCTGCATCTAAGAAGGACCATCAGGTTCTCTTCATAACCGCATTTTTTGCTGGTGCGTTTACCCTCTACGCCGCCCTCAGCATATTAGCCAAGGCACTTGCATGAAGAGTTCAACAGCGGTCAGCCCACACAGCTTTCATGTAGGCCTCGCCCTCTACTGCGCGCCCCAGCCTAGATTCAAGTTCCAAGTGCAACACCCCTTACGGACGTCCATGCATC
>CAYVOP010000245.1:0-2387 GCA_964453105.1 uncultured Aquabacterium sp. | reverse complement strand
CTCTGGAGAGGTGGATGAGCGGTTTAAGTCGCACGCCTGGAAAGCGTGTGTAGGTTAATAGCCTACCGCGGGTTCGAATCCCGCCCTCTCCGCCAGAACGACAAAAGCCTCGGTCCTAGACCGAGGCTTTTTTCATGGTCGGGTGGCCTTGCTGTTCAGATTTTGCATTCCTGTGACACATCCCTTGGTGTCCCCGTGTGAAATGCATTCGTGAACACGCAGTATTCTCAAGAGCCCTTTGATGGCTCATCCCGGTTGAGCCGGCGTCAGTGGGGTGATCATCCCGCCTTACCTGTTGGTCAAGCTGATGCGCAGATCCTCAGCGATGCCTTGTTGGTCCGGCGTACGCTGATCGATCTGGCCGTCCAGGAAAAAGACCTCGCCCTGCATTTACCCGACGGTGAATTCATTGGCACCTGCTCGCTCAAAGTGGGGGCGGGCATGCGTGTGTCCTTGCGGGTTCGCTTGTTGTCAGAGCGGCGAGATCTATCGGGGCTGAGCTGCGTGCACGTCACGGCCTCAACCCCGGTGGGGTTGGTGCTGTTTGTGTTGGCAGATGTGGTTGCCAAAGACTTCGATGTGCTGGAGGCGAATTGGCCGCGCAATATGGCCTCGGTTCAGGGGCGCCGATATGAGCGCTGGCGTGTGCAAGGCACTGGAGACGATGTCATGCTGACCTTGCCACATACCTCTGTGGTGGTGGAGGTGTGCAATCTGAGTGAAGACGGCGTGGCGTTCAATTTCGAGTCGCCCGCGGCACCCGCTGACGATGCATTCTTTGATGCTCGCTTGATCTTGCCCGGGCAGGATTTGCCCATTTCCTGGCTGCAGGCGGTGCACATGCGCAAGGCGCCCGATGGTCTGTCGTGGCTGGTGGGTGCCCGCATGCTGGGCATGAGCCGCCGTGCGAGAGTCACGCTACGCGAGTGGCTGGAGGGGCGGCAGCCTTATGCCATGCGGTCTAGCCGATAGCCTACGCGGTAGACCGGCGTGAGCTTCCAGCCGTGGCTGCCATCAAGGGCAAGTTTTTTGCGAATGCGGCTGACATGGGTGTCAATGGTTCGCGTATCCACGTCGCTGTTGATGCCCCAGATCTTGTCGAGCAGATGGTCTCGCGAGAGCAGCTTTCCGGGGTTTTGAAGCAGGTAGACCGAGAGGTCGAATTCCTTTTGCGTCATGGAAATGGCTTGCCCATGCACGCTGATGGATTGTTCCTGCAGGTCGTATTCGTAATCGTCGATGCGGGTTGAAGTGACCGGTTGCTGTCGAATGCGGCGAGCCAGGGCAGTCACGCGCGCTGACAACTGTGCGCGGCCTGCAGACTTGACCAGGTAGTCGTCAGCTCCCGCTTCCAATGCTGCAACCACGGTGGCTTCGTCGTCACAGGAGGTGAAGACCATGACGGGGGTGTCCCAGCCAATGTGTTGGCGAATCCAGCGCACGAGCTCAAGCCCGGTTGAATCAGGCAACATCCAGTCGATCAGGATGAGGTCGAATCGGTCTTGTCCCAGTGCGCCCATGAAGGCCTGAGCGGTGCCGAATCCCCTGGCTTTGTGCTGAGCGGATTCGGCCCACAGAATGAGCAGATCCAGTTGGTCTGGATCATCTTCAACGATGCCGATGTACACGGGGAGTCCTGTCTCAGCGGTTGCTTTCCTTGACGATGACCCATTGGTCATTGATTTGCTTCCAGGTCAAGGTCTTTTGTGTCTTGTCCTTGAAGTGAGGCGATTTGTAGACCTGGGTGAAGCGGGTCTCCACGGAGTTGCCCTTGGCTTTGGCTTTGATGTTGCTGAGTTGAACGTCAATGGGGCCGGGCTTGTTGAAAATGCGGCGGCGCTCGGTCAACCATTTCGCAGAGGTATAGCGCAGGGGGCCAAACTCTTTGCCGTAGAACGACAGGTAGCGGTCCATGTCTTTCGACATCCAAGCCGCGGCCCAGTCTTTCAGTCGGGCTGTGGCGGCTTCCACGGGTTGTGCCGGAGCGGCTTGTGTGGGGGCGGCAGGAATGGGTTGGGGCGCCACAACCGGGGCCGGTACCGCTGAAGGCACGGCGATGGGGGTGGCCAGCTTCTGTGCGCGGGCGTCCAGTTCTTCGCGGCTGGTTGTGCTGATGTCCAGTGGGGTGACGGGGCAGCGTTGGGCTGCCTCGTCTGCCGAGGCCCAGTCCTTGGTCTGCTCGGAGGTGCCGTCATCGGCTGGGGCCACGCCCACAGCGCTCAGCAAGGTATTGCGTGCCGCTTGGGTGCGGGCATAGGCCAGTTGCAGGTCGAACTCGGCGCCTGCATAGGAGCGGCGGGCCGTGTAGAGCTCGTTTTCAGCGTTCAGCAGATCCAGCAGGCTGCGCTGGCCGATGTCGAACTGCTGGCGGTAGGCGTCGCGCGCCT
>CAYVOP010000244.1:0-2432 GCA_964453105.1 uncultured Aquabacterium sp. | reverse complement strand
TTGCAGGGCGTGAAGATCAACGACAAGCACATCCAAGTGATCGTGCGTCAGATGTTGCGCCGTGTGCAGATCGTCAACCCCGGCGACACCCACTACATTGCCAACGAGCAGGTGGAGCGTTCCGAGCTGCTGGATACCAACGACAAGATGCGTGCCGAAGGCAAGATGATTGCCACGCACTCTGACGTGCTGTTGGGGATCACCAAGGCTTCGCTGTCGACCGACTCGTTCATCTCGGCGGCGTCCTTCCAGGAAACCACCCGCGTGCTCACCGAGGCTGCCATCATGGGCAAGCGCGACGAGCTGCGTGGTCTCAAGGAAAACGTCATCGTGGGTCGCCTCATCCCCGCCGGTACCGGTATGGCCTTCCACCAGGCTCGACGCGCCAAGGAAGAAATGGACGACACCGAACGCCGTGCCATCGCCATGCAGGAAGCCCAAGAGCGCGCAGCGCTTGAGTTGGCGGCTCTGGATGATGAAGCCGATGCCACAGCCGCAGGCGGAGAGGCCAGCGCTGAGTAAGCGTCCGGCCTGACTTCGTCAGCCAAGCGCCAGGCCCTTCGTGGGTCCTGGCGCTTTTTTTATGGCTCATTCGACTTATGGGGCTTTGACGTTTGCGGGCAGAAAAAAACCCGCGCTGGGCCGAAGCCTCGCGCGGGGTCTGCATGACGGGACCCGTCAGGCGTCTCGAAATCAGCCTGCGTTGCGGCGGCGAGCCGCCGCGATGCCCAGCAGGCCCAGAGCCATCAGCGCATAAGTGCTGGCTTCTGGTACGGCTGCCACAGCGGTCAAGCTATTCAGGCGGAAGGTGGTGGTGGCGCCTACGCCGGTCAGCTTGAAGACCGACGCAACAGCGTTGGTCAGTGGCTCGTTGCCGGTGGTGGCGATGAATGCGTCGCCAACCAGGCTGGCGCTACCGCCGGCCCAAGTCAACGTGGCCTTGTCGAGCAAGTCCCATTCAGCCAGGCGCAGGTTACTCAGATTCACTTGTTGTGAGAACGTCAGGGTCAGCGACTCCTTGTCGCCGATACCGGGCAGATCCAGCAACCCAGTGCTAACGCCCAGACCACCGGTGCTGAGAGTCACGTCCAAAGCCGAGCCCAAGGACGGGCCTGTGACATTCAGCGTCACGCCGCCGCTGGCAACCGTGACCTTGGCTGTGGTGCCGCTGCCGCCGGTCAGGTTGAAATCAGCTGCCTGCGAAAGTGCAGGCAGAGCAGCCGCTACTAAGACCGCGGCGAAAGTCTTTAATCTGGGCATGGCGCCTCCTTGGGTTAAGTTACAGACGATTCTGTGACATATTCAACGCACTCTAGACACATGCATTTATAGGCGCATCACCCCGACTGCGGGGCCGGATTTGCCGGGGGCGCAAGGGCGACGTGGCGCATTGCAGTTCTTGCGTGAATGTGCTGGATTCATTAGAATGGAAGGCTTTTCGGCTTTCTCCTGCGGTGAAAAACCCAGGCGAGGGCCGATTTGTGCTTGTCTCAAGCTTACTTTTGCCTCGTTCAAGGTGTTTGTAAGTCATTGATTTTCAAGTGTTTTTTCAACGGGAACCAAAAAATGCCAACCATTAACCAGCTCGTGCGTCACGGCCGTCAGGTCGAAACCACGAAATCCAAATCGCCTGCGATGCAGAACTGCCCGCAGCGTCGTGGCGTGTGCACCCGCGTGTACACCACCACGCCTAAGAAGCCTAACTCCGCTCTGCGTAAGGTCGCCAAGGTGCGCCTGACCAACGGTTTCGAGGTCATCTCCTACATCGGCGGTGAAGGCCACAACCTGCAAGAACACAGCGTCGTGCTGGTTCGCGGTGGTCGTGTGAAGGACTTGCCTGGTGTGCGTTACCACATCGTGCGCGGCTCTCTTGACCTGCAAGGCGTCAAGGACCGTAAGCAATCTCGCTCCAAGTACGGTGCGAAGCGTCCTAAGAAGGCCTAAACCCCTTCTGTTAGTAATAGTCGGTCGTCTTCATCTGCGCGTCACCAATTGGTTGCAAGCTGCATTTGAGAAGGCCGAGGTGGCGGTCAGCCCGGAATGGTCCGGTTGCTAACCGAGTAAGTGGAGTCTCTTGAGACTGGACTCCTGATGTGGGCAAAAGCCAGCATCAACTGAAGCATTGAAAGGAATCGAAATGCCTCGTCGTCGCGAAGTACCTAAGCGTGAAATCCTGCCTGATCCAAAGTTTGGATCGGTTGACTTGTCCAAGTTCATGAACGTGATCATGGAATCCGGTAAGAAGGCTGTGGCCGAGCGCATCATTTACGGCGCTCTGGAACAAGTCGAGCAAAAGGCCGGCAAGGATCCGCTGGAAGTCTTCAATATCGCTTTGAACAACATCAAGCCCGTGGTGGAAGTGAAGTCCCGCCGCGTGGGTGGTGCGAACTATCAGGTTCCCGTTGAAGTTCGCCCCTCGCGTCGTATTGCCC
>CAYVOP010000243.1:0-2648 GCA_964453105.1 uncultured Aquabacterium sp. | reverse complement strand
CCAACTGAGCCATGATCTGACGCGCTTCTTCGGCGACGAAGAAGAAGTAGTTCACAACGTGCTCAGGCTTGCCTGAGAACTTCTGACGCAGGACAGGATCTTGCGTGGCCACGCCCACCGGGCAGGTGTTCAGGTGGCACTTGCGCATCATGATGCAACCCTCGACGACCAGCGGAGCGGTCGCGAAGCCGAATTCGTCAGCGCCCAGCAGTGCGCCCACGACCACGTCGCGGCCGGTCTTGATCTGACCGTCGGTTTGCACGCGCACACGGCCGCGCAGGCGGTTCAGCACCAGGGTTTGCTGTGTTTCAGCCAGACCCAGCTCCCATGGGGTGCCGCAGTGCTTGATGGAGGACCAGGGCGATGCACCGGTACCACCGTCGTGACCGGCGATCACGATGTGGTCGGCCTTGGCCTTGGCCACACCGGCTGCCACGGTACCCACGCCCACTTCGGACACCAGCTTGACGGAGATGTCAGCCTTGGGGTTGACGTTCTTCAGATCGTGAATCAGCTGAGCCAAGTCTTCGATCGAGTAGATGTCGTGGTGAGGAGGTGGCGAAATCAGACCCACGCCAGGCACGGAGTGACGCAGCTTACCGATGTACTCGGACACCTTGCCACCAGGCAACTGACCGCCTTCACCGGGCTTGGCGCCCTGAGCCATCTTGATCTGGATCTGGTCAGCAGACACCAGGTACTCGGTGGTCACACCGAAGCGGCCCGATGCCACCTGCTTGATCTTCGAACGCAGGCTGTCGCCGTCCTTCATTTCGTAGTCGGCTTCGATGCGCGAAGCGCCCACCACGTCCGACACCTTGGTGCCGGCCTTGATGAAGATGCCCTTCATTTCGTCGCGATAACGGCGCTCGTCTTCACCACCTTCACCGGTGTTGGACTTGCCGCCGATGCGGTTCATGGCCAGCGCCAGGGTCGAGTGGGCTTCGGTCGAGATGGAGCCCAGCGACATGGCACCGGTGGCGAAACGCTTGACGATTTCGGAGGCGGGCTCGACCTCGTCCAGAGGAATGGCCTTGGTTGGATCGATCTTGAACTCGAACAGGCCACGCAGGGTCAGGTGACGCTTGCTCTGATCATTGATGATCTGGGCATATTCCTTGTAGGTGTCGAACTTGCCCGCACGGGTGGAGTGCTGCAGCTTGGCAATCGCGTCAGGCGTCCACATGTGCTCTTCACCACGGGTACGCCAAGCGTATTCACCGCCAGCGTCCAGCATGTTGGCCAGCACAGGGTCATCACCGAAAGCAGCCTTGTGGTTGCGGATGGCTTCTTCAGCCACTTCGAACACGCCGATGCCGCCAACTTGCGTGGGGGTGCCACGGAAGTACTTGTCGATCAGCTCCTTGTTCAGGCCGATGGCTTCGAAGAACAGCGCACCGCAGTAGGACATGTAGGTGCTGATGCCCATCTTCGACATGATCTTGGACAGACCCTTGCCGATCGCCTTGATGTAGTTGTAGATGGCCTTGTCAGCCGACAGGTCGCCTGGCAGGTCCTTGGCCATGTCAGCCAAGGTTTCCATCGCCACATAGGGGTGAACGGCTTCGGCGCCATAGCCAGCCAGCACGGCGAAGTGGTGAACTTCGCGGGCGGTACCGGTTTCCACGACCAGACCGGTCGATGTGCGCAGGCCCTTGCGTACCAGTTGGTGGTGTATGGCCGACAGAGCCTGCAAGTCTGGGATCGCGATGTTGTTGCGGTCCATCTTGCGGTCGGTCACGATCATGATGTTGTGACCGGACTGGATGGCTTCCACGGCTTCAGCGCACAGCGAGGCCAAACGTGCCTCGACACCCTCGTGGCCCCAGGCAGCGGGGTAGGTGATGTCGATTTCGTAAGGCTTGAACTTGCCGCCAGTGTGCTTCTCGATGTTGCGCAGGCGAGCCATGTCGTCGAAGTCCAGCACGGGCTGGGACACTTCCAAACGCATGGGTGGGTTCACCGCGTTGATGTCGAGCAGGTTGGGCTTGGGACCAATGAAGGACACCAGCGACATCACCACCGCTTCACGGATGGGGTCGATCGGTGGGTTGGTCACCTGGGCGAACAACTGCTTGAAGTAGTTGTACAGCGGCTTGTTCTTGTCCGACAGCACGGCCAGGGGCGAGTCGTTGCCCATTGAGCCGGTGGCTTCTTCACCGTTTTGAGCCATCGGGGCCATCAGGAACTTGATGTCTTCCTGAGTGAAGCCGAAGGCTTGTTGGCGGTCGAGCAGCGCTTCAGAGAATTCGCCAGCTGCGCCCTTGGCATCAATGGTGTCGAGCTTGATGCGGACGTTCTCGATCCATTGGCGATATGGCTTGGCCGAAGCATATTGAGCCTTGAGCTCTTCGTCTTCGATGATGCGGCCTTGTTCGAAGTCGATCAGCAGCATCTTGCCAGGCTGCAGACGCCACTTCTTGACGATCTTGTTCTCGGGGATGGGCAGCACGCCGGATTCCGAAGCCAGCACGATCACGTCGTCATCAGTGATGATGAAGCGAGCGGGACGCAGGCCGTTACGGTCCAGGGTGGCACCGATCTGGCGGCCATCGGTGAAGACCATGGCGGCAGGGCCATCCCACGGCTCCATCATGGCAGCGTGGTATTCATAGAAGGCGCGGCGGCGCTCGTCCATGGTGGTGTGC
>CAYVOP010000242.1:0-2715 GCA_964453105.1 uncultured Aquabacterium sp. | reverse complement strand
GGACGGGGATCGCGAACCGATGTGGTCTCCGCACGCGCTGCACTCGCCCAGATGGATGACCGCGTCGACCTGACTGCGCGTGAAGTCAACACAGCCCAAACCGCACTGAGTCGCTGGACAGGCCGTGCAGCCGACACGCCCCTGGGTGATGCACCCGACACCAGCCATGTTCACCTGCATCAGGCCGATCTGGAAAGCGTTCTGGCCACACATCCCGACATCACAGTCATGGTCAGGCAGGAAGAGATGGCCCAGGCCGATGCAGACCTGGCCCGAGCCAACAAGCAATCCGACTGGGGTGTCGAGTTGATGCTCAGCCAACGTGGACCTGGGTATTCGAAGATGGCCTCAGTCAATGTCTCGGTCCCCTTGCAATGGGATCAGAAAAACCGCCAGGACCGGGATCTGGCTGCCAAGCTGGCCACCGTGGAACAGATGCGTGCCCAGCGAGAAGATGCAACGCGGGAGCACCTCGCCGAGGTCACGACGATGCTGCAAACCTGGCAAAGCGGCCGTGATCGCATGCGCCGCTACGACAGCGCCTTGATTCCGCTGGCAGCCGATCGAACACATGCTGCCTTGACAGCCTACCGAGGCGGCAGCGGCACGCTGTCCTCCGTGCTGGACGCGCGGCGCATGGAACTGGACACCCACATGGACCGGCTGCGGCTCGACATGGACACCGCCCGCATCTGGGCCCAACTCAATTACCTGACCCCGGTGGAGCACGACGTGGCCATGCCCCGTCCTTGACCACTGCAATGGAGACGCACATGAAACTCAAAAACCTGGTGATCGCCCTGATCGCCGCCACCGCCCTGAGCGCCGCTGCGTATGGCTTGTACGCACTGGGCATGCAAAAAGGCATGGACATGAATGCAGCTTCTGAGCAGCGTCCCGCCCAGCCTGCAACTGAAGCCAGCGCCACTCAAGCCCTGCCGCAAAGCGTGGCAGAAGGCGAAGACGCAACCCGGCGCCACATCGCCAACGGCCTCAAGGCGGGCGACATGGACCCGGTCACCGGCAAGAAGGTCTTGTACTACCACGACCCCATGGTGCCGGGCAACAAGTTCGACAAGCCTGCCAAGTCGCCCTTCATGGACATGATGCTGGTGCCCGTTTATGCCGACAGCGATGGCGATCAGGGCAAGGTCACCGTCAGCCCACGCATCCAGCAGAACCTGGGCGTCCGCACCGCTGAGGTCACAGAAGGCGCGCTGTCGCCCCAGGTCTCTGCCGTGGGCAGCATCGCCTACAACGAGCGCGACCAGGTTGTCATGCAAGCACGGGCAACCGGGTTTGTGGAGCGGCTGCATGTGCACGCCACGCTGGATGCGGTCAAGCAGGGGCAGCCTCTGGCCGATCTCTATGTGCCCGACTGGGTGGCCGCGCAAGAAGAGTTCTTGTCTGTGCGCCGCATGCAGGGCACCGACATGGCCAGCCTGGTCGATGGCGCTCGCCAGCGCATGCGTTTGGTTGGCATGAGCGATGCACAGATCAAAAACGTGGAGCGAACCGGGCAGCCCCAGGCACGCATCACCTTGGCGGCGCCCATCAGCGGCGTGCTCAGCGAGTTGATGGTGCGTGAAGGCATGTCCGTGATGCCCGGGGCCACCTTGTTGCGCATAAACGGCATGTCCACGGTCTGGGCCAACGCCGAAGTGCCAGAGAGCCAGGTTGCGCAACTCCGCCCAGGCACCAAGGTGCAGGCCCGCAGCCCGGCAGTGCCCGGCACCACCTTCGAGGGCACGGTGCAGGCCCTGGTGCCCGAGGTCAACCCCGGCACGCGCACCCTCAAGGCACGGGTGCAGTTGAACAACCCCGGCGCCCGCCTGGTGCCGGGCATGAGCGTGGCCATGCAGTTCATGGACATGCGTGCCGAGAAGGCCTTGTTGATCCCCACCGAGGCCGTCATCCAGACGGGCAAACGCACCGTGGTGATGCTGGCCGAAGACAAAGGGCGATTCCGTCCGGTCGAAATCGAGGCAGGCATCGAGAGCAATGGGCAAACCGAGGTCAAGCGCGGCTTGGATCTGGGGCAGCGCGTGGTGGTGTCCTCGCAGTTCCTGATCGACTCGGAAGCCAGCCTCAAGGGCGTAGAGGCACGCCTGAATAGCGCCTCGCCACCTGCCACAGCCAACACAGGGCCAAGGCATGAAGGACAAGGCAAGGTCGAAGCCATTGGCAGCGATGCCATCACGCTGTCGCACGGCCCCATTGCCTCGCTCAAGTGGGGTGCCATGACGATGGATTTCAAGGTGCCGCTCAAGGGCGGGTTGCCTCGCAACCTGAAGGCAGGCGACCCAGTGAGCTTTGAGTTCTACGTGGATACCGATGGCATGCCGCAACTGACGGGTCTGTCACCCATGGCACCAGCCAGAGGCATGGAGATGGACATGAGCAAAACAGGGAGCAAGCCATGATCGCCCGCCTGATCCGTTGGTCCATCACCAACCGCTTTCTGGTGCTGCTGGCCACGTTGATGCTCAGTGCATGGGGGGTGTATTCGGTCGCGAGAACGCCGCTGGACGCCTTGCCCGACCTGTCTGATGTGCAAGTCATCATCCGCACGACCTACCCGGGCCAGGCGCCGCGCATCGTCGAGAACCAGGTCACCTACCCACTGACCACGACCATGCTGTCGGTGCCTGGTGCCAAGACGGTGCGGGGGTACTCCTTCTTCGGCGACTCTTATGTCTACGTGCTGTTCGAGGA
>CAYVOP010000241.1:0-2718 GCA_964453105.1 uncultured Aquabacterium sp. | reverse complement strand
GCGGGGCGAGGCGTTGGTTGTCATGCTGTTGCAGCAGGTGGCCCATTTGCAGCCAAGTCTGGTGCTGGGTGGTGTGGTGTATTGACCCAGTGAATTCCTGCTCAGGTGTTAACGTTGAAGGAAACGACGATGAGCACCATGATGGAAGACGACATCAAACGCTGGACAGCCAAACGTAAAACGGCACTGGTCCTGGACATCATCCAGGGCAAAACGACGATTTCGGAGGCCAGCCGGGCCTTCGATCTCAACCCCTCCGAGGTTGAGCAATGGGTTGATGAGGGCAAGCGTGGCATGGAGAACGCGCTACGCACCAAGCCCCTGGAAGTCAAAGAGCAGTATGAGAAGCAACTGCGCGAACTACAGGAGGCCTATGGCGAAGCCATGTTGGAGTTGCGTGCACGAAAAAAGCTGGCCTCCATGCTGGGCAACGAGGACGAGAAATGATCCTAGGCCTTCAGCAAAGGCTGGCTGAGGACGGATTCAAGGTCAGCTTGGTCAAGCTATGTAAGTGGTTCGAGATGCCTCGGCGCACGGTGTACTACCGCAGTACCAAGGCTGCACCGAAGGTTCAGGAACACTTCGTCAAGCCCATCAAGGCGATGATCGAAGAGAACCCGTCCTTCGGTTACCGTACCGTGGCGCACCTGCTTGGCTTCAACAAGAACACCGTGCAGCGCATCTTCCAACTCAAGGGCTGGCAAGTGCGCAAGCGCCCGGTGGGCTTCAGGCCTCGCATCCAGGCGCTACCTTCCGTGGCCAAGGCGCCAGACGAGCGCTGGGCGACCGATCTGTGTCGCGTGTGGACCCGGCGCGATGGCTGGGCATCGCTGGCCTTGGTGATCGACTGCTATAGCCGAGAACTGCTGGGTTGGCATCTGAGCCGCAGTGGTCGATCCAAGACAGCTGAGGCAGCCCTCGAGCAGGCGCTGATCGCCCGTTATGGGTGTCTGGGCAAAGTCAGGCATCCGTTCTTACTGAGGTCAGATAACGGGCTGGTATTCACCAGTCGCAGCTACACGGCCCTTGTCAAAAGCTATGGCCTGCAGCAGGAGTTCATCACGCCATACAGCCCCGAGCAAAACGGCATGATCGAGCGCGTGATTCGCACACTCAAAGACCAATGTGTGCACCGCCACCGATTCGAAACCCTGCAACACGCCAGCCGCGTGATCGCAGACTGGATCGGGTTTTACAACCACCGACGCCCTCACCAGGCGTTGGGTATGAAGACACCCGCTGAGGCTTATGCTTTAGCAGCCTGACCTGTGCAGAAACCGCTGGGTCAATACAGATGCGCATGGCAACACATAGAACTACTTCGCCGCGTGGCGCTCGTCGCGCACCCAGATGTCATCAGGTTCGATGCGGCATTCGTCTTCCACCCATTGAGGCCACTGGGGAATCTTGCTCGTTCGCATGACGAACCAGCGGAAGAGGCTTTCTGGGAGCACAAAGACCTGCTCAAGCAGCATTAGGATGGGCCAACCGTTCATGCCCAGTGTCAGCCTTTCCCATCCAAAGCGCCAAGTCTCTTTTTGCTTGTGGATGCCTGGCAGCATGATGAGCGGTGTGGGTCTGAGGTCGTTCAAGACCCGTTCCGGTCCTTCTTCCATGTAGCGGCGGTAGAACTCAAAGAATGTTTGTAGGTCTTCAACGCCATCCATGCTGGCCGTTACCTGAGCCAAGCCAATGGTCTCCTTGACTTGGCCATCTGGCGACAAAACATGACCTGCGACAAAGATAGATTGAAGGCCCGTTCCGGTGCCGTGAATCGTCCAGTACATCTCGTCCCAGGCTGCCTTGAGCACGGTGCCATTGCGTCGAAAAGCATAGACCTGCCGGTTTTTGCGATTGAACCGAATGGGGTAGTGGGTGTAGGCGAAGGCGTCTCGGGTGAAGAGGTAGATCATGCCCGCTAACCCACTGCCGGAAAAGGCTGCAGCGAAGTACATCGGTGCGTAGCTATGTTTGATTCCTACAAACAAACAAAAGCATGTTAAGAACAACATCAATGCGCAGCCGACCATCGATATCATGGCTGGGCCGCCTCGGATGGCATACCACTTGTCCACGCCCTCAACGTAGGTGCTGTTGAGTTGCGTCAGAGACAGCTCGTAATGAACCTTATCGCTGGCGCGTTGTTTGACGTCAAAGTGGTGAAGCTGTTCGTAAGTGTTCAACGGTCGGTTGACCTTGAAGCCGAGCATGCCGTATGGGCTACCAGTTGCCATGGAAATTTTCTAACTTACTTGGTTGCGAGTTCGTACTCGCTCAGTTGCCGTGCATGGTCAGCATACTTGTCTGCAGGCGGGGCTGCGCCAAAGTGGCTTCGTGATAGCCACTCCTGCAGCTTATTGTCCTTATTGGACTCGACCCAAAGCGTAATGAGCAGGACCATTGCCAGTAGTGTCCAACCGATAGGTCCTAAGCTGGCCACATAAAACGAGTAAATAGCCAGTACGGTCGCAGCGCCCCCGCCGACAGCATAGGCAGTAGCCAAAGCCAGATCGCCCTTCTCGTATTCCCCCCAAGCCTTCCCCGTATCCCACAATCCCACAAACACGCCAGACACCACGGATAGCCTGCCGCCCCATTTAATCAAGGCCTGCCCGACTTTGGCTAGATTCAGCCCCATCGCATTTTTCAGCTTGGTTTCGCTGACGGCAGCCAGCAGCTTGCCAAGTGTCTCTGAAACAAAGCCGCCCACAGCACCTC
>CAYVOP010000240.1:0-2760 GCA_964453105.1 uncultured Aquabacterium sp. | reverse complement strand
CCATGGCGTCGTGCATGAGCGCGGCCATGATGGCTTGGGCATCGAGCTTCCAGTCAGCACACAGGCCGGCCACCGCAATCGGGTGGGTGATGTAGGGCTCGCCACTGGCACGGAACTGGCCCAAATGGGCTTCGTCGGCAAAACGATAGGCTTCTCGAACTCGGCGAATATCCGCCTCGTCGAGGTAATCGAGTTTGTGTGTCAGCGCGGCAAAAGATGCGGCCGCAGCGTCAGTAGCCTGGGTCATGGAATTACTTTAGCGCGGATCGCAGCTGCCCGAAGCACACAAGATCAACGGAAAAACAATCGATCAAATAGGAACAGAAATAGGAACGGCCCGCACGAAGCGGGCCGCTCACAGGCAATCTTGCGAAAAACCGCGATCAGGTCGGAACCTTGCGCAGCATTTCCAGGCCAACCTGGCCTGCAGCGATTTCACGCAGAGCGGTCACGCTGGGCTTATTGCGCGATTCGATCTTGGGGGTGTGACCTTGGCTCAACATGCGAGCACGATAGGTGGCAGCCAACACCAATTGGAAGCGGTTCGGGATCTTTTGCAGGCAATCTTCAACGGTGATGCGGGCCATATCTGGTCTCCAACAAGAGCAAAAAGGATCAAAAAGTCAAATCAAATCAATGACTTAGACCAAGTTCAACGCACAAAACACAGTCGACTTGTTTCGACGTTGAGCAGAGTATTTTAACCGCTGTGAGTGAACAATGGCCTTTAAATCGAACAAAGCAGATTCAAACAGGGCATTGATCACCACAAAATCGAAGTATTGGGCCTGCGCCACTTCGATTTTGGCGTTGGTCATGCGCAGCTCGATCACCTCGGCCGAATCTTCGCCACGGCGGTTCAAGCGCTGCAGCAACTCTTCGTAGCTGGGCGGCAGAATGAAGATCAGGATGGCGTTAGGGAAGATCTTCTTGATCTGCAGCGCACCTTGCCAGTCGATTTCCAGCACCACGTCTTCACCATGCTTGATGCGGTCTTCAATGGCGTGGCGCGACGTGCCGTAGTGGTTGCCGTGCACTTCGGCATGCTCGAAGAAATCACCGCGATCGACCATGGCCTCGAATTCTTCCTTCGAGGTGAACCAGTACTCGCGGCCGTGCTGCTCCTGCCCACGTGGCTTGCGGGTGGTGTGCGACACCGACACCTGCAAGCGAGAATCCAGTTCAAGCAAAGCCTTGACCAAGCTGGACTTACCGGTGCCGCTGGGCGCCGAGACGACGAACAAATTACCGGGGTAATCCATATCTGCCACCATGGGTTGATTCGACACGTTATCGGCCCTCATTCAATGTTCTGAACTTGTTCACGCATTTGCTCGATGAGCACCTTCATCTCAACCGAGATTTGCGTGAGTTCCAGCGCAGCAGCCTTCGACCCCAGGGTGTTGGCCTCTCGGTGCAATTCCTGAATCAGGAAGTCCAGGCGCTTGCCACATTCACCACCCTTTTTCAGCAAACGGGCGATTTCATCGAGGTGGGCTTTCAGGCGCTGCACTTCTTCGTCGACGTCAATGCGCAAGGCATAGGCCGCCGCTTCAGACAGGGCGCGCTCCTGGGCGGCCTCGGGCGTGACCGAGCCACCTGCTGTGGCGATCGCTTCCTGAAATTTCTGCACAAAGCGCTCTTGCTGACGTTGCACAGCCTGAGGCACCAGTGGTACCGCCTGCTCGGCCAGGGCCCGCAGACCTTCAATGCGCTCGTTGAGGATGCCCACCAGGCGCTTGCCTTCGCGTTTGCGGGCTTCAATCAAGGCCTCGATGGCCTGCCGCGTGGCTTCCACTGCAACTTCGTCGAGTTTGGCTGCGGGCGCAGCGGCACGGCACCAGTTGAGCACTTCGTTGACCGACAGGGGCGCCGCCTTGGGCAGCCAGTTCTGCACCGTGCCCTCCAGACGAGCCAGGGTGTGCAACTGATCAGTCTGAGGCTGAGGCCATGCCGACTCGCTGGCGCGCTGGGGCTGCAGGCGCAATTCAATCTTGCCGCGCTTGAACGACTGGGTCAGCAACTCGCGCAAAACGGGTTCCAGCGAACGGAATTCGTCCGAAACCTTGAAGCTCAGATCGAGAAAACGGCTGTTCACGGAGCGGATTTCCGCCCCCACGCCGCCACTGGCGCCTCGGCGCGACGCCCCGGATGAGTCGGAATCCTCAGTGTTTTCACCGAAGTGGTCGGGAACCGACGCAACCGCACTGGCAAAGCCGGTCATACTGTAGACTGACATGGTTACTTGACACCAGACAAAACTCGATTATGTCAAAGCCGAAGCCAGCCCCGTTGCCTCCGGGCACAGTTGTGGGTGGTTATCAGGTCGTCAAGAAGCTTGCAGCCGGTGGTTTTGGCGTGGTTTACCTGGCCGAAGACCCTGACAAGCGGTTGGTAGCCCTGAAAGAATATCTGCCCGCCTCCCTGGCCGAACGCGCCGCGGGGGAACTCATTCCGCGCGTGAAACCGGACAAACAGCCGCTTTACCGGCTGGGCTTGAAAAGTTTTTTTGAAGAAGGCCGATCGCTGGCGCAGATTGCCCACCCCAGTGTGGTCTCGGTGCTGAACTTCTTCCGCGAAAACGAAACCGTCTACATGGTGATGAACTATTTGCAGGGCGACACCCTGCAAGATTTCATCGTCACGGCGCGTGACCTCAAGCGCGATAAGGTGTTCCGCGAATCGACCATCCGGTCGTTGTTCGACGAAATCTTGCGCGGACTGCGCATCGTGCACCAGCACAAGATGCTGCACTTGGAC
>CAYVOP010000239.1:0-2771 GCA_964453105.1 uncultured Aquabacterium sp. | reverse complement strand
GCAGCAGTTTTTCCGTCAGCGTGGTTTTACCCGCGTCAGGGTGGGAAATGATGGCAAATGTGCGGCGGCGGCCAGTTTCAGGGGCGTAGGGGGACGAGGACACAGCAGGGCTCCAGCAGGCGCGGAAAAAGAACGGGGAACAAGGGGTCGTGCGCCCGCGCGAAGGCGCCAATGCTAGTCGATTAATGCCAGTTCAGGTGCTTCGTGCTAAAACGGAGCCCGTCGTGATGCTGGGATGGGTGGACCTTGAACACAGTGTTGTGCCGTTTGTTTGGGTGGTCGGGCGGGCAGGTGGCCTCCCAGACAGAAATTTTCATTCGAACGATGGTGGTGGTGGCTGCTCTGGCCGGGGTGGTTCACGTGGCCTTTCTGGCGCTGTTTGCATTCTTGGGGCTGACCGAGCTGGTGGCCTTGAATGTGCTGAGCATCGGGGTCTATGCCTTGGCCTATCGAACGGTGCGTCAATGGCCGTTGACCACGGTGGGCCTGATGGCGCTGGAGATCAGCCTGCATGGCTGGGTGGCGGTGCGCTACCTGGGGTGGGAGAGTGGCTTCCACTATTACCTGATGCTGGTGTTGCCTGTGGCCATTGTCAGCAGCGGGCTTCACGGCTTCGATGCGAAGTGGGTGCGCTGGGGCTGGGGTGGCGGCAGTGCCTTGCTGTATCTGGCCATGGACGCTTTCATGAGCGACGCGGCCCCGGTGCATCAGCTGCCGGAGTCGGTGATGCGGGTGCTGCACACGGTGAACCTGGCCAGCATGTTTGCCTTGCTGGCTTTGTTGACAGCGGTGTATCGCGAACTGTTGTTGCAGGCTGAGTCGGTGTTGCGCTACCAGGCGTGTACCGACCCCTTGACGCAGTTGCAGAACCGGCGTGCGGTGCTCGATGTGATCCACCACGAGGCGGCGGCCTTGGGGCGAATGCGGCGCCCCCTGACGGTGATTCTGGCGGACGTGGATCACTTCAAGGCCATCAATGACAAGCATGGTCATGAGGCTGGCGACAGCGTGTTGCAGGCTGTCGCCTCGGTGTGCGGTGTGACCGTGCGGCAAATGGACCATGTGGCCCGCTGGGGCGGAGAAGAGTTTTTGATTGTGTTGCCCGCCACCGATTTGCCCGAGGCCCTGCTGGTGGCCGAGCGACTGCGGGCCCATATGGCGGCGCAGGTGTGCCCTTCGGCCAAGGGCCCCATTCCGGTCACCATGACGCTGGGGGTGGCGCAAATGCGGCTGGGCGAATCGGTCGAGCAGCTCATTGCGCGAGCCGACAAGGCTTTGTATGAAGGCAAGCAGGCGGGACGCAATCGCGTGGTCGCGGAGGCCGAAGCTGTGAATCTGCCCTGATTCGGGCGCCTTTTCTTGTCTTGTTCATGGCAGGGGCACCCGCTATAATCGGCTCTCGCTTTCGAGGAGCGTTGCAAGGTTGGGCGTGTCTGCCCCAGCCCCAGGCTCGAAAGTTTTTCTTTTTGCAACGGCGCTCACCCGCATGTGTCCCGCTGGGTGAGTTGTATCTGTCGTGTCCGCTTGATGCGACGCGCGTTCCCGGTCTGCACGGCGGCTTCTGATTCACAAAAGGAGCTTTTGCCATGTCCAAATCCCTGATTACCGAACACAAGGGCGTCGAGTGCGTCGTCGCCGACATGTCGCAGGCCGCCTGGGGCCGCCGCGAAATCAAGATCGCTGAAAGCGAAATGCCCGCGCTGATGGCCATCCGCGCCGAATACGCGCCCAAGCAGATCCTCAAGGGTGCGCGCATCACCGGCTCGCTGCACATGACCATCCAGACCGCTGTGCTGGTCGAGACCCTGCAAGCCCTGGGCGCACAAGTGCGCTGGGCTTCGTGCAACATCTTCTCGACCCAAGATCACGCTGCTGCCGCCCTGGTCGAAGCCGGCACCCCCGTGTTCGCCTACAAGGGCGAGTCGCTGGAAGACTACTGGGACTACACCCACCGCATCTTCGACTTCGGCGCCAAGGGCACGGAGGGCGAAGGCCCCAACATGATCTTGGACGACGGTGGTGACGCCACCCTGCTGATGCACCTAGGCAAGCGTGCCGAGAAGGACATCACCGTTCTGAACAACCCCACCAGCGAAGAAGAGCGCATCCTCTACGCCTCCATCAAGGCCAAGCTGGCTGTGGACAGCACCTGGTACAGCCGCAAGGCCGCCCAGATCATCGGCGTGACCGAAGAAACCACGACCGGCGTGCACCGCCTCAACGAAATGAGCGCCAAGGGCACCCTGCTGTTCCGCGCCATCAACGTGAACGACTCGGTGACCAAGTCCAAGTTCGACAACTTGTATGGCTGCCGCGAATCGCTGGTGGACGGCATCAAGCGCGCCACCGACGTGATGGTGGCCGGCAAGATCGCCGTGGTTGCTGGTTACGGTGACGTGGGCAAGGGCTCGGCACAGGCTCTGCGTGCTCTGTCCGCCCAAGTGTGGGTGACCGAGATCGACCCCATCAACGCCCTGCAAGCCGCGATGGAAGGCTACCGCGTCGTCACGATGGACTGGGCTGCCGACAAGGCCGACATCTTCGTGACCACGACCGGCAACCGCGACGTGATCACCTATGAGCACATGGAGGCGATGAAGAACAACGCCATCGTCTGCAACATCGGCCACTTCGACAACGAGATCCAGGTCGCGAAGCTGGAAGAGCACTGCCAGTGGGAGGAGATCAAGCCGCAGGTCGACCACGTGATCTTCAAGGACGGCAAGCGCATCATCCTGCTGGCCAAGGGCCGCCTGGTGAACCTGGGCTGC
>CAYVOP010000238.1:0-2786 GCA_964453105.1 uncultured Aquabacterium sp. | reverse complement strand
GCGGCGCCGGTAACGGCAACGCGAACGGGTTTCTTGCTCATGAGGAACTCCGAAAAGGAAGTAGTTGAGACGTGGGAATTAGTACAACCCATTAGTGTAGCGCTGCTGAAGCACCAGTGGGTGTGACTTCCGACCTATTGACATGGTCTTATGTCTTATATAAGACATTCTTTACCTGTTTTATGGACGCCAGGGGGCGGTTTGTGGTGGAATCGGACCTTCGTTCGTGGCTGGCTGTTCGAGGCCATTTTTGGGAAACCCGCTGCCGTGGTGACGCCCCTGTCTACCCCATCTCCTGTGCTTGAAGCGCACCCCCTGGGTGTGGGTCAGGCCAGCGGCGTGGTCACGCCATCTTTCAGCCCGCTCTACCTCCAGATCAAAGGTCTGATTCTCAAGGGCCTGCAAGATGGCGAATGGCGTCCAGGCGAGGCCATCCCCAGTGAATTGGAATTGGCCGCCCGCTTCAAGGTCAGCCAGGGCACCGTTCGCAAAGCCATTGACGAACTGGCGGCCGAAAACCTCCTCATGCGCCGCCAGGGGAAAGGCACCTTTGTCGCCACCCATGCGGAAGAGCAGGTCCAATACCGCTTTCTGCGCCTCACGGCAGACCAACCTGGTCAGGCCGAGCGGGCTCAGCGCGAGTTTCTTGATTGTCGCCGCCTCAAGGCCCCTGCTGACGTGGCGCGGGCCCTCAATTTGCAGCCCGGTGAAATCGTGGTCGAAGTGCGGCGCGTGCTGTCGTTTTCTGGTCGCCCCGTCATTCTTGATGACATCTGGCTGCCCGGTCATCTGTTCAAAGGCCTGACGGCCGAACGACTGTCTGACTACCAAGGCCCCATGTACGGCCTGTTTGAATCTGAATTTGGCGTGCGCATGATTCGCGCCGAAGAAAAGTTGCGTGCAGTGGTGGCCGATGAGTCGGTGGCGGCATTGCTCAAAGTGGAGAGTGGTCACCCCTTGCTGAGTGTGGAGCGTTTGTCTCACACCTATGGCGACCAGCCGGTCGAGTTGCGGCGCGGCCTTTATTTGACCGATCACCATCACTATCGAAACGAACTAAGCTAGACAAGTTTGACCGGCGGGGCCTGCAATCAACAGATTTGACAACTGTTTGACGGCAGGCCCCGTCAGTTGGGCGAGGGATTGCCCTAAAATCCCGGATTCTTCTCTTGACAGATTTTTGACGCTAGGCAGGAGCCTCCAACAACATGGCTGACAACGCGAAAACCCCACGCCCCGTCTACCGGAACATTCACGTGACGGACATCGTCACATACCGACTGCCGCTTGCAGGGATCGTCTCGATCCTGCATCGCATCAGCGGTGCCCTGATGTTCCTGTTGATGCCCTTCATCATCTGGATGTTCGACACCTCCGTGTCGTCGGAAATCTCGTATGACACCTTCACCTCGGTGTTCACCGCAGGTTGCGCTGGTGGCGCTGTGCCGGGCTGGTTCTTCAAGCTCATCGCGCTGGGCCTGATCTGGGCTTACCTGCATCACTTCTGCGCAGGCATCCGTCACTTGCTGATGGAAGTCTCCCACTCCTATACCAAGGAAGTTGGCAAGACCACAGCAGTGGCAACCTTGACCATCAGCGTCGCTCTGACTGCTGTGCTGGGTGCCAAGCTGTTCGGCCTGTTCTGATCTCTGCTTCAGGAAAACAAACATGTCTCAAAACTACGGAACCAAGCGCATCGTCACCGGTGCCAGCTATGGCCTGCGCGACTGGATGGCGCAGCGCGTCACCGCCGTGCTGATGGCCTTGTTCACCATCGTCTTGTTGGTGCAAGTCGTTTTCGGTGAGCCTGTCTCCTATTACAAGTGGGCCGGTATCTTCTCGCAGCAATGGATGAAGACACTGACCTTCGTGGTCATCGTTGCCATGCTGTACCACGTGTGGATTGGCATGCGTGACCTCTTCATGGACTACATCAAGCCCGTTGGCATCCGCCTGGCTCTGCATGTATTCGCCATCGTCTGGCTCGTGGGCTGCGCAGGCTGGGCCATCCAAGTGCTGTGGAGACTGTAAAAAATGACCGCTACCTCTTCTCTTCCTACCCGCAAGTTTGACGTCGTGATCGTTGGGGCCGGCGGCTCCGGCATGCGCGCGTCGCTGCAACTGTCTCTGGCTGGCCTGAACGTGGCCGTGCTGTCCAAGGTCTTCCCCACCCGTTCGCACACTGTGGCGGCCCAAGGTGGTATCGGTGCCTCGCTGGGCAACATGTCGGAAGACAACTGGCACTATCACTTCTTCGACACCGTCAAGGGTTCCGACTGGCTCGGCGACCAAGACGCCATCGAATTCATGTGCCGTGAAGCACCGAAGGTCGTGTACGAGCTCGAACACTTCGGCATGCCTTTCGACCGTAACGCGGATGGCACCATCTATCAGCGTCCGTTCGGTGGTCACACCGCCAATTACGGCGAAAAGCCTGTGCAACGTGCCTGCGCTGCGGCTGACCGTACCGGCCACGCCCTGCTGCACACCCTGTACCAGCAAAACGTCAAGGCCCGCACCCAGTTCTTCGTGGAATGGATGGCCCTCGACCTGATCCGCGACGCCGAAGGCGACGTGGTGGGTGTGACCGCTCTGGAAATGGAAACCGGCGATGTGCACGTGCTGCACGCCAAGACCGTGCTGTTCGCCACGGGTGGTGCGGGCCGTATTTACCAAGCATCCACCAACGCCTTCATCAACACCGGTGACGGCCTGGGCATGGCTGCTCGCTCTGGCATTCCGCTGGAAGACATGGAATTCTGGCAGTTCCACCCCACCGGCGTGGC
>CAYVOP010000237.1:0-2803 GCA_964453105.1 uncultured Aquabacterium sp. | reverse complement strand
CGTCAGACAGATCGCCCTGGGGCTGGCCGCGCTTCCCGGTGGTTCACCACCTCAGACCTGAATCAGGTCATGTATCGCCAGTTGCGCGGCAAGTTCGGGATTGTACGGGAGTCGGGCCTCAGGGCGCCAGTGCCAATTGCTCAGAACGATGCGGCGCGGTGTCGCTGGCGGCTGGCGCGTTAGGCAATGCAGCGGGGGCCACGTGTTCACCCGTGGCCGTTGGCGCCACCGCTGGCGCAGCCGTTTGCACCATGCCAGCCTGAGGCAAAGCCACGTTCACGGCCACCTTGCGACCAGCAGAGACTTGGCGCAGGTTCGCAAACTCGGCCATGACTTTGGCTGCATAGCCGCCGTCGTCAGCCAGATTGGCCGCCCCCACGTAGTACTTCAACCCGTTTTCCAAACCACCGGCCTTGCGAATGCAGTCTTTCAACACCTGCACGCCCACCCGCAGATTGGTGACCGGATCAAAGGCGGCATGCTGCCCACCGAAGATCTGATATTTGTCTTGGTGCACGCGCGTCATCACCTGCATCAGACCCTGGGCCCCCACATGGCTTTGCGCAAAGGGGTTGAACCCTGATTCCACGGCCATCACAGCCAAGACCAGATTGGGGTCAAGGTTGGCCTTCTGGCCTGCAGCCCAAGCCTCCTGAACCAAGCGGCTGATGGGTTCGGGAGCCACGTTATAGCGGCGCGAAATCCAGAACGCCACCCAAGACTGCTGACGACTGAGTTCGGTCGGATCCACCGCCGTAGCCCGGGCAATGGCCTCAGGCTCTGCCATCGCCAGCAAGACTTCGCTGTCAGACTGGTCAGCGTGCGCCACCTGACGGCCATTGACACGCTCGGTCAGCCAAGTCAAGGCATGCGATTCCAGATCGTGGCGCCATTCCGGACGCTGGATCAGGAAGACTGCCGCCACGATCGCAAACAAACCCACCATGGCCAGCGTGTTGTGGCTGACCAGACGAACACCTGACAAAACGTCTGTCAGAACAAGTTGAACTCGGCGCCGAATGGCACCCCGTTGTCCGGACTTCTCTGAGCCAACGCGAACACCTTGGGAAGGCGCGGACGAGGACTCGTCGGACCATGCACGCTCGAACGCTGTCATGTTTCTCCTTTCCTCACTGCCCGCTTGGCTAGCACGCTCGCGACCGAAGCCGTGAACCGCACCAGCCGCACATGGCTGTGATAATGGCCCTGACTGACTGGTGACACGGGCTGTGCAGGCCGGTGTGCCACTTGGACCAGACTCCCTCAAGGGGGCACTGATCAAGCCAGAGCTGGCAGCGTTGCACCCCCGTAGAGATGCAAGGGAAAACCCGAATAAAGTACCTTCGGGATCGACGGGAGCGGATTCTAGGCACCGCTCAAATAACCAGTCAAGGATAAGGGAAAGCTTTTTTAGAACTTTTAGATATGAAATACCGTGATCTGAGGGACTTCATGGCTGGCCTGGAGAAGGCTGGCGAGCTGATTCACGTCAGAGAGCCAGTCTCCGTGCGGCTTGAGATGACTGCACTAAGCGACCGCATCCTTCGTTCAGGGGGGCCAGCCCTTCTTTTTCATGATCCGATAAACGATACAAAGCATTACAAAGTACCGGTTCTGGCCAACCTGTTTGGTACCCCCAAGCGGGTGGCCATGGGCATGGGGGCGGATGACGTCAGCGAGTTGCGCGACATTGGCCGCGTCTTGGCCAGCCTGAAAGAGCCCGAACCACCCAAGGGCCTCAAGGATGCCGGCAAGCTGCTCCAGATGGCCAAGGCCCTATGGGACATGAAGCCGGCCACGCTGCGCAGCGGTGCGTGCCAAGACGTGGTGCGGGAAGGCAGCGAGGTTGACCTGACCGACCTGCCCATTCAGTGGTGCTGGCCGGAAGATGCCGCGCCGCTGCTGACCTGGGGACTGGTCGTTACCCGAGGGCCGCAAGACGTGCCCAACGCCCGCCGCCGCCAGAACCTGGGCATCTACCGCCAGCAACTGATTGGGCGACGCCAACTCATCATGCGCTGGCTGACGCACCGGGGTGGCGCGCTCGACTTCCGCGAATTTGCGTTAGCCAATCCCGGGCAACCTTTCCCGATTGCCGTGGCCTTGGGCGCCGACCCCGCCACCATTTTGGGCGCCGTCACCCCTGTGCCCGACACCTTGGGCGAGTACCAATTCGCCGGCCTGCTGCGAGGTAGCCGCACAGAAGTGGTCAACACCCGAGTGGGCGAGAAAACCGCTGAGGGCGACCAATGGCTGCAGGTACCAGCCAGCGCGGAATACGTTCTGGAAGGCCACATTCCTGCAGCCCCCAAGGGCTTCCAGGGCACCAGCGAGCATGGCGTGCCCCTGATGGAGCGCGGAGGCTATCTGCACGCCTTGGAGGGGCCATTCGGTGACCACACGGGCTATTACAACGAGCAAGACTGGTTCCCGGTTTTCGAAGTCTCGCGCATCACGCACCGCCGCGATCCGATATACCACTCCACCTACACCGGCAAGCCGCCCGACGAACCCGCAGTGCTGGGTGTGGCGCTGAACGAAGTGTTCGTGCCCATCTTGCAAAAGCAATTCCCGGAAATCGTCGATTTCTATCTGCCACCCGAAGGGTGCAGTTACCGCATGGCCATCGTGTCGATGAAAAAGGCCTATGCGGGCCATGCCAAGCGCTTGATGTTCGGCGTCTGGAGCTTCCTGCGCCAGTTCATGTACACGAAGTTCATCGTGATCGTGGACGACGACGTCGACACCCGAAACTGGCAGGAAGTGATCTGGGCCATCACCACCCGCATGGACCCGGTGCGTG
>CAYVOP010000236.1:0-2855 GCA_964453105.1 uncultured Aquabacterium sp. | reverse complement strand
TCTGTTGAACACTGAATACCTGTGAGCGTCCAACAGCCAAGCTAGAGCACCTACGGTGCTAGAGGGCGCTACGCGCCAGCGTTCGGTGCGCGAAGCGTGCCTTGTCGTTGTCCCGCTTCCCTGAGTCCTTCGCCATTTCCGTTGAACCCTAGCCCCTGCGCTCACGGCTACAAGGGTTCGCTTCGCCCAGACATTCCCCCGTTCGATTCTCGCCTGCGGCTGCGATTCGCGTGCGGCCTCATGTCTGGCCCTTTCCGCCGTTCCCTTTATCAGGGGCTTGTGGATCAACGGGCGACAGAACTCAGGAAAGACGGCGGCAGGCAACCACCCACAGCCTGCTCACCAAACGAGTCCGATGGGCTCGGAATCTTGGAATCTGGTCAGCTTTGAAGACAGCCACAAGGAGAAACCGTATGTATCAAGTGATCTCAGGAAACGACGCACCCAAACGTTTTGCCGATCTGGTGGATGCGGCCAAAACACTGACGCCGTTCAATATCTTGGACAGCCCCAAAGTTATCGACACGGAAGGGCGGACCTTGATCGAGGTTCAATGGCGCTACATACCGGGCGACTGCTATGAACCCTGTGGGTATATCGGCAACACGCCAGAGGCACGCATTGCCTTGAGCTGCGCACGGGCACTGCAAAGAATTCACGGGGAGATTGCTCAACAGGCTAGAGAGGCTATGAAAGGCCTCGTAGGTGTGTCATTCCAGTCCAGCAGTGACGAGGGCAAGGTGGATGTCACCCTTTCATGGCAGCCTTGGCCCGGGTTCGTGATGGAAATACACGCAGCGGATACGGGCTACATCGTCTATTCGCCTTGGCTCGACTCAGCCTGGCTGGACAACTCCGAGGAGCGGAGCGTCCCCGAACAGGCGCTCAGGTATTACACGGCGAAGGCCGGGGAATTGGGTGTGAATTTGCCTGAGCAATGGGTAGACATCATCAGGCGTCGAGCACTTGTGAACGCTTGAGCAGAAAGGGAACAACCCACAGCCTGCCCACCAAACGAGTCCGATGGGCTCGGAATCTTGGAATCTGGTCAGCTTTGAAAACCAGCAACAACAAGGATTTGAATCATGGCCACCATTGCACTTGAAGGGTTTACGGCTCATCCCGTGATTGCATGCGACGAATCAACCGTGTGGTTCTCCACGTCCTCACGCAAACCAGATGTTTGCCGAAAAGGCCTGCCCATCGAGGTGTTCCTGCATTCCTTTGTCGACGGCTTCGGCATGGACTTTTACAACGAATGGGATCAACTGGCATTTTTTGATGCTCTTGACTCTTGGGACTTCACCGTCCACTGATCCCACTATTGACCATCCCAACGCGAACAGCAACACGACCATGAGCACTACCAAGCAATCCACCACCATCGAACTGGCAAACTTTCATCGCAATTGCCTGGGCACTGTGTCCTTTGATGCAAAGTTTGAAGGCATGAGAAAAGCGCAGGAATTTGACGTGTACCCCATGGGAAAGGGACACACGGGTGGCACCGACCGCGCTAAGGTGCAATCCGAGACGCGCCTGGGCTTCATTGACTTGACCACGGGCGAGGTGATGATGTCCAAAGCAGTCAGCGGGGGCGCATCTCAAAAGCACTTGGCAACGGCCGCCAGCGCTGGCAAGTTGACCGGCGACCAACTCCTGATTCTCAAGTCTCACATCTTTGGCAGCGCGAGCGCGAAGGCCGGAACCAATGGCGTCATGTTCTGCGACAACTCTGGTGCTTCCGAGGTGTTCAGTCAAGCTGCTGCCACGGGAGTCAAACCATGAAGGTAACGATCAAAACGACTGCTGGCGGAGTGCTCGCCAGCACGCAAAGCGCGGCGCTCGGCATCGAGCACGCTGCGGCCTCAGCGATTAGACAGGCGTTTTCTTGCGCGAGTTGTCTGGTTCCGGCTGGCTGCGCGACAGCGAGAGCGCGATGCGTTCAGAAAACGGGATGTTCTTCGACATCATTCACACTGCGGACGGGCTGACTCTTCTGCAAGACCATTAAAAGCGGCTACGGCCTTGAATCCGCGCTGAGTCAGATCGACCAGGGCAACAGCAATCAAAGAAAGGGAATCCATGTCACAACACACTTTTCGCACCACTTTTCGCAATCGACCCGTCAAAGTGTTGATGGGTTGGGACCGGCCATTGCGCGGTTTCTTTATGACGATCGACTACCTAGACAATCCGAAGGATGAAGACATCGCCTATTGCAATTTGGACGACATGGCCCTGATCGAATTCGGCGGATTGCCCCCAACCCTTGACCACTTCAAAGCTGTCCTGGCGAAGCTGAAAATTAGCTTGCCTGAACTCATGTTGAAAGAAGTCCAAGCCGATGGCGACGCTAACATGGGCAACCGTTATGTCACCTACAACGCAGAGGGGCAGATCCAATGATGCGCTGGATCGCGTGCGCGTCGGTGGTTCTGGGGTTTGCTTCTGCAATGGCTCGGCCAGGCCCAACGCATGAAAACGCAGGCGGGGCACTGTCGGTGCATTGCGCGCGTGCCGTTGAAACGCACGCCCAAAATGCAACCGGCCATGACACCTTTGAAATTTTGCGCGTGGTCCCTGTGGTGGCAAGTGCGAGGCAGTTCGCGTGCGCGGTCAGGGGTCAACGGGTTGTGAGCGGCAAGGCTCACAAGTCGGAGGCCAGACTCTGGTTGTTCGCGATGAGGCTCGATGAGCAGGGCGGGGCGGTGGTGGACCCGTCAAGTAGCTGGAGCGAGATCCCGGTGCGTCCGTAAGGCATGCTGGCCTTGGGGGCCGGCCCTGTTCTATCCGAACAGGGCTACCCAGCAGCCGTGTTCCCACCCCTCAGAATGGTGCCCACCTCGGCACCC
>CAYVOP010000235.1:0-2865 GCA_964453105.1 uncultured Aquabacterium sp. | reverse complement strand
GCCGAAATGCCTGCCGTTGCTAGACATTGCCAGCCAGTGCCCGTCACTCCCACTCAATCGTGGCAGGCGGCTTCGAGCTCACATCGTAGGCCACTCGGTTAATACCACGCACTTCGTTAATGATCCGGCTCGACACCTTCTTGAGCAAACTGAAAGGCAGCTCAGCGGAATCGGCTGTCATGAAGTCACTGGTTTCAACGGCACGCAACGACACCACGTACTCATAAGTACGGCCATCGCCCATCACGCCCACGCTCTTCACCGGCAAAAACACGGTGAACGCTTGCGAGGTCAGGTCATACCAGCTCTTGCCACTGTGCGGCTCAATAGTCGAGCGCAGCTCTTCAATGAAGATGGCATCGGCACGACGCAGCAAGTCGGCATATTCCTTCTTCACCTCACCCAGAATGCGCACCCCCAGGCCAGGGCCAGGGAATGGGTGGCGGTAGACCATATCGGCAGGCAGGCCCAACGCCACGCCCAACTCACGCACTTCGTCCTTGAACAACTCGCGCAGCGGTTCCAGCAGCTTCAGGCCCAGTTGCTCAGGCAAGCCCCCCACGTTGTGGTGGCTCTTGATGGTGGTGGCCTTCTTGGTCTTGGTGCCGCCAGACTCCACCACGTCTGGGTAGATGGTGCCTTGCGCCAGGAAGGTAGCCCCCTTCACGCCGTTGCCCGCAGCTTTGAGCTTCTCAGCCTCAGCCTTGAACACATCCACAAACAGACCGCCAATGATCTTGCGCTTGCGCTCAGGGTCGGTCACACCAGCCAATTGGCCCAGGAACAAGTCGGAAGCGTCCACACGAATCACCTTCGCATGCAGCTTGCCTTCGAACATCTCCATGACCATGTCGCCTTCGTTCAAGCGAAGCAGGCCGTGGTCCACGAACACACAGGTCAGTTGATCGCCGATGGCGCGGTGAATCAGCGCAGCCGCCACCGAGGAGTCCACACCACCAGACAGGCCGAGGATGACTTCCTCGTCACCCACCTGCTCGCGAATTTTCGCTACGGCTTCCGCAATGTAGTCGCCCATGATCCAGTCGCCTTGGCAGCCCGCGATCTCGCGCACGAAGCGAGTCAGCATGGCCTGCCCTTGCAAGGTATGGGTTACTTCAGGGTGGAACTGAACAGCGTAGTAGCCTTTTTCTTCATTGGCCATGCCAGCGATGGGGCAGCTGGGGGTCGAAGCCATCAGCTTGAACCCTTCAGGCAGCTTGGTGACCTTGTCGCCATGGCTCATCCACACCTTCAACATGCCGTGGCCTTCGGCTGTGGTGAAGTCTTGCCCGCCATTGAGCAGCTTGGTGTGACCATGGGCACGCACTTCAGCATAGCCAAACTCGCGGGTGTCAGACCAGCTGACTTCGCCGCCCAGTTGCACTGCCATGGTCTGCATGCCGTAGCAAATGCCGAACACGGGCACGCCCAGATCCCACACGGCTTGCGGGGCACGCAGTTGGTGGTCTTCGTAGGTCGATGCATGGCTACCCGACAAGATGATGCCCTTGGGGTTGAACGACTTGATGAAGTCGTCAGACACATCGTTCGGGTGAATTTCGCAATAGACCTGAGCTTCGCGCACGCGACGCGCAATCAGCTGGGTCACCTGAGAGCCGAAGTCGAGGATGAGGATCTTGTCATGCATGGTGGTATCAGCTCCGAAAGGTCAAGCCATGGAAGCTTGCCGTCGATTGAAATAGGAAATGCCAACAAATGCGGCAATGGCTTGCAAGATGCCGCACAGATAGAAAGGTGCCCCAACACGCCAGTCGCCGTGAGGGTAATGAGAAACCGTTGCCAACACGGGCGCGCCCATCAGTGGGCCCAGGATGGCCGCCACGCTGCTAATGGATGACATCGCCCCCATGGCCTCCCCCTGACGGGTTGATTCGACCGAATTGGAAACCATGCCCTGAATGGTTGGGTTGACCACATAACCGAACAGATTGGCCACGATCACGGCATACATCATCCAGCCAACGGGCACGGCCCCATAGGCAAAAAATGCCACGGTAGACGACAGCAAGCCCACAGTCGCAAGCTTGCTCACAGGCATGACACGCTGCAACTGACGCATCAGGCCGCCTTGAACCAGCACGGCCATCAAACCGACCACAAACAGCGACAAGCCGTTGTCACGCGGAGTCCAGCCGAATTTGAACTCGGTGTAGAGCATCCAACTGGTATGCAACATGAACTGAGCCAGGGTCGACAAACCGATGACCCACAGCAAAGGCTCCACGCCTTCGAGTTGCCGCAAGCGCCCCAAGGCTGCGAACGGATGAACGTTCTTGATCGAAAAATCTCGCCGGCGCTCAGGCGCAAGCGATTCGGGCAAGACAAACCAACCGTACAGCGCGTTCAACAGAGTGAGCGACCCAGCCAGGAAAAATGGCCAATGCACGTTGTGGTCACCCAGCAAGCCGCCAGTAACGGGCCCGAGAATGAACCCAAGACCAAACATGGCCCCCAGCATGCCGTAATTGCGAGCACGGTCTTTGGAGGGGGTGATGTCAGCCACATAGGCGTTGGCCACGGCAATGTTGGCGCACAACGCACCACCCATGATGCGAACAGCCAGTAAAACCCAGTACTCGGTCGCCAGGGCCGTGACAAAGAAATTCAGCGCCATGCCCATCAGGCCCAGCAGCAGAACCGGACGGCGTCCGTAGCGATCTGAAAGCGCCCCCAGAATGGGTGCGCTGATGAACTGCGCCAGGGCAAACGCGACCTGCACAGCACCATAAGCCAGTGAAGTACTGGCCCCAGAATCCATGAAGCCGCCCACCAGCTTGGGCAGCACAGGCGAGATGATGCCGATCGACATCATGTCGAGCAGCACCGTCACCATGATGAAAGGCA
>CAYVOP010000234.1:0-2891 GCA_964453105.1 uncultured Aquabacterium sp. | reverse complement strand
CGGCTCATGGAGCCGGTCTTGATCTGGCCGGCGTTCAGGCCCACGGCGATGTCGGCAATCGTGTTGTCTTCGGTTTCGCCCGAACGGTGCGAGATCACAGCGGTGTAACCGGCACGCTTGGCCATTTCGATGGCGGCAAACGTTTCAGTCAAAGTGCCGATCTGGTTGATCTTGATGAGGATGGAGTTGGCGATGCCCTTCTCAATGCCTTCCTTCAGGATCTTGGTATTGGTCACGTACAGATCGTCACCCACCAACTGAACCTTCTTGCCCAGACGGTCGGTCAGAATCTTCCAACCTTCCCAGTCACCTTCGTGCATACCGTCTTCAATGGAGATGATGGGGTACTTGTCGCACCAGGTGGCCAGCATGTCGGTCCATTGCTGAGCGGTCAGGGTCAAGCCCTCGCCTTCCAGGTGGTACTTGCCGTCCTTGTAGAACTCGGAAGCAGCGCAGTCCAGGCCCAGAGCGATTTGCTCACCGGCCACATAGCCAGCCTTCTCGATGGCTTCCAAGATCAGTTGGATGGCCGCTTCGTGGCTGGCCACGGAAGGTGCGAAACCGCCTTCGTCGCCCACGGCAGTGGACATGCCCTTGTCGTGGATGATCTTCTTCAGGGCGTGGAACACTTCGGCGCCATAACGCAGGGCTTCGCGCAGCGAGGGAGCACCCACGGGCAAGATCATGAATTCTTGCAGGTCGAGGTTGTTGTTGGCGTGCGCACCACCGTTGATCACGTTCATCATGGGCACAGGCAACTGCACGGCACCCATGCCGCCGAAGTAGCGGTACAGCGGCAGGCCAGCTTCTTCAGCAGCGGCGCGAGCCACGGCCATGGACACGGCCAACATGGCGTTGGCACCCAGGCGGCCCTTGTTCTCGGTGCCGTCGAGGTCGATCAAGGTCTTGTCCAGGAAAGCTTGCTCGGAAGCGTCCAGGCCCAACACGGCTTCGGCGATTTCGGTGTTGATGTGCTCAACGGCCTTCAACACACCCTTGCCCAGGTAACGGCTCTTGTCGCCGTCACGCAGTTCGATGGCTTCGCGGGAACCGGTGGATGCGCCGGAAGGCACGGCAGCGCGGCCCATCACGCCGCTTTCCAGCAGCACGTCGCATTCGACGGTGGGGTTTCCGCGGCTGTCGATCACTTCACGGCCGATGATGTCAACAATGGCGCTCATCTATGTTTTCCTCAAAGAGATTTGAAAATTAAAAGACGAAAAAACAGTTTCGGCCGATCAGGTTCAAAACTTGATCGGCCGAGAGTACATCAGGAGAAATTCGTTTCCAGGAAGCCATTCTTCTTGGTCACACGATCGAGTTCGACCAGCGTTTCCAACAAGGCTTTCATGTGCTTGAGTGGCACCGCATTGGGGCCGTCAGACATCGCACAAGCGGGATCAGGGTGGGTTTCCATGAACAAACCGGCCACACCAACCGCCACACCAGCACGTGCCAACACAGGCACGAACTCGCGTTGGCCACCAGAGGATGTGCCCTGACCGCCGGGCAACTGCACCGAGTGGGTCACGTCGAACACCACGGGCGCGTTGGTCTCGCGCATGATGGCCAGCGAACGCATGTCGGACACGAGGTTGTTGTAGCCGAAGCTGGCACCGCGCTCACAGGCCATGAAGTTGTCGTCATTCAGACCAGCAGCGCGCGCAGCAGCACGGGCCTTGTCGATCACGTTCTTCATGTCGCCAGGGGCCAAGAACTGCCCCTTCTTGATGTTGACCGGCTTGCCACACTGGGCCACCGCATGAATGAAGTCGGTCTGACGACACAGGAAGGCGGGCGTTTGCAGCACGTCCACCACCGACGCCACCATGGGGATTTCGGCTTCGCTGTGCACATCGGTCAGAATGGGCACATTCAACTCGCGCTTGACCTTGGCCAGAATCTCCAGGCCCTTTTCCATGCCTGGGCCACGGAAAGACGTGCCGCTGGAGCGGTTGGCCTTGTCGTAACTGGACTTGAAGATGAAAGGGATGCCCAGCGCGCTGGTGATCTCTTTCAAGGTACCTGCGGTGTCCATCTGAAGTTGTTCAGATTCGACCACGCAGGGGCCTGCGATCAGGAAAAACGGATGGTTCAGGCCAACGTCAAAGCCGCACAGTTTCATCGAGTGTCCTCAGGTGTGTACCAGTGGTGGTTTTGATCGACCGATCAGGAGATCTTGGGCGCCAGGGCGGCCTTGATGTACCCGATGAACAGCGGATGACCATCCCAGGGAGTCGACTTGAACTCGGGGTGGAACTGCACGCCCACGTACCAGGGGTGAACCGACTTGGGCAACTCCACCATTTCAGTCAGCTTTTCACGCTGAGTGATGGCCGAAATGACCAGACCTGCTTCTTGCAGACGATCGAGGTAGCGCTCGTTTGCTTCGTAGCGGTGGCGATGGCGCTCGGTCACCACGGGGCCATAGATGTCATAGGCAATGGTGCCGGGTTTAACATCAGAGCTCTGTGCGCCCAGGCGCATGGTGCCCCCCAGGTCAGACGAGGCATCGCGCTTTTGCACTGTGCCGTCAGCGTCCAGCCATTCGTCAATCAGGGCGATGACGGGGTGAGGCGTATTGGGCTCGAACTCAGTGGAGTTCGCATCGGTCAGGCCGGCCTTGTGACGGGCGTATTCGATGGTGGCCACTTGCATACCCAAGCAGATGCCCAAGTAAGGAATGCGATGCTCACGAGCGTATTGGGCCGCGCAGATCTTGCCTTCCACACCACGCTTGCCGAAACCGCCGGGCACCAGAATGGCGTCGTACTGAGCCAGTTGGCTGACGGTTTCAGGCGTCAGGGTCTCGGAATCCACATACTCGATGTTGACGCGAGCATGGTTGTGGATACCTGCGTGGCGCAGCGCTTCGTTGAGCGATTTGTACG
>CAYVOP010000233.1:0-2941 GCA_964453105.1 uncultured Aquabacterium sp. | reverse complement strand
AACAAAAAAAGCCGTCTGAAACAGACGGCTTTTGGGATGTGGTGCCGGAGAGAGGAATCGAACCCCCGACCTTCTCATTACGAATGAGCTGCTCTACCGACTGAGCTACACCGGCATCACCAGCACTGAGCGTGCTGGAAAGTCAAAAATTGTACATCAGCCTTGTGCTGCTTCGCGATGGTAGGCCGTCACACGATCGACCTCGTTCTTCGAACCCAGAACCACCGACACGCGCTCGTGCAACTGACCGGGCTGCAACTCCATGATGCGCTGCAGGCCGTTCGTGGCGGCACCACCAGCTTGCTCCACCAGGAAGCTCATGGGGTTGGCTTCGTACATCAGGCGCAGCTTGCCAGGCTTGTTAGGCTCGCGCTTGTCCCAGGGGTACATGAAGATGCCACCACGGGTCAGGATGCGATGCACGTCAGCCACCATGGAGGCGATCCAGCGCATGTTGAAGTCCTTGCCGCGCGTGCCATCCTTGCCTTGCAGGCATTCGTCGATGTAGCGTTTCACAGGGGGAGCCCAGTGGCGCATGTTCGACATGTTGATGGCGAATTCCTTGGTGTCTTCCGGAATGCGCACGCTCTCTTCAGTCATGACCCACGAGCCTTGTTCGCGGTCCAGGGTGAACATGACCACGCCGCGGCCCACCGTCAGCACCAAAGTAGTCTGGGGCCCATACACGCAATAGCCTGCGCACACCTGGTCGGTACCAGGTTGCAGGAAGCTGTCGTTGGTGACGTCACCGCCCTTGTGCTTGAGCACCGAGAAGATGGTGCCAATGCTGACGTTCACGTCGATGTTGCTGGAGCCGTCGAGGGGATCGAACAGCAGCAGGTATTCGCCTTGTGGGTAGCGGTTGGGCACGGCGTGCATGTCGTCCATTTCTTCCGACGCCATGCCAGCCAGGTGGCCGCCCCATTCGTTGGCTTCGATCAGCACTTCGTTGGCGATGATGTCCAGCTTCTTCTGGACTTCGCCTTGCACGTTTTCGCTGCCAGCGGTACCCAGCACTTCGCCCAAGGCGCCCTTGTTGACGCTGATGGCAATGCGCTTGCAGGCACGCGCCACCACTTCAATCAGCAGGCGCAACTGCGAAGGAATCTGGGCCTCGCCGCGTTGCTGTTCGATCAGGTACTGCGTGAGGCTGATGCGTTTGGTCATGTTCAAACTCGATTCAATGAAAAGTCAATCTTGCAGAGCGCGGGTGACGATCTCGCGAACGTCATCCGACAACTCAGGTTTGGCTGCCACGCGGGCAATGGCTTCGCGAGCCGCACTGCGATAGGGCTCTGCCAGACGGCGCCAATGGTCCAGCGAGCGCGCCAGGCGGGCAGCCAGCTGGGGGTTGATGCCGTCGATTTCGATGACACGATCAGCCCAGAACACATAGCCTGCAGCATCGGCGCGGTGGAAGGCGGCCGGGTTCATCTGGCACAGCGCCATCAACAGGCTGCGAGCGCGGTTGGGCGTGCGCAAGGTGAAGTCAGGGTGCTGCAGCAAGGCCTTGCAACGGGCGAAGACCTGGCCATTCTTTTCCGACGCGCTGGCTTGCAGGGCAAACCATTTGTCAATGACCAACGCTTCGTTCTTGAACAGGGCATGGAAGCGCTCCAACGCCGCCTGCGCCAGATCGGCATGGGCATGCACCAGGGCCGACAAGGCACCCAGGCGATCGGTCATGTTGTTGGCATCCTTGAAGCGCTGGAAGGCCCTGCCTGTCCAGATCGGGTTGCCACGCACCGCGTCGTTGAGCACCAGCATGCTCAGGGCCAGGTTGCTCAAGGCACGACGGCCAGCACTGATCGGGTCAGGCGAGTAGCCGCCATTGTCCTGATGGTGCTCGAACGCCCACACCCAGTCCTCATGCAGCGCATGGGCCAGTTGCTGTTTCATGCCTTCACGCACTTCGTGAATGCGTTGTGGGTCAACCACCAGCACTTGCTCGGCCACATAGGCTTCGCTTGGCAGGGTCAGCACCAGCTCCTTGAAGGCGGCATCCAGTTCTGGGTGGCGCAGCACGTCGCGCAGGGCCGAGACAAACTTCGCATCCAGCTCGACATGGCCGTTACCTGCCACCGCCGCCAGCATGCGGCGCAAGGCCAGCTTCTGCCCCGCTTCCCAACGGTTGAAGGGGTCCAGATCGTGGGCCAGCAGGGTGAACAAGGCTTCGTCACTGAGTTCGGCCTCCAGCACCACCGGGGCCGAGAAGCCACGCAGCAGCGAAGGCACCGGCTCAACTGGCACATGCACGAAGGTGAAGGTTTGTTCTTTCTCGCTCAACACCAGCACGGTGTTGTGGCCCATGGGCATGGCCTCGCCTTCGAGGTGCAGGTTCAGGTTGCGGCCGTCTGCCGCCACAAGCCCCATGGCCACAGGAATGACAAAAGGCTCCTTGCTAGGCTGCCCCAAGGTTGGGCCGCAATGCTGGCTGAGCGTGAGGGTGTAGGTGTGGCTCGCGGCATCGTACTGGCCGCGGGCTTGAACCCGTGGCGTGCCGGCTTGCGCATACCAGCGCTTGAACTGAACCAGCTTGTCGGTCAGTTGGCTGTTGGGGTTGGCGTCAGCGATGGCTTGCGCGAAATCATCGCAGGTCACGGCGTGGCCATCGTGGCGGAAGAAGTACAGCTGCATGCCCTTGGCAAAGCCGTCTTCGCCCACCAGGGTCTGCATCATGCGGACCACTTCGGCACCCTTTTCGTACACGGTAGCCGTGTAGAAATTGTCGATCGCCAGGTAGCTGTCAGGGCGCACAGGGTGCGCCATGGGGCCCGCGTCTTCGGGGAACTGCATCTGGCGCAGGGTGCGCACGTCTTCAATGCGCTTGACGGCGCGCGCGCTGCGGCTGCCAGCCATGTCCTGGCTGAACTGTTGATCGCGGAACACCGTGAGGCCTTCCTTCAACGACAGCTGGAACCAGTCGCGGCAGGTCACGCGG
>CAYVOP010000232.1:0-2998 GCA_964453105.1 uncultured Aquabacterium sp. | reverse complement strand
GAGCGCTGCAAATCGATCTGGGCTGATACGCCGCATCCTCACCACAAACACTCCAACTTGGCACTGATTTGTTCGCCCAAGGTGCGACGAGCGAACTGTGCGAATTTTTTAAGTTTGCTGGTGTCCATGGCGGGGTTCAAATCTGCACGCGGTTGCCGGCTTGGATTTCCTTCAGCCAGGCTTCACGCTGTTTGTTCAAATAGTCGTCAAGCTCGGCCTCGTTGGTCAGCCAGGCCTTGGCGTAATCGACGCGGATGGTGCGGGCAGCCACAACCTTGGGCTCTGGCTGACTAGGTACAGCCGTAGACGGAGGTGTGGACGTGTCACTTGGCAGCGCATGCTGAACTGGCGTGGCGGCTCCAGTTCCAGTTGAGGATGCTGGGGGGGTGGGCTTGGCCAATTGCTCCAATTGCACCAGCAGTTGGGAGAAGCGGTTGTCCTCGAAGTGCCGCAGTTGGTCGCGGATCATGGCGATGCGCTTTTGGCTATGCAGCGCACGACTTGCATCAGCGAATGGCTCCAGCAGCTGAGACTGACGCACGGGAGGGACGCGTCCAAACTCGTCTGTCGCACGCAGTCGTTGTTCCAGCTCTGCCAGGCGTTGGGTGCTCGTAGCGTACGGCCAGGGTTTGATGACTCAGCTTCTGGCTCACGACAACCACCTTTGAATTTCTGATTCGGATGCGGGAAAGACCAACAGGTCTTCTTGTGACCGTTGGGCAATCAGTTGAGCAACGCGTGGGCTCATCAGCACGGCCTGGATCTGGTGCTTTGGCGACAGAAGATCAGCCTCGCGCAGCATGCGGAAAAGGTTTTGCCTCAGCTTGTGCTGAGTTGACGCTGCAAGCTCGTCTAGTTCGGCATGCCACAGCGCTTTACTGTTGTAGAACGAATCGTAGTCTCCTGTCGTCAACTGGTGGCGAAGGGATAGGTAGTGCTCTCGCATGACTTCAACTGCAAAGTCGCGTACGAATCGATATCGACGGCATGCAGCCACCCAAAGGAGGTAGCCCTTATCACGGGAGGGTGCTTCGACGAGTTCTTCCAACTCAGCAACGCTGAGGGTTTCCAACCGGGCAACCAGCTCTTTGCTTAAACGCATTGCCGCTGTTGCCGTGCGTTGCTGCAGCAGGTTTTCTTCACGAATGTCTGCACGGGTTTGCCGCCAATCAAGGCACTTCAGAAAGCGTGCCGCAATTGGCGAGGCTTCTTGAAGGAATAGCCCGCCGGCGGTGAAAGAGAGCTGGTAGCGATCAGTGGCCATCAGCATCGTCTTCGGGAGAGTGAGTCGCAGCAGACTGCTGCCGGATCCAGCTATCGATCTCGACGCGAGCGAATCGCCAGCTACCACCAACTTTGAACGCGGGAATCTGCTTGCCTGCTGCCAGGCGATAGATGGTCCGCTCGGTGACCTTCAAGTAGTCGGCCACTTCTTTGATGGTCAGGATCTCATGATCGCCAGGAGGGGAAGCCATTCGTTGCACCGATTCGCTGCGGAAAATACGCCAGCATAGTGCAAAATTTTCAAGGTAAGTGCCCTAATCGACTGCAAAAACATTCGTGTTGCGTCGCTTACCTATTCAAGACGCTACCCGGTTTCCGATTATCCAAGGTCGGTCACGATGACTACTTGCGGATGTCCAGTGTTTTAGGACATCTTTCATTTTTTAGGCTAGTCGCAACAACTGAGTCATCCAGTCGCAAAAGTGTGGCGCCAGTCGCAATTACTCTGGCGCCCTACGTCACCCGACACATCAGGCATCAATATTCGCCGCACGCAGCGCATTGGTTTCAATGAAATCGCGACGCGGCTCCACTTCATCACCCATGAGCATGGTGAACACACGGTCGGCTTCGATGGCGTCTTCAATCTGCACACGCAGCAAACGACGCACGGTCGGGTCCATGGTGGTTTCCCACAGCTGGGAAGGATTCATTTCACCCAGACCCTTATAGCGTTGGCGGCCCACGCTGTTTTCAGCTTGGGTCATCAACCAGGCCATGGCAGCGCGGAAGTCGCTGACCTTTTGTTCCTTGGCCTTTTCGCCTTCACCACGGCGCACCACGGCGTCTTCGCTCAGCAGGCCCTTGAAGGTAGAACCCGCCTGAGCCAGGGCTTCGTAATCGGCACCGTGCACGAAGTCAGCATTGATGATGCTGTACTTGGTGTTGCCGTGGAAGATGCGGCTGATGCGCAGGATGTGCTTGTCGGTACGGGCATCGAACTCGGCCGTGACTTCGGCATTGTGCAGCGCGGCCTTCAAGGCGGTGGCGCTGGCTTCGGCATCGGCCAGGCTGTCGAGGTTCAGGGTCAAGCCGTTGGCAATGGCGCGCAGGGCTTCGATGTCCATCCAGTTGCCCAGGCGTTCGACCACGCTGTTGGCGGTCACATAAGCCTTGGCCAGCTCTTGCAAAGCTTCACCGGCAATGGAAGGTTTACCTTGTCCAGGCTCGACCACAGCGCCATCCAGAGCCACCTTGGTCAGGTAGTCGTCCAGTGCGTGGGCGTCTTTCAAGTACTGCTCTTGCTTGCCGTGCTTGACCTTGTAGAGAGGCGGCTGGGCAATGTAGATGTGACCCCGTTCAACCAACTCAGGCATCTGGCGGAAGAAGAAGGTCAGCAGCAGGGTTCGAATGTGGGCGCCGTCCACGTCCGCGTCAGTCATGATGATGATGCGGTGGTAGCGGAGCTTGTCCGGGTTGAAGTCGTCGCTGCCGGCGCCACGGCCGATGCCGGTGCCCAGGGCGGTGATCAGCGTGATGATTTCGTTGGAGGTCAGCAGCTTCTCGTAGCGGGCCTTCTCCACGTTCAGGATCTTGCCGCGCAGCGGCAGGATGGCCTGGAACTTCCGGTCGCGGCCCTGCTTGGCGGAGCCACCGGCGGAATCGCCCTCCACCAGGTAGATCTCGCAGAGCGCCGGGTCCTTCTCCTGGCAGTCGGCGAGCTTGCCGGGCAGGCCCATGCCGTCGAGCACGCCCTTGCGGCGCGTCATCTCGC
>CAYVOP010000231.1:0-3051 GCA_964453105.1 uncultured Aquabacterium sp. | reverse complement strand
GCCAGCAGCAAATCTTCGAACTGATCCAGCGTGCCATTGCGCGCACCGGTGCGCCACCCACACGGGCCGAAATCGCCACCGAGCTGGGCTTCAAATCTGCCAATGCAGCCGAAGAACACCTGCAGGCCCTGGCCCGCAAAGGCGTCATTGAACTCGTGGGCGGCACATCGCGGGGCATTCGCCTCAAGGCCGGCACGCTGCGTACCGTCAACGAAAGCCGCAAGAAGCCTGAACCCAGCAAAACCACCTCGGGCTTGCTGCCTGCGCTGAATCGCACCCTGCCCGGCCTGGAGCAACTGATGCTGCCCCTGATCGGCCGCGTCGCAGCGGGTGCCCCCATCCTGGCGCAAGAGCACATCGAACAAACCTATGGGGTCGAGCCCAGCCTGTTTGCCAAACAACCCGACTTTCTGCTGCGCGTCAAAGGCATGAGCATGAAAGACATCGGCATCCTTGATGGTGACTTGCTGGCCGTGGCCAAAGCGCGCGAGGCTCGCAACGGCCAGATCGTCGTCGCACGCATCGGCGACGAAGTCACCGTCAAACGTTTTCAGAAAACCAAAGATCGCATCGAACTGTTGCCTGAAAACGCCGACTTCAAACCCATCGTCGTCACCCCTGATGACGACTTCGAACTAGAAGGCCTGGCCGTCGGACTCATCCGCAACCAGCCTCTGAACTGATTCACCACTGCCGCGCGGGTGGCGGGCATTTGCTGCAAGCAGGTTCAGCCTGTCTTGTTGCGATCCCGCGCGTCAGTCCCTTTCACGAATCCTGCCGAATTCCTTTTCAGTAACCGGAGTTCACCATGATTCACCAATTCGCACGCGCCTTCTTCTTCCGTTCGCAACCTGCCCAGGCCACAGCGCCTCGCATGTCTAGCCCGGCCAACATTGGCCTGAGCGCCTCGGGCGTGGTTAACGCACGATCGATCGTGCGCCCCGCCGCTGCGCGCCCGGTTGCCCGCATGCCCATGCACCACCTGCGCATTTGCAGCGACCCTAGCGATGCCCGCCGCACTGTGATCGCTGGCCGGTTTGCTGAAGTCTGCGCCGCGCTCGACCAAATGGTGCGTGAACAAGAAGCCGCAGCCTGAACCACATTGAGCCCAAAGGCGTGACCTTGTTCATGCGAGGGCCTCCGTCGCACCAGGGCCAGCCCCCGCGGCAGCTCCGGGAGTGCTTAAATGAAGCTTCCAACCCACCCAAGATGCGGAGTTTGTGATGGCGAAAGTGATCCCTCTCTTTTCTTCCAATGACATCATGACGTTTGAAATGGAAGCCTGGGACAGTGAATGGAACCAGGTGCTCGATCAACTGGATGAGGGCAATCTGATCCCGTTCTGAGTCTGCTCACAACAGCAGTTTCAGCAATCAACCCCACTCACCAGCACCTCATTAGGTGCTGGTTTTGTTTTATCAATTGGAATCATTCATTTTGAATGCCATGGACGGCGATCTCGGGATGACGAGACTTGATCTCAGCCATGACGCGCCGTACCGGCACCTCCTGCGCCCTCAACCCTGCTAGCCTGCGTAGTAATGGGCTTCATGCGTCAACCGATCAGTTTGAACCGCGATATTGGCTCGCGTAATCAAGAACCTGCCCAACCGATTGAGCCCCGGGTGCATAAACCGCCATCGCCGCGCCCACACCTGACAGAAACGCGGCGGTGACCACAAACGGAAGCAGCGTGTGGCGAAAGGTGCTCGATAACCAATGCCGAGCATCTTCTCGGTTGAGTCGCCGGAATAAGGCATACGAAAGCGCGCCGTCCACCAAAACCTCGGCAAAGAGTACGGGGGCGATGTAGACCACATAAAACGACGCCAACGCAATTCCAAGCGCCAACGCAATCGCAACCAAAGGAATGGCCAGCTCATCGGCTTCAGCAACAGATGCCACAGAGTCACTCACCGTCTTCATCGGCGATGAAACCGCCTCGCCCACTGCATCACCTGGGCCATCAAAGCTCCCCGATGCGCCTCCGCCTCCAAAATCGCCATCTCCGCCGCTTTTCAGTGGCGCATGGCATTCGCCTCCACCCTGACCTGTTGGCAACACACCAGAGAGATCTGGCGCGTCGATGTAGTCTTGGGCATTCGTTCGAAGCCACAGCCAGATGAGAAAGAGAAAAAACGCATAGGCCAATGACAGCGCGATGGGATACCGCAGCGCCATTGAACCCACACCAGATTGCAACAAGGCAAACGACGACAGCAACCCGAAGCCACCGGTGAGGGCCACGATCAACCCCATTTGCAGGCGAGGGAAGGATTCCTTGGCAAGCCGCGCCTTGACGCGCTGAATGGCGTACGCACGCCGGATGGCTGGTGGTGACTGTCGCATGACCTGCATTGTGTACTCCCTCCAGCGACCACTCAGATCAAACCGATCGGGGCAAACACAAAGGCCCGCATAGAGCGGGCCTTGATCAATCAACACCACCTCTCGGTGGCATACCGCCTTAACGCTGGATCTGGCTCAGATCACGCACAGCGCCCGTGTCTGCCGAGGTGGTCAGCAAAGCATAAGCCTGCAACGCGGCTGACACCGCACGCTCGCGCTTGGCGGGCTTCCAGGCCTGTGGGCCCTTGGCGTCCATGGCCGCACGGCGTGCAGCCAGTTGCTCATCGCTGATCGACAGGTGAATGCGGCGGTTCGGAATGTCGATTTCGATGGTATCGCCATCTTCCACCAGCGCAATGGCGCCGCCCATGGCAGCTTCGGGAGAAGCGTGGCCAATCGACAGGCCCGAGGTGCCACCCGAGAAACGACCATCGGTCAGCAGCGCACATTGTTTGCCCAGACCACGGCTCTTCAGATACGAGGTGGGGTACAGCATTTCTTGCATGCCGGGGCCGCCCTTGGGGCCTTCGTAGCGAATGATGACCACATCGCCAGCCTGAACAACTTCACCCAGGATGCCGTCCACCGCATCTTCCTGGCTTTCGAACACGCGGGCCTTGCCGGTGAACTTCCAGATGGATTCATCCACCCCGGCCGTCTTCACGATGCAGCCCTTCTCGGCGATGTTGCCGTAGAGCACGG
>CAYVOP010000230.1:0-3071 GCA_964453105.1 uncultured Aquabacterium sp. | reverse complement strand
ACGATGTTGATGTGCGTGCCTTCCCAGCTCACGGCGCAGTTCTTGGCCAGGATGGTGATGCCGCGCTCACGTTCAATGGCGTTGTTGTCCATCACGGTGTCGACGACCTTTTCGTGGTCGGCAAACGTGCCAGACTGACGCAGCAACTGGTCAACCATGGTGGTCTTACCATGGTCAACGTGGGCGATGATCGCAATGTTACGGATTTGAGTGCTCATGACACGCTCACAGTTTTGAATCAAAAAATTTCAGGCAATCGAGACAGCGGGTCAGGCCGGCATCGGTTGCGGTTTCGGTTCGGTTGGGGCCTCGCCCGCCTGCAGTACCAGCCCTTGAACTTCATCGGGGCTCAAGAGCCGGGTGGGAATCAGCTCGCCGGCCTTGATATGGGCACTGCCAAGCAACACTTTGGCCTCGGCGTCTTGTGGACGAGCCGGATGCGGTCCGTAAACACGGACGTGCGGCAAGTCCGCCAATTTAACGCGACGGCGCAGTCCTGTCAGGAATCGAGCCGCCTCAGACTCGGAAAGTGTGACTTCTGGCCAGTCAGACAGCAGCACATCGACTGGGGCAAGCAGCGCATCACGCTCCAGCTCCGTCATGGCCTGCAACGCTTCCAGCGTGACGGCGCCGGCCAAAGTCACGCCACCGCTGCCGGTTCGGCGCAGACCAATCAGGTGCGCACCCACACCAAGCTTCTCACCCAGGTCTTGTGCCAAGGTGCGAATGTAGGTGCCTTTGCTGCAGCGCACATCCAGAACAACCTCATCACCTTGCCAGCTGACGATGTCAATGGCGTGAAGGGTGACACGGCGCGACGCACGCTCGATTTCAACGCCTTCACGCGCGTACTCGTACAAGGCTCGCCCTTCGTGCTTGAGGGCGGAATACATCGGCGGCACCTGATCGATTTCGCCCGTCAATTCGGCGCAAGCCTGAGCCAGGCTGGCCTGGTTGACACGCTCAGATGTGACCTCACGCGTTTCCACGATCTCGCCTTCAGCATCACCTGTGGTGGTGGTCTGCCCCAGTTTCAGCGTGGCACGGTAGGCCTTGTCGGCGTCCAGTGACACTTGCGAGAACTTGGTGGCGGCTCCGAAGCACAGCGGCAGCAGCCCTGTCGCCAAAGGATCCAAGGTGCCTGTGTGCCCAGCCTTCTCAGCCCGCATCAAGCGGCGCACTTTTTGCAATGCATCATTGCTGGACAGGCCCAGAGGCTTATCCAGCAAGATGACGCCATGCAGGGCGCGACGTGGCTGACGGACGGGACGGTTCATGCCATCAGCTTCCCGCACCCGGAGGGGTATCGTCTGCGTCCTTGGCCTTGTCAGCCACGGCGCGGTTGATCAGCGCATTGAGTTCGGCAGCACGCTCGGTGGTGCGATCGAAGTGGAAGTGCAGCGTCGGCACGGTGTGAATCTGCAGGCGCTTGAACAGGCTGTTGCGAATGAACCCAGCGGCCTCATTCAGACCCGCCTCGCATTCATCAGGGTTGCCGATCAAAACCGAGAAGAACACCTTGGCATGGGCGTAATCCGGCGTCACCTCAACCGTGTTGATGGTGACCATGCCGACGCGGGGATCTTTCAGATCACGGATAAGCTCAGCCACATCGCGTTGAATCTGGTCGGCCACGCGGTTGCTGCGGTTCGGTGTGGAACGTTTATGGCGCATGGTGAATTCCTGCTGTGAATTTCAGTCGGGCCTTTCAAGCACAAACCCCGCCTGGGCTCAGGCGGGGTCGTGCGGGTGAGCGGCCTGTGCGATTGATTACAGCGTACGGGCCACTTCCTTGATTTCGAAGAACTCGAGGACGTCGCCTTCCTTGATGTCGTTGTAGCCCTTGATATTGAGACCACACTCGAAGCCCTCGCGAACTTCCTTGACATCGTCCTTGAAGCGCTTGAGGCCTTCCAACTCGCCTGTGTAGATGACCACGTTGTCGCGGAGCAAACGCAAACGAGCGTTGCGGCGGACCACGCCATCGGTGACCATACAGCCGGCAATGGTGCCAATCTTGGAGGCCACAAACACTTGACGGATCTCGGCAGAGCCGATGACCTCTTCACGTTGTTCAGGCGCCAGCATGCCGCCCATCGCCGCCTTCACATCATCCACCGCGTCGTAAATGATGTTGTAGTAGCGAATGTCCACGCCGTTGTGTTCGGCCAGCTTGCGAGCGCCAGCGTCTGCACGGGTGTTGAATCCGATGATGACGGCCTTCGAAGCGATACTGAGGTTGACGTCCGACTCGCTGATGCCACCCACGGCAGCGTGCACGATCTGAACCTTGACCTCGGGCGTCGACAGCTTGAGCAAGGAAGCGGCCAGCGCTTCTTGCGAACCTTGCACGTCGGCCTTGATGATCAGACCCAAGGTCTGGACATCGCCCTGGCCCATGTTCTCGAACATGTTCTCCAGCTTGGCGGCCTGTTGCTTGGCCAGCTTGACGTCACGGTACTTGCCTTGACGGAAGGTGGCGATTTCACGGGCACGACGTTCGTCGCTCAGCACCATGAATTCGTCGCCAGCGCCCGGCACTTCGGTGAGGCCTTGGATTTCGACAGGAATCGACGGACCGGCTTCGGCAGCGTTCTTGCCGTTTTCGTCCAGCATGGCGCGAACACGACCGTAGCTCGAACCAGCCAGCACCACGTCGCCACGCTTGAGCGTACCGGACTGAACCAGCACGGTGGCCACAGGGCCGCGGCCCTTGTCCAGACGAGCTTCGATCACCAGACCCTTGGCCATGGAAGCCACAGGCGCCTTGAGTTCCAGCACTTCTGCTTGCAGCAGGACTTGCTCCAGCAACTCGTCGATACCGGTACCCACCTTGGCCGACACAGGCACGAATGGGGAGTCGCCACCGTACTCTTCAGGCACCACCTCTTCCGCAACCAACTCTTGCTTCACGCGGTCGGGGTTGGCGCCTTGCTTGTCGATCTTGTTGATCGCCACAACGATGGGCACACCGGCCGCCTTGGCGTGGTGAATCGCTTCCTTGGTTTGGGGCATCACGCCGTCGTCGGCTGCCACCACCAGGATGACGATGTCGGTCGCCTTGGCACCGC
>CAYVOP010000229.1:0-3117 GCA_964453105.1 uncultured Aquabacterium sp. | reverse complement strand
GCCACACCTCGACGCACGGCGCCTTCGGCGCGCTGGCGCACGGCATCGGCACCTCGGAAGTCGAACACGTGCTGGCCACGCAAACGCTGCTGGCCAAGAAGGCCAAAAACATGCTGGTCAAGGTGGAGGGCAAGCTCAATCCCGCTTGCTCCGCCAAAGACATCGTGCTGGCCATCATCGGCAAGATCGGCACCGCTGGTGGTACCGGTTACACCATCGAATTCGCGGGCAGTGCCATTCGTGACCTGTCCATGGAAGGCCGCATGACCGTGTGCAACATGGCCATCGAGGGTGGCGCTCGCGCCGGCTTGGTGGCTGTGGACGACACCACCATCGATTACGTCAAGGGTCGCCCCTTCACGCCTGCTGCAGACTTGTGGGATCAGGCCGTGGCCTACTGGCGCACATTGCACTCAGATGCCGACGCGCAGTTCGACACCGTGGTCGAATTGGATGCCACCCAGATCAAGCCTCAGGTGACATGGGGCACTTCGCCTGAAATGGTGCTGTCGATCGAAGACAAGGTGCCGAACCCCGCCAACGAGCAAGACCCGGTCAAGCGTTCGGCAGTGGAGCGTGCGCTGCAGTACATGGCGCTCGATGCCAATAAGCCTTTGAATGAAGTGTCGGTCGACAAGGTGTTCATCGGTTCGTGTACCAACAGCCGCATCGAAGACATGCGTCAGGCGGCGGCCATCGTGCAAAAGATCGGTGGCCGAGTGGCGGGCAACATCAAATTGGCCTTGGTGGTGCCGGGTTCGGGGTTGGTGAAGGAACAGGCTGAGCGTGAAGGTCTGGACCAGATCTTCAAGGCGGCCGGTTTCGAATGGCGTGAGCCTGGTTGCTCCATGTGTCTGGCCATGAACGCCGACCGCCTGGATCCCGGTGAGCGCTGCGCTTCCACCAGCAACCGCAACTTCGAAGGCCGACAAGGCGCAGGTGGACGTACCCACCTGGTGAGCCCAGCCATGGCTGCTGCGGCTGCCATGAAGGGCCACTTCGTCGACGTTCGCCAATTCGCCTGATCCACCGAATACCCATCATGCAAGCATTCCGCATTCACAAGGGCCTGGTGGCCCCCATGGACCGGGACAACGTCGATACCGACGCCATCATCCCGAAGCAATACCTCAAGTCCATCAAACGTACCGGGTTCGGTCCCAACTTGTTTGATGAGTGGCGTTACCTTGATGCTGGTGAGCCAGGGCAAGACCCGGCCACTCGCAGGCCCAACCCTGACTTCGTGCTGAACCTACCTCGTTTCAAGGGTGCCTCGGTTCTGCTGGCGCGCAAGAACTTTGGTTGCGGTTCTAGTCGTGAGCACGCGCCTTGGGCGCTCGATCAATACGGCTTTCGCGCCATCATTGCCCCCAGCTTTGCTGACATCTTCTTCAACAACAGCTTCAAGAACGGCTTGCTGCCGATCGTGCTGAGTGAAGAGCAGGTCGATGCGCTGTTCAAGGCCGTGGAAGCCAACCCAGGCTATGAGCTGACGGTTGATCTGGAGCGGCAGGTTGTCGTGACGCCTGAAGGCAAGGAATTGGCTTTCGACGTTCAGCCCTTCCGCAAGTATTGTTTGCTCAACGGTTTTGACGACATTGGCCTGACCCTGCGTCACGCTGACAAGATCAAGGCCTATGAGGCCCAGCGCCTGGCCGACAAGCCCTGGCTGAACAACCGCATTGTTTGAGATAGAGACCGCACATGTCGATGAAGATTGCAGTGTTGCCGGGTGATGGCATTGGCCCGGAAATCGTGACCGAAGCGGTGAAGGTGCTCAAGGCACTGGACCTGTCTTTTGAAATGCAGGAAGCCAAGGTGGGCGGCGCCGCTTACGACGCCCACGGCCACCCGTTGCCTGAGCACACCTTGAAACTGGCCATGGAGTCGGACGCGGTGCTGTTCGGCTCGGTCGGTGACTGGAAGTACGACAAGCTGGATCGCCCCCTGCGTCCTGAGCAGGCCATTTTGGGCCTGCGCAAGAACATGGGCCTGTTCGCGAACTTCCGTCCCGCCATTTGCTATCCGCAATTGACTCATGCTTCGAGCCTGAAGCCTGAGTTGGTGGCCGGCCTGGACATCTTGATCATTCGCGAGCTGACTGGCGACATTTACTTCGGTCAGCCTCGCGGTCGTCGTGAGTCGCCTGACGGTGAATTCAAGGGTGCGCCCGAAGCTTTCGACACCATGCGCTATTCGCGCCCGGAAATCGAGCGCATTGCCCATGTGGCCTTCCAGGCCGCCCGCAAGCGCAACAAGCGCGTGACCAGTGTCGACAAGGCCAACGTGCTGGAAACCTTCCAGTTCTGGAAGGATGTCGTCACCGAGGTGCACGCCCAATATCCCGACATCGAGTTGGACCACATGTACGTGGACAACGCCGCGATGCAGCTGGTCAAGGCGCCCAAGAAGTTCGATGTGCTGTTCACTGGCAACATGTTCGGGGACATCCTGTCTGACGCCGCTGCCATGTTGACCGGCTCGATCGGCATGCTGCCTTCGGCCTCGCTGAACGCCAAGGGGCAAGGCTTGTACGAGCCCAGCCACGGCTCGGCGCCCGACATCGCCGGCAAGGGCGTGGCCAACCCCCTGGCCACCATTTTGTCTGCGGCCATGATGCTGCGCTTCAGCCTGAACCAGGAAGAGGCTGCCAGCCGCATTGAGCGCGCTGTGCAAGCTGTGCTGGAGCAAGGTCTGCGCACGCCCGACATCTACAGCGAAGGCACCAAGAAGGTTGGTACCGTTGAAATGGGTGAAGCCGTTCTGGCCGCCCTTAAGGCTCAGGGCTGAGCCCGGGAAGGAAAGTCATCATGTCTACAAAATTGGTTGGTTTGGTCGGTTGGCGCGGCATGGTTGGTTCCGTGTTGATGGACCGCATGCAGGCCGAAGGCGATTTCGGTCTCATTGAGCCTTTGTTCTTCTCGACTTCGAACGCGGGCGGTAAAGCCCCCTCGATGGCCAAGAACGAAACCACGCTGCAAGATGCCTACAACGTCGACGCCCTCAAGCGCTGCGACATCATCCTGACCGCCCAAGGTGGCGACTACACCACCGAGGTGTTCCCCAAGCTGCGCGCCGCGGGCTGGAATGGTCACTGGATTGACGCGGCATCTACGC
>CAYVOP010000228.1:0-3239 GCA_964453105.1 uncultured Aquabacterium sp. | reverse complement strand
GCGCTGGTTCCAGGGCTCGCCCACGCAGAAGCCATCCATATTGCCTACGCGCATGTTGGCCACCATCTGGGGTGGGGGCACGGTGATGGCCTTGGCGTCTTGCAGTGGGTTGATGCCCGCTGACGCCAACCAGTAGTACAGCCACATCGCGTGGGTCCCGGTGGGGAAGGTCTGTGCGAAGGTGTACTCGCGCTTTTCTGCGGCCATCAGCTTGGCCAGTGATGGACCATCTACTGCGCCTTTGTCGGCCAGCTTCTTTGATAGCGTGATGGCCTGACCATTGTTATTCAAGGTCATCAGCACGGCCATGTCCTTCTTTGGGCCGCCAATGCCCATCTGCACGCCATAAATCAGGCCGTACAGCACATGGGCCATGTGCAGGTCGCCATTGACCAGTTTGTCGCGCACGCCCGCCCAGGAGGCTTCCTTGGAAGGCACGATCTTGATGCCGTATTTTTTGTCGAAGCCCAAAACCGAGGCCATCACAATCGAGGCGCAGTCGGTCAGGGGGATGAAGCCAATCTTGACCTCTTCCAGTTCAGGCTTGTCGGAGCCTGCGGCCCAAACGGCCGACTGGAGACCAGGCACAGCACCGACGGCACTGGCGGCGGCTGCGGTTTTCAAGATGGTGCGACGGGTCATTTTCAGATCCTGCGAGTTCATGGTGCAAAGCTTTCCTGTTTGAAAAACAAAAAAGGTGCCGTCGTCGCACGCGCCCGTCACCATGACGGATTCATGCTTCGATGACACCTTTGTCGGAAGCTCGGGGCCCATCGTTGGGCTCCCAAGGCACGCAAAGTCGCCGTTGACTTTGCTTGACTCAGGTTATGCAAACGGTGTGCCAGCTTTTTTGCACTGTCATGGCGCAGTAGGAAAACGGAACAATTCAGCCCAGCAAATCGGCGGCATCGATCAGTCGTTGCGCAATCTCGGACAGCCGCACGCCCTTGTCCATGGCTGCCTTGCGCAGGCGCGCATAGGCTTCAGGCTCGGTCAAGCCCTGACGAGTCATCAACAGGCCCTTGGCCCGGTCAATGATCTTTCGCTCCTCCAGCTGGGTGCGGGCATCAGCCAACTCCGCACGCAGCTGTTCTTCATGCTCGAAGCGCGCCATGGCCACTTCAATCACCGGCTTGATGCTTTCGGAGGGAATGCCCGCCACCACATAAGCCGACACGCCTGCGGCAATGGCCCTGCGTACATGGGAGGTGTCCTTCTCATCCGAGAACAACACGATGGGGCGGCGCTCATCGCGCGTCGCAATCACCACATGCTCCAAGATGTCGCGTCCTTGCGATTCCGCATCGACCACGATCATGTCGGGTTGAATCTGGGCAATCCGCTCGGGCAAAAACGCGTCACCCGGCAAGGTCGCCACCACGTTGTAGCCTGACTCCAGCAGCGCCAGGCGCAAGATCCGTGTGCGCTCCACCTCGGCCACCTCATCGTCATCCAGTTCCGCCGACAGCGTCACGGGCAGCACGATCACAACTTTCAGATTGGCGGGGTGGTTCATGTCCGCCATCATGCAACAACTGCGCCCGCCACTACACTTGCAACATGTCCGCTGTTGCTCATTTGAACGTTTCTGACCGCCTCATCCTGGGGGTGGAGTCCTCCTGCGATGAAACAGGCGTCGCATTGGTTTCTGTGCCCGAAGAAGGGGATGTCCGCCTCCTGGCGCATGCTCTGCACAGCCAGATCGACATGCATCAAGCCTATGGTGGGGTGGTGCCCGAGCTGGCGTCACGCGACCACATCCGTCGCGTGGTGCCTCTGGTGCGTCAGGTCATGAAAGAAGCCGGACAGCCCCTGTCCGCGGTCGATGTTGTGGCCTTCACTCAAGGGCCGGGCTTGGCGGGAGCCTTGCTGGTGGGCGCCGGGGTTGCTTGTGCCTTGGGTGTGGCGCTGGGTAAGCCCCTTCTGGGGGTGCATCACCTGGAAGGGCATCTGCTGTCGCCATTCCTTTCAGCCGATCCGCCGCAGTTTCCCTTTGTGGCCTTGCTGGTGTCAGGTGGCCACACGCAACTCATGCGGGTAGATGGCGTTGGCAGCTACCAAATTCTCGGGGAAACCGTAGATGACGCAGCAGGCGAGGCGTTCGACAAGTCCGCCAAGCTCATGGGCTTGCCTTACCCGGGTGGGCCCCACTTGTCTCGTTTGGCCAGCCAAGGTCGAGCCGACGCGTTCGAGTTGCCTCGCCCCATGCTACACAGCGGCAATCTCGATTTTTCGTTTGCCGGACTCAAAACGGCCGTGCGCACCCATCTGGTGCGTCTGGGTTGGCTGGATGCCTTGCCTGCTCCTGGCGATGAAGCTGCTCAGGCTACCTTGGCCGACTTGGCCGCCTCCACGCAGGCGGCCATTGTCGAGGTCTTGGTCAAAAAGACCCTGGCGGCACTGAAGGACACGGGCCTCAAGCGCGTGGTGGTGGCGGGAGGCGTTGGGGCCAATGCCAGCCTCCGCCATCAGCTCAATGAGGCCTGTCGGCGCCGGCATATCCGGGTGCACTACCCCGAACTCCATCTGTGTACCGACAACGGCGCCATGATTGCCCTGGCCGCAGGCATGAGGCTGCAGGCGGGCCTGGCCCAGGCAACCCATGATCCCGTCTTTCAGGTCAAGCCGAGGTGGAATCTCAGCGCCATCTGATGCGTTTGCCGTCAGGCGGAAATTTGCTATACTCCGACGCTTCCCTGTCAGCCTTTCGGGTGTCCGTTCGGTTTTTTGGGGAATTTCGCACGGTCCGGGTTGGTTTCACCTGGTGCCGCAAGTCCAACGCAGAAACCGCCGGCGCTTTTTCGCGTCAGTGGCCTGCAATTTTGTAATGGAAACACCATGTCCGTCGCAGACATCAACACCGCAGCCATCGTCAAAGACAACGCTCGCAGCGCCAATGACACCGGCTCCCCCGAAGTGCAAGTCGCCTTGCTGACTGCTCGCATCAACGAACTGACCCCTCACTTCAAGGCCAACAAGAAGGACCACCACGGTCGTCGCGGCCTGCTGCGCATGGTTAGCCGTCGTCGCAAGCTGCTGGACTACCTCAAGTCCAAGGATGCCGCTCGTTATGTTGCCCTGATCCAGAAGCTGGGTCTGCGCAAGTAAGGACCGCATGACGACAAAAAGCCTGTCTGGTTTGCCAGCACAGGCTTTTTGTTTTTTCAAGCCAGACACTCTAGGCTAGCGACCGCTGTGTCATTCCAGCGAGGCTGCAACCTCAACCTCGCTGGAATGGC
>CAYVOP010000227.1:0-3313 GCA_964453105.1 uncultured Aquabacterium sp. | reverse complement strand
AGGCCAATCCGTAGCCCAAAGCGCCTGCTAGCGGTATGCCCGCCAACGAGTACACAAACCAGGCCCGAGCGCCCACCTTACCGGTGGGGTGGTAAATCGTCATTGCATTCATATCAATCTCCAACCATCTCGAGGATCACAACATTTCAAGTCCATAGAGACCGAATATTGGATCAAGCTCTTGACGTGATCCGGCGAGCGTAGTGATGCGGTATGGCCGCTCGCCGCTCAAATCGATGTCAGGTACCGTATGCAGCACGACCAGTCTGCACGGGTTCACCGTCATGTGGTTCGTTGATCGCAATACCAGATCGTTTGGCCATAGTCGGATGCCACCTCGGGCATGATCTCGCCCTGCTTGAAAGGCTTCTTGCCGGGTGCCCCGGGTGTAAACCACTCGCCATCTGCTGGGCATGGCTGCCCTGCTTCGCAGCGAAGGCGATGCAAGTCACTGATTGGGTCAGCATTGGATTCAGATGTATCGTCAAATTCGCCGTTAATCATTTCGACGAAGTACCACTTGCAGGGACGGGTGGTGAATGCGAGCTTTGAGAGCATCCCCCAAGCGATTTCGGGCTCATCAATGAGCATCTCGTACTCGTCGGCAGCCTCTTTTTTGAAGAATGGCGTAAACCGAGAGTTTTGAGCATAGTGCTGGAGCTTCAAATGATTGAGCCACAACTCGGCACGACCCACCTCTCGCAAAAGGTCCAGGCCAATGTCGTTGAAGGTATTGCATTCACCCAGCGCCCCATAGTCACCACCCGTCCAGGCGAACTGCAAGGCACCATGGGGATCGTCTTGCGAGACATACACACCCGTGCGCGGCGGCTTTTTACCAGTCTCGGCTTGCACATCAGTTCGAACGCGAAACTTAGGCAAGGGCTCGAAGCGCGAATGGCAAGTCGACCACTCATGAACTAGCAGAGAGTCTTTCCAATCCGCTTGACGCCCCATCGTGTAGTCAATGTTGCGCGCATAGCCATAGGCTGTGTTCCATGCCTTCTGGTAGCGCTCGTATTCCGCGTCGCTCATCCAGCCGGTGTCCACTTCGCGAAGTCCGCCTGCAGCGTATTGAGCTCCGGTCGTTCGGTCATAGATCTCGAATGCTTGATCTGATATCTGCTTGAGGATGCCTTGCCTGAACTCTGACAAAAATGGCGTGCCATAGGTGTCTGCGTTGGCGCTGGTGCCACGCGAACCCCATCGTTTACTGGTGAACAAGGCATCGCGCCCCTGAGCTTGAGCCACTTGGGCCACACCATGAAAGGCATTGATGGTCTCGTCAATCAAGGGAATCAAGCCCTTAAGGTAGTCCAGCGAGGCATAGTGATACAGGATGGCCGCTTGCCGCTTGCGGTAGACCGTCAGCGGAAAGTCTTTGGCTGCGCCAATCGGGCTGCCGTACAGGTCTTGCATGGTGCTTATCTCACGGTCGTGGTCTGTCCTGCCAAAGACGGCAAGCCGATGCGGTCAGGCAAAGCCTCTACCGCAAAGTCATCAAAGTAACCCCAGCCCGTATCAAACGGGCCACTGATGTTGGGGTGGTTGATTTGTTCGCGCAGGCCGATATGCTGGTCATCAAAGGCTTTTGCCTGCTCCCTGGTCATCCCCGCTTTGGCGCGATCGTATTCTGCTTGGGTCATGGGCTTTTGCAGGCGCGTGCCTTTGCCTCCACCCCGCTCATAAAAACGCATGGTGTCGTTGTGGGCATGACCACGCGGCACGTTGAAGACAATCTGCTCCCAACCGCCATCAAGACTTGCATCAGGCAATCCTGGCTTGATCTGACTAGCCGCTGGGCCTCTCCACACCTTGAGCGTTTCACCAGGTTTGACGTCATAAATCACAAACTGACCATTGCCATTCCAGTCGGGCCACACGCCCAGGTACTGCCGCCATGCTGCACGCGGGTCAGGTGAGGACTGGATGCGCTTGAACACCTCTTCACTGACCCAGCAATCGCTCATGGCACGGCTGTTGGGTGCAATGATGCGGTACAGGCGGGCCGGGCCGCTGATCTCTTTGGCGGCCATCTTGTGGAAGGACGTGATGTTGCCTTCGTGAATTGAAGGCCAGCCTTCCTTGACTTTTCTCTGAACACCCGGCATCTCGTCAATTGGTTTCAACGGCTTCCACTTCAAATCCGGTCCTTCTGTCAACCACTTCGGCCGCGGTCTCTTCTTCATCAACTGCACAGCCCTGGTTTCAGGCAAGCCTCCTCTGAAATGCACATTGTTGGCATTGACAATGGCTGATCTGTAAGCCAGTTGCTCACGCTCCAGCCGCTGAACGATGCGGTCCAGAATACCCTGCACCGGTTTGATGGCAGGCTCGATCATCTTGTCTGCCTGCTTGCGTACGTTCTGCACCATCTCGATGGTGGCCTTGGCCTTGGCTCCCGCTACAGGTATCCACGTTACTTTTTCTAGCAGGCCCTGCATGACATTGATGGCTTTATCGAAGGCGGCCAAGATTTGCGCCTTATTGACCTTACCACGCACCAACCTGACTTGGTCTGCCAACCACTTGAACACCTCATCGATTTTCTTGGTTCGCATGTAGACCTGCACATCAGGCCTGCGCAAAAAGGTGATGACCCAAGTCATGGCAGCGTCTACTGCTTCGCCCACCTTGTTGGCGCCGTGCTTACGCACGAACATGAAGAAAATTTTGAGTACGCCTTTGACAAGACTTCCCAAGCTTGGGAACAAGCCGATCAAAGTCAGCACCAAAGCGACCCAGTTCCACAAAGTACTTTCGTCATCTTTGCTTTGAGCAATGGCCTTGGAGTTCGCGATCAAGTCACGTACATCACACACCTGATCGACCACAGGAATCATCGAAATGGCTGCATCAAAGGCGATTTGCCCCGTGGACCTCCGTTCATTGAAGTCTCCTTGAACAGCCTCCCAGAGCCATTCCCAAACATTCTTTTCAGCGTCTTTTGCTGCTGCCTGGTCTTGCGTCATCCAAGCCAGCGCATCACGCATCTGCGTGGCATTTGGTACATCAGCCATACATCCCCCTCCTATTAACCAAGCAGCGTCTCAATGCTGTCGGCCTTTTTTTCGCTTTCGGCTTTTCTTGGCAAGTACACAACTTTGACCACTTCTAGACGTTGCACGTTCTCGTGCATGGCCTTGCCTTGCCCATCCAATTCGCCCTTCACAATAGTGCCGTTCTTGAAATGGATTTCATAGCCAGCGTTGGCAACGCCACTAGCACTATCTGGGTCTCGATAATCGAGTGCAATCCAGTCCTGAATCTGGACAGCCCCGCTCGGCAACGCTATCAACGAAGCCCCACCGCC
>CAYVOP010000226.1:0-3314 GCA_964453105.1 uncultured Aquabacterium sp. | reverse complement strand
GGCCTTGGGATGGGGTGTTGTCCATCACCAATTGGTTGAAGCCACCGCTGCCGCTTTGGCTGGCGTCCAAAGATTGGGTTTTGATGCCAGCCAAGGTGGCGTTGTGGGCATGCCCCTCGTGTGAGCCCGCTTGTGCATCCCCAGGGAACCAGGCCGGGGCGTTGGCGCCCGAGACTTGATTGCCTTGTGCATTGGCAGCGCCCTGGCCGTTGTAGGTGGCGCCGACCACGATGGGGCGGTCGATGTCGCCTTCCACAAAGGCCACGACCACTTCTTGACCCACGCGAGGGATAAAAGCACCGCCCCAGTTGGCGCCGGCCCAGGCTTGGGTCACGCGCACCCAGGTGCCTGCGGTGGCATCGCCAGGGGCGTTGCTGTCAGCAGGGTGACTCAGGCGGTGGCTGCTTTGTCCGCCGCGCTGCCAGTGGAACTGCACTTTGATGCGGCCATCGCGGTCGGTGTGGATGGGCTCACCACTGTGGCCCACGACGATGGCGGTTTGGGTGCCGTGAACGGTGGGCTTGCTGCGAGCCAGCATGCGCACGGGTACGTTGGCACGCTGAGTTGTAAGTTGGGAAGATTTGAGACTCGCACTTGTATCAATTGGTGCGACGCCCAACAACTGGATAGTGATCCGTCAAAATGTCATGCAAGCAAAGAATCAAAGTGGGGTGTGCATGAGGTATTTGAGGTTGTCTTCAAGTTTGACGTTGTTCGCGATCATGGTCTTAGCGACTTTTGCCGGTCCGGCGATAGGTTCTGCGCCTGATGTAGGGGTAATCTCATTGTCGCAAGGCGAGCCCTCAATGCAGGAGTATGCGAGCGCCATTAAGCAGTTGTCGAAAGCAGAAGCGCCGACTTTATCCAAGGTCAAGCCTCCCGGGAACCCAAAGATCAGCCATCACTACATCAGCGAGAAGGATCTTGCAGCTTTACCTTTGCGCACGCAAAGCCCTGAATTGTCAAAAGCGTTAGCCGACTTGCAGATCGGCAGCATCGAGGAAAGAAAGGCACGACTCAAGGCGAAGGTATTTGCTGACATGGTCTACGTCAGGGGCGGTAGCTTCATGCGTGGAGATTTTGCGAGGCTACTCAAGATTCCAGGTGTGACTCGTATGACCTATAACGAGGACGACAAGGTCCTCAAGAAAATCACGTTGAGCGATTTTTGGATCAGCAAGTACAAGGTCACTTACGCTGAGTTTGATGTGTTCACCGATGCGACGGGGAGGGCAAGGACAGGGACGGAATACGAGGGCGAGTTGAGGCATCCCAGCATCCCCGCAAATGCCTATTGGGAAACGGCGAAAAGCTATTGCCAGTGGTTAGGACATCTTTCCGGCTTGCCCATGAATCTACCGACTGAGGCTCAGTGGGAATACGCAGGGAGGAGCCGTGGACAGTTTTTCATGATTCCAACCGATGATGGCACCATCAAGTACGGTAAGAATGTTCCTTATGCAGCAGAAGCCGAAGAGCTGTCTCCTGTGGGTGACGGAAATCGTTACCCTGTCGGTTTGTTTCCCCCCAATCCGCTTGGCCTTTACGACATGAGTGGCAATGGGCTGGAGTGGGTCACCGATTGGTATCAAGAGGATGCTTACAGTGGTGGCGAGTCAATCAATCCGAAAGGTCCGCCGGAGGGCACTCGGAAGGTGTTGCGCTCGTGGGGTGGCGATACGCTCAAAATAGGTGTAGGCATATGGCGCCGCAAGAGTGAACCCATCCCGTTGAAGAGAGACATTGACTCTGGGAAGGAAATCCCTAGCGCGACAGCGTACGCCCCCACTCTCCGATGCGTTGTTAACCCCCCACGCTAAGGATCTCAGGTCACGTCGCGGTAGAAGCCGTCACCAGTGGATGCGTAAAGTGGGTGGTCCTTTTGCGGCCCATCTCGCAACAGAGCGTAGCCGGGATCTGAACTGGCTAGGGCCGCTTGACCTCGCACTGGTTCTTCCATCAAAGATGGGAGCACGGCTTCGTACCATGCGCCGAATGCGCCTTTCATTGCCAATTGATCTACTTGGCCCGATGGCCCCATTGCGATGAAATGGGGGTCCACTTTTCGAACAATCTCTTGCAATGCATCCGAGAAGATTGTTCGTGTCCCTGGGATGTCTAGGCCTCCAGGGCCCTCGGCAGCAAAGAATCGTTTGAGTTCGCTCAGATTGCGCTCAAGCGACATTTTCTGTCCCTGGGGATGAATATGTTGGATGACATTTTTCAAGTCATTGGCGAGTGTGGCTTGCCGTAGCACAGCCAATACGGCCTTGCGCTGTGTGGGCAAGTAGTCATTGCCCAAACCGCCGCCATCGAGTGCCCAGCTCACGGCACCGAACCGGGTGAGTTGATAGATCACCATACCCTTGCTTTCGGGTGTAGTGAATTTGATGCGACTCGGATTCTCGAGGATGCGCTGTGCCAACGCCAGTGTCTCTGACTCGTTGCGGAACTTGGTATTCCAGTCTCGGACAATTTGAGTCAAGCTATCGCCGACTTGGTCCAACTGCTTCCCAAAGTAAGCCGTCAGTTCTTTGCCCTCGGTCACCATCAGGTAACCCAAGTACTTCAGCGCATCAAACGCCTGTTTTGTGATGAACACCAAAGACTTGAACGTGGCATGGAATAAGTTGTAATACATCCAGTACACGAAACTGGCCAGCTGTTTGGCTCCCACGGCGAAGGTGAATGTGCCCTCGGCTCCAACACCTAAGCAAATGCCAGCGTGAGCGGTGATGCGGAAGACGCCGTCGACGTATTCAATGTTGAGCTTGGCCGATGCACCTATGCCCGCCATGCCTTCTACCTGCGGGGCAATGCTGGCGAAGATCTCGAACTTCTTGTCCTTGTTGTGTGGGTTGCGCCATTGGATGGCGCCGGAGATGCCGACGCCCCCTTTCGCGCCTGCAAAGAAGCTGACCTCAGCGGCGGCTCCCCCCTTGTTTTTCCAGTCGTCAGCTTGCCCCGTCACATCAACGGCTTTGCGGCGGTTAGCCTTCTTGCGGGAGCCTTTGAGTTGCGGCATCTTGCCAGTTCGGATTTTGCCGTCGACGTCTTTCGTCTCAACGTCTTTCATTTCCACGCCAATGGAGACCTCACCTGCCAAACTGACGCCGATGACGCCTTTGAGTTCTGCCGCGCATGCGATGCGGATGGCGCCGAGGTCGTAGGTGGTTGCGTCTACAGCTTTGCCCTTGGCCACGTTCACCAATTGCTCTGCATCAAGGTAGTACAGCAGAACGCCTTCTTTGCTGGGTAGGTAAAGGTTGCCCCCGACTTTGCCTTCGGCAAAGGCAACCTCAAGGCCGCCTTCA
>CAYVOP010000225.1:0-3318 GCA_964453105.1 uncultured Aquabacterium sp. | reverse complement strand
GCTTGGCGCCCTTGAAGCTGGGCAGGAAGCTGTGGTGGATGTTGATGGCCCGGCCCTTGAGGAAGCCGCAGAACTCGGCACTCAGGATCTGCATGTAGCGAGCCAGCACGACCAGATCGATGCCCTCCTGCTCGACCAGGGCTTCGACCTGCTGTTCCTGCGCCCGCTTGACCTCGGCCGACGACCCCGTGGGCAAGGGCAAGTGGTGGAAAGGAATGCCGTAGCTGGCGGCCAGTTCGGCATAGTCGGGGTGGTTGGACACGATGGCCGGAATGTCGACCGGCAACCAACCCGAACGCCAGCGGAAGAGCAAGTCATTCAAGCAGTGCCCATGCTTGCTGGCCATGATGAGCACGCGTGGCTTGCGCGACAGAGCGTGGATGTGCGCCGTCATCTTGAACTGCTCGCGCACATGCGAGAACAGCTTGTCGAGCGTGGTCGCGTCGGCCAGATGGTCGGGTGCCGCAAAGTGCACGCGCATGAAGAACAGGCCGGTGCTGTCTTCGCTCTGCACATCGCCAAACTGCTGCGAGTCAATGATGTTGCATCCCGCCTGGTACAACAGGCCGGAAACGGCGTGAACAATGCCCGTGGTGTCGACACAGGACAGCGTGAGAACGAATTCGTGCGTGGTCTTCATGATTGAAGTCGATTGTAGGCGGCTCGGCATGACACCTGAGTGATGGCCGGCCTCAGCGGCGGTACATCGACTCGATGTCAGCCGCGAACTTGTGCATCAGGTTATTGCGCTTGAGCTTGAGGGTGGGGGTCATCATGGTGTTTTCGATGGTCCAGGGCTCCAGCGTCAGGCAGACGGATCGGGGCACCGCGTAGTGCGGGAAGCCCGCCGCAGCCTTCTTGATGCGTGCCAGCGCCGCCTCCCGCGCCGCGGGGGCCGCCAGGCTGTCGGGCGCATCCGGGCTCAAGCCCAAGCTGCCAGCCAGGCGCTGCCATTCCGACGGGTTCATGACCACCACCGCCGCAATGAAGGGTCGCTGCTCGCCCACCACAAAGGCCTGAGCGAACAAAGGGTCCGCCGCCAGGGCCAACTCCAGGTCACCCGGCGGCACCTTTTCGCCGGTGGAGGTGACAATGATTTCCTTGATGCGCCCCAGTATGCGCACCCGCCCATTTTCGATGGCGGCCTGGTCACCCGTGCCCAGCCAGCCATCGGCCGACAAGACCTTGGCCGTGTCTTCCGGGCGGTTCAGGTAGCCTTTCATCACGCTGGGGCCTTGCACCTGCAGCTCGCGGTTTTCGCCAATGCGCACCGCCACCCCCGGCAAGGGACGCCCCACGGTGGCGGGGTCGTTGTCATGCAGCAGGTTCACGGCGACGATGGGCGAGGTTTCGGTCATGCCGTAGCCTTGCAGCAAAGGCATGCCCAGCCCCAGGAAGCAGCGCGCCAAACTGGGCGCCAGAGGGGCCCCACCACTGACGGCCACACGCAAGCGACCACCAAACTGATCCAGCAAGGGCTGAGCTGCCAGGCTGCGCAACACCGGCCACAGCAGACCATCCAGCGCCGCCCAGGGGCTCGACTCGTACGGCAGGCCTTGCTCGCGGCAAAAGCGCCGCCAGCCCACGGCCTGCGCCAAGGCAAACAGCTTCGCCTTCAGGAGTGATGCTGCCAAGGCTTCCTGAATGCGGGCCTGAACGCGCTCGTAAATGCGCGGCACGGAAATGAGCACCGTGGGGCGCACCGACTTCAGATCGTCGGCCAACAAGGCCACCGAACGGGCATAGACCACGCACGAGCCAGCAGCAACCGGCAGGTAATAACCGGCCGTGCGCTCAAAGGTGTGCGACAGAGGCAGGAACGACAGGAAGACATCGCTGGGTGTGGGCGCGATTTGCGACAAGACCGCCTTCACGTTCGACAACACATTGCGATGCGTGAGCATCACCCCCTTGGGCTTGCCCGTGGTACCTGAGGTGTAGACGATGGTGGCCAGGTCATCGGCCTGAGGGCCAGCAGACTTGGCGCTTGACGCCACGGCACCCCCTCGCGCCAGCCAGTCTTGCAAGCGCCACAGCGGCGCCCCCCCGCCCCCCGTATCGCCCGACTTCAACCCTTCGGGCAAGACGTTGTCGGTTACCACCACGGCCTGCAAGTTCGGCAACGCTTCGCCCACACCGGCAATGGCCTGCCACTGCAACACGTTTTGCACCACCAGCAACGACACCGCGCTGTCCGCCAGGATGTAAGCCACGCTGGCGGGGTTGTCGATGGCATGCAGCGGCACCGGCACGCACGCCAGACTCAAACAAGCCTGGTCAATGCACACGGCATCCAGGCCATTGGGCAAGAGAATCGCCACGCGGGCCCCATGCGCCAACTGCCAGGTAGACAAGGCTTGCGCCCACCGCTCCACATCGGCTTGCGCCTGCTGCCAGGTCCAACTGCGCCAGCCCTGGCTGGCCGCATCAAACTGGCGATAGGCCTCGCCATTGGGCGTGGCTTGGGCGCGCCAGGCCAACAATTCCGCCAATGTCTGTACTTCAGCGAGCTTCAGGGGGTGCGAAGGCATATGAAAAATTTGGTTCTGGAAAAGAAAAAGCCCGGACACAGCCGGGCTTGGTCGTCAGGCAAACACAGACACCTCGATCAGTGGCCGTGCCCAACCTTTTCGCCATCTTTGAGGCGATACACCGTGCTGCAGTAAGGGCACTGGCCCTCGCCGTGGCTCACGTCGATGTAAACGCGGGGGTGCTGGCTCCACAAGGTTTGCTTGGGGTTGGGGCAAAACACCACGCCAGGGCCCTGCACATCGGCAGCGGTCACTTCCACGACGGTTTGCGAAGCATTGGCATTGCTCATGGCAGTTTTCCTTGCTGTCTCAGACGACGATCAGACCTTGGTCAGCCAGCCGGCGTACTTGGGGTTGCGGCCGTTGACGATGTCGAAGAAGGCGCTCTGGATTTTCTCGGTGATGGGGCCACGCGAACCCTGACCGATCTGGATGCGATCCAGTTCGCGGATGGGAGTCACTTCCGCAGCGGTGCCGGTGAAGAAGGCTTCATCACAGATGTAGACCTCGTCGCGGGTGATGCGCTTTTCCTTGATCTCCAGACCCAGGTCCTGGCAGATCGCGAAAATGGTGTTGCGGGTGATGCCGTTGAGGGCACCGGCCGACAGGTCAGGCGTGAACAGCTTGCCATCCTTGATGATGAACAGGTTCTCGCCGGCACCTTCGGACACGAAACCCGCGCTGTCGAGCAGCATGGCTTCATCGTAGCCGTCTTCGGTGGCTTCCAGGTTGGCCAGAATGGAGTTGGTGTAGTTGCTCACCGACTTGGCCTGCGTCATCGTGATGT
>CAYVOP010000224.1:0-3384 GCA_964453105.1 uncultured Aquabacterium sp. | reverse complement strand
GTCCAGGGCGGTCAGGAATGCGTCTTTATCGAATGCCATTTTGATTTCCTAAAATCGGTTAGATGTTGAATTCAGTACAAAGCAGTTGCTTCAAGCAGCAGGGGCTTCGGCTGGCGCTTCGGCGCCGCCACCCTTTTGCTCGGCCACAGCGGCCAGAACGCGAGCGAAACCAGACACGGGGGCGTTGAGCAGGCCACACAGTTGGGCCAACAGAACTTCCTTGCTTGGGATCGAGGCCAGGGACTTGACGCCATTGGCGTCCAGAGCCTTGCCTGCGTAGGCGCCGGCCTTGATGACCAACTTGTCATTGCCCTTGGCAAAGTCAGCGATCACCTTGGCTGCTGCCACGGCGTCTTCAGAGAAACCGTAGATCAGCGGGCCGCTCATGCTCTCAGCAGCGACTTCAAACTGGGTGCCAGCAACAGCGCGACGAGCCAGGGTGTTCTTCAACACGTGAAGATACACGCCTTGGGCACGGGCGTTCTTGCGCAGCTGATCCAGTTGAGCCACGGTGAGACCGCGGTACTCAGCCAGTGCAAGCGTCTGCGACTTACCCGCTTGGGCAGCCACTTCCGCAATGACGGCTTCTTTCTCGTTGCGATTGAGACTCAAGGTCTACTCCTTCAAACATGCCTTTCGGTTTGCGCTTTCGAAAAAGCCTGGACCTGAGGCACACCCAGTTGCAGCGACCTAACCGTTTCGAAATCACGCCCCAACAAGTTGAGGCGAAATATCTTCACGGCGGGGACGCCATCTGCGTAGGCTGGTGGATTAAGTCGGTCACGCGATACTGCCAACGCGACCCACGCCTACGGTCTTTGATAGCCTGCCGCCTTGCGGCGACAGCCCACCAATTCTTTTCAAGCACGCACGCCAGACACGCGTGAGGCCGGCCAACTCACCTTACAGGCAAGTTGACAATGTCTTGCGACGATCAGGCGCCAGTGACGCTGTTGACATCAACGCGCACGCCCACACCCATGGTGGACGACACGGCGACCTTACGCAGGTACACACCCTTGCTCGAAGCAGGCTTCAGCTTGGTCAGTGCATCCAACAGTGCAGCCAGGTTGCCCTTGAGCTTGTCAGCATCAAAGGAACGACGACCGATGGTGCCGTGGATGATGCCGGCCTTGTCAACGCGGAACTGGACTTGACCAGCCTTGGCGTTCTTGACAGCGGTGGCGACGTCAGGGGTCACGGTGCCCACCTTGGGGTTAGGCATCAGACCACGAGGACCCAGGACGGTACCCAGGGTACCGACGATGCGCATGGTGTCAGGCGAAGCGATGACGACATCAAAGTTGATGTTGCCAGCCTTGACTTGCTCAGCCAGGTCTTCCATACCCACCACGTCAGCACCAGCAGCCTTCGCCTCTTCAGCCTTGGCACCTTGGGCGAACACAGCGACGCGCTTGGTCTTGCCGGTGCCGTTAGGCATCACGACAGCACCACGAACGACTTGGTCGGACTTCTTGGCATCGACACCCAGTTGCACGGCCACGTCGATCGATTCGTCGAACTTGGCAGTGGCAGCTTCCTTGATCAGGGTCAGGGCTTCGTCAAAGCTATACAGCTTGGTGGTCTCCACCTTGCCTGCGAAAGCCTTTTGGCGTTTGGTCAGCTTGGCCATGATTACACACCCTCCACGATGATGCCCATCGAACGAGCCGAACCGGCGATCGTGCGAACAGCAGCGTCCAAGTCAGCAGCGGTCAGATCCTTCTGCTTGGTCTTGGCGATTTCTTCAACCTGAGCACGGGTCAGCTTGCCAACCTTGTCGGATTGAGGACGGCTGGAACCCTTGTCGATCTTGGCAGCCTTCTTCAGCAGCACGGTGGCTGGAGGGGTCTTGATGACGAAGGTGAAGGACTTGTCTGCGAAGGCGGTGATCACCACGGGCAACTTCAGACCGGGCTCAACGCCTTGAGTCTGGGCGTTGAACGCCTTACAGAATTCCATGATGTTCAGACCACGCTGACCCAGCGCGGGACCGACTGGAGGCGAAGGGTTTGCCTTACCAGCCGGGATTTGCAGCTTGATAAAGCCGATAATCTTCTTGGCCATATGTTTCTCCTGAAACCACCCTGACGGCCACGCCTGAGTGGTTGAGTGCAAACGCCCAGGCTTGCAACTTGCGCTGCAACCCAGGCTCCTCGTACCGCGCCACGCGCACGGTTGAGCGTCAGGCGTTGACTGCTTGCGCAGCCGCCCACCTGCGGGCTTGAATCAAAGGCGGCAGATTATAGCCGCACTTCGGGGATCAGATCTTCTCAACCTGATGGAAATCGAGCTCGACGGGCGTCGCACGACCGAAAATGGTGACCGACACACGGAGCTTGGACTTGTCGTAGTTGACCTCTTCGATCGAACCATTGAAGTCGGTGAATGGGCCCTCTTTGACGCGAACCACCTCGCCCACTTCCCACTCGACCTTGGGACGAGGCTTCTCGATGCCTTCCTGCATCTGGTTGACGATCTTCATGACTTCGTCTTCCGAGATGGGCACAGGACGGTTCTTGGCTCCACCCACAAAGCCTGTGACCTTGGAAGTATTCTTGACCAAGTGCCAGGTATCGTCGGTCATGGCCATCTCAACCAGCACATAGCCGGGGTAGAAACGGCGCTCAGTGACAGACTTCTTGCCGTTCTTGACCTCAACCACCTCCTCGGTGGGCACCAGGATGCGGCCAAACTGAGCTTGCATGCCGGCGCGATCAATGCGCTCGCGGAGATTGCGCTCGACGGCCTTCTCCATACCCGAATAGGCATGAACCACGTACCAACGCAAAGGTGCGGTGGCAGGGGTGGCTTGTACGTCGCTCATGGAAGTCATCCTCGTGAAGATAGTGCGCGATCAGTGCTTCCAGCCCAGAATCAGGCCGTAGAGCACCCACTCAAGCGTCTTGTCAGTCAACCACAGGAAGAGGGCCATGACCACCACAAAGGCAAAGACGTAGGCCGTCATCTGGATTGCCTCAGGGCGCGCCGGCCACACCACCTTGCGCAGTTCTTTGATCGAATCCTGGCCGAAAGCAACCAGCTCCTTGCCTTGCGCCGAGGTCAGAAAAACACCCACCGCAGAGGCAACCAGGACCAACAAGGCCACGACACGCAGCCAGAGATCCTGCTTGCCCAACAGGTAGAACACAGCCACCCCTGCAACAACCAGCAAGCCAGCTGCAGCCAGCTTGGCTTTGTCAGCACCGGTGGTGACGGTTTCAATTTGCGCGTTGGACATGATTCTACGTTGAGGCAGCAAAGCCCGCGGGCATCTTGGACCTGACGATCCAGCCTGCGGGCTGCTTGAAACAGCTGGTTTCTAGTAGGTGGCAGGGGCAGAGGGAATCGAACCCCCAACCTTCGGTTTTGGAGACCGACGCT
>CAYVOP010000223.1:0-3420 GCA_964453105.1 uncultured Aquabacterium sp. | reverse complement strand
GGCCCCAGGACATCAGCAAGCCCACGATCAGGGACTGCTCTTCACGGGGCTTGACGTCGAACTTCACACCATTGCTGATCAGGTCACCGACCAGGCCGCGGTCCAGATAGGTCGCGGTGCTGCGAATGCGCTTGTCGTCAGTCGTGGTGGCCAGGATCTCGGTGCCACCACCGCCCTCCTGGAGGGTGACGGACTTGATGCGCTTGGCACGGACCTCTTCCAGGAATTCGGAATAACCGATTTGTGTGGCGCCCGTGCTGGCGCGATCGAACTGCTTGAACACGGTGAACAGCACCAACGCCACCACCAGCCAAACAGCAATTTTCGAGAACCATTGATTGTTCACCGCGGCTCCTTCATCCAATCTGAAAAACCACATCCAGCCGCTTACTAGATGCAGTCTTCGCGGTACATATGGGCAATTCTAGGGGAATCAAGAGGTGTCCTGTGTAACGCTATCTTGAGTTTAGGCGGAGTTTTCCGCCCCATTCCCCCGCTGGGAACAAAACACCACGCACTCAGCGGCTTTTCAGTCCGATTCCCACCAAAAAGGTTTCTGACGATTTGTCGCGCGAAGCCTTGGGTTTGACGGGTTTCACGACACGAAAAGCCTGACGGAACATCTCGACCAACTGGCTGTAGCCACTGCCGTGGAACACTTTGCAAACCAGCGCGCCGTCGGGCTTCATGTGGTTCTGGGCGAAATCAATGGCCAATTCAATCAAATGTTCGACACGGGCGCTGTCGGAAACATCAATGCCACTCAAATTGGGGGCCATGTCGGAAATGACCACGTCCACTGGTCGGTCGCCCAACAATTCGGTCAATTGATTCAAAACCGATTCCTCGCGGAAATCGCCCTGAATGAATTGCACGCCTTCGATCGGCTCGAAATCAAGCAGATCAAGGGCAATGATGGTGCCATTGAGTTCGCCCACGGCAGCACCACCGGTGCCTGCGTCCTTGGGAGCGAACTTGCGGCGCACGTACTGGCTCCAGGCGCCCGGCGCGGCGCCCAGGTCGACCACGAGCTGGCCGGGCTTGATCAGCTGCAACTGCTCGTCGATTTCCTTGATCTTGTAGGCCGCCCGCGAGCGAAAGCCCTCTTTCTGGGCCAATCTGACGTATGGATCGTGAATGTGATCGTTCAGCCAGGCCTTGTTGATCTTTTTACTTTTGCTTTTGACTTTCATGGCTGGGATAATACGCAGATGCCTGCGATTCAACTAACAACTGCCGAGCGCAAAGTCCACCGGGCTGATGCGCACCACCTGGACCCTGTCGTCATGATCGGCGGCGATGGCCTCACCCCTGCGGTCCTGAAGGAAGCCGATTCCGCCCTCAAGGCGCACGGCCTGATCAAGGTTCGCGTGTTGGGTGACGACCGCGAAGCCCGCGAAACGATGTACGCCCAATTGTGCGACCAACTCAATGCCGCACCCATTCAACACATTGGTAAATTGCTCGTGTTGTGGCGCCCCATTCCTGAAAAGGAAGATGCCGAGTCCAAGGACAGCCGCAAGCCTGGCCCTCGTGAGGTCAAGATTCTGAAGTTCTCCAAGAGCGGCACCCGCCGCCCTGAAATCAAGAAGGTTCAGGTCATGGGCAACCAGCGCGTGACCGCTGGCGGCTTGATCAAGCGCGCCAAGAAGCGCGTGGTCAGCAAGAAACCTTCCTGATTCGAGCGCTGGGCTGGGCTTGCAAAGGCCTGGCACCTGCACGCAAAACGCCGCACTCAGCGGCGTTTTTTTACGCCTGTCAGCACCAGTTCGCGCTGCTTAGGAAGACGTGCGACCGTTCATGCGCCACGACAGAGCCATCAGCACCACGATCTTCACCCAGAACAGACTGGCGGAAATACCGTGCAAGGCGCCGAACGACAAGCGACCGGGTTGCCCAGCTTTGGCGGCCTCCATAGCGGGCTGCAGCGCAAACTGGCCCAGCACCGTCAGGAAAAGCGCGACCAGCACCAGAATCAATTCAGCCGACATGGCTGAGCCGTTTCCGCTGCCCTGCTCTTCTTGCTTGCGAACGCGTTGGCGCTCAAGCACGAACAGCACAATGGCCACGAACAGGCTGATCCGGGCTTCCACCGCAAAAATGCGGCCAGCGCCTTGCCCTGCCAGCTCGCGACTCAACACCGCAAACAACGACGGTGCAGCCACCGCTCCGACAGACAGCGTGCAACCGGCCCACAGGCCGGCCAGCCAGGCTTGAACACGTGCGGCAGACAGCTTCACTGGCTTCAGATGTAGCGAACTTCGATGATTTCGTAGTTGCGGGCACCACCTGGAGCCTGCACCACGGCCACATCGCCCGCTTCCTTGCCGATCAAGGCGCGAGCAATCGGCGAGCTGATCGAGATCAGGCCATGCTTGAGGTCGGCTTCGTCGTCGCCCACGATTTGGTAGGTGACCACATCGCCTGTGGCTTCGAGTTCCATTTCAACGGTGGAGCCGAACACAACACGGCCGCCGGCATCCAAAGCAGATGGGTCGATGATTTGAGCCGCCGACAGCTTGCCTTCGATTTCGTTGATACGACCTTCGATGAAGCCTTGCTTGTCCTTGGCAGCATCGTATTCGGCGTTTTCAGACAGGTCACCCTGGGCACGGGCTTCGGCAATGGCTTGAACCACGGCGGGGCGCTCAACGTGCTTGAGGCGGTGCAGTTCGTCCTTCAGCTTTTCTGCGCCGCGCTTGGTGATTGGAATGGTCGACATGGGTTGTCTCGCAAAGAAATACGGGTCTGAAATGAACGGAGCCGCTGCCCATGAAATCCGAGAAAACTTTCCGGATCACATTCGGGCGCGGCCCACGAGGAATGTTGTTGCCGGGCAGTCAAGCCACCCGAACAAACCAACAGTTTAGTGCAGTTTGGCGTGCAGCTCTTGCAGCGAATACACCACCAAGTCGTCCTGGTGCTTCAACGCTTCAACAGCGGCTTCGCAGCCAGCCATGGTCGTGTAGTAGGTGACACGGTTGGCCAGCGCTGCCTGACGGATGCTGCGCGAGTCAGCAATCGCTGTACGGGTTTCGTCCACGGTGGTGAACACCAACTGGATTTCGCCCGCCTTGATGGCGTCAGAAATGTGCGGACGGCCGTCCTTCACCTTGTTGACTGGCTTGACTGCAACGCCAGCAGCGGCGATGGCTGCTGCGGTACCCTTGGTGGCCACGACGCTGAAGCCCAAGGCAATCAGGTCCTTGGCCACGGCCACGGCACGAGCCTTGTCACCATCCTTGACAGAGATGCACACGGTGCCCTTGGTTGGCAGACGCGAACCAGCGCCCAGCTGAGACTTCAGCATGGCTTCGCCGAAGGTGTCGCCCACGCCCATCACTTCGCCGGTCGAACGCATCTCCGGGCCGAGGATGGGGTCCACGCCTGGGAACTTGTTGAACGGGAAGACGGCTTCCT
>CAYVOP010000222.1:0-3430 GCA_964453105.1 uncultured Aquabacterium sp. | reverse complement strand
TGTGTTTGCCTTGGGCTTGCGCGCACATGGCATCGGTATGGCATTGCACCGCTTGCTGGGCATCGAAGCCATGGAGGGCTTGGGCGCCTTGTTGTTGTGCGCTTTGGCTCAAGGCTTGGCCCAGTTGCTGGGCGGCTTTGAGTTGAGCCACGGCCTCGGTGGCGTCCATCTGGGTGCTTTGCACGCTGGCACCTTGTGCCGTGCGTGCGGTGGTGCTGAGCAGCAGGCCTTGGCCTGCGCGCACGATGGCCCAGCCGTCGGTGTGGCCGTAGAAGCCTTCGCCCAGCCAGGCGCCACGTTGGGCGTGGCCTGCGCCACCGTTGCCGCTGTGGGCAATGATGTGGCCCAGGCTGAGTTCTGACCAACCACCACGGCTGCCGTGGGTGGCCAGGCGCATGCGCAGTTGGCCTTGGCTGTCGTCGACCAACCATTGGCTGGCGCCGCCGCCGTCCAGGTGGGGCATATGCCAGCCCGAGATGGCACCAATGTGGTTAGCACCGCTGTCCTCACCGGCTGGCCAAGGCAAGTCGTGTTGGCCGTTGTGCAACTGGCCGACGATGATGGGGCGGTCAATGTCGCCTTCGACAAAGTCCACCAACACTTTGAAGTGCACTACCTATTGAAAGCCTTTTATTGAAGGGAGGGCGCCGTGAGAGGCTTCTTCCGATATGGATATGTACCTGCCTGGGCGGGAGGATCAGGAAAAGTTGGCACCTTCGTTGGCGGCATGGGTTCAGCCCAATCAAACCGCTTGGCCCACGACTTGATGTCAGGAATCAAACCTGGTTGGTTGCCACCGGGACAGTCATGTAAGCAATACCAGTCCCCTTCATGCAGACCGATGATGGGTTTGTTATCACCAAATCGAGCCCAGCCAATGAACTCGCGGATATAGCCCTTAGGTGGCTTGCCTTTGGATGTGAACTCGTAACTGGTGACGTCGATGTAGGGGCGATCGCTGTCATAGAGTTGGTAGGCCCACTCTCGGCATCCAAAAAGAGGTCTATCGCCGTTCGACTTGAATAGCTTGCCATAGAGGTAATCGTCACTCTTGATCGTGGCGGCATCGGGCATCTGGTAGATATTGCAAAAAGCAGGTGCCCACTCTGTGCTAGCGTCACCAATTCCTGTGAACCAACCTGCCATCCGATAAAAGCGATCATCTGAGCCCTCACCATCAGACAAACCCAAATATCGCAGTTGGTTGACTCGGCCCCTGAGTGGCTTGCCTCCGCTATGTGGCGACGTAACCATGCCCTGTTCATCAAAAGATACTAGAACCACTGCCAAATTGGGGTTACCGAACAAGTCCGGCGCATTGGTTTTCACTAGGTGGTTTACCTCGAATAGATTTTCCCAATCAAAAGACTTTCGGACAGTACTCTTGCCTACTCGTTGAGATTCTCTTCGAGTTACAACCCGCTTTAATGATTCCCACCCACTCTCTGAGTCAACGTGGATAAAGTAGCGCGTGCTCCAGGGACGCTCAATCCAAGTGATACGCCCTGACCGCTCTTGTGTTGGTGGGGTTGATGGCGTTTGCGCCATGCTCACGGTGTGACACCACAGCAAATAGAAGATCAAACCAAGCACTGGTTTCAAATATTTGAACGTAACCATCGTCACCCCTGCAGAATCTTAGGCTCGTACACAGTCACATGAAGGTGATGCGCGTGAAGTTCCTCATTTGATGGCCCCTTCTTTCCGCCAGGCAGAGGCCTTTGCATATTCGGCTCAGGCTCCTGCCCATCCTTGGTATTGGCATCCATAAACCAAGGATCAAACAGTTGGGAAACACAACTGCATTGCAACAATGAAGTTCGGAACAGTTTCACCTTCGCCGGCTCGTTTGCGTCCCGCTCCCTGTTCCATTCTTTTTCGGCGTCAGATCGATCCTTTTGCGTTTCCTTTTTCCTGTCTTGCGCGGTCTTCAAATTCCTAGTCGCATCTAACTTTTGCTCGGTGGTCAACCCAGGCGCTGACGCAGCCTTCTTTGCCGCAAGCAGTTCTGCCTCTGCCTTCTTGTCCGCCACTATTGCTGCCTCGTACTCCTTAAAGAGTTCGACCTCATCGTCACTGACATTCGGGGTGTCTTCGCTCTTACCCAATCGAAGCTCTTGACGATTCATGCGAGTAGTGCCGACATACCCCACATCAAGCCCCAACCCTGCCCGATGCGCGATGGAGCCAAGCATCGGCCGCCAGCACGAAGTAACTTGCAACGTCGCGATACCATGCTCCAGGGCGGCACTAAATAGCGCTGCATAGCCAGCAGGATGCACTCTTGGCAGCCCATCTTTAAGTAGTGAGTAGCTGGTAATGTTTTCTTTGGGGTTCTTTGAGTCGATGAACTCAATCGACAACTCGCGCGCAGACGGATTTCCCAATGCAGGCTGTTGAATCTTCAGCGCAGGGGTACTGAGCCCTGAATAGATACTCTTCACCGCAGCTGTCACTTCTACGCTCGTCTTCGGGGGCAGTAAAGCGTCAACCTCAGTCGGCGCATATTTGTGAGATACCTTCATCCAGATATCACCTGTCAACTTTGCCGTCATATGTTGCACAGTGCGGCCAGTAGCTTGATCTGTCGTTGCCTTGCCCAACTCAAGGCCATCCGAGCAATTGTGCTTACCAGCCACTTCTGTGATGACCACCTCGACGTCATCATCGCCGACAGTCACCTTATAGACAGGATTCTTTCGGTAAGCGGGGTGGGCATCACTATTTAGGTACAACTCCACGCTTTGACCCGCATCGACCACCAAGGGAATCTTACTGTCTGTGCGCTTGGGTCGATCTTTGAACGCAGGCAACACTTTGCCGTTTACAGCAACGGCATAAGGCATTGACAATTTGCTTCGGAAAACGAACTGATAAGTTACTTTGCATGCCTTCTTGCATTGGGCATCGACTACCGAATTAGGCGTGTCGTTTGTTTTGCAGGAGAAATCTGGCTTTAGTTCTTTGACCATGGTTCAACACGCCTCATCAACGGGAACATCAGGAAACTCTTCGGCATCCAGCGGTGCCAACCATGTGACTTTGACGTCCTCCGGCGTTGCGGTCGCCAACCTCTGAGTCTTACCGTGCTCATCAGTTGTGCCATTAATAGTTGCGCCATCAGGCATGCGCACCGCATAAGCTTGCCCAGCGATGGGTTTGCCTGACTTCTTCGAGACGGCTCGGACCTGCTCATCAAACAACTTCACTCTGGAGTCAGGCAACGCCATCAACGATGCCCCACCCCCGCCACCACTCCCCCAATCATGCGTAGCCCCCTTCACCGTCCAATTACCCGGACACGTGAAGGTGATGTCGCCTCCCTTGATCACAATGGCCGACTGGCCTGCTGACAGGGTGATGCTTTCGCTGGCTTGGATGCGGATTTCATCGGTGGTGCTTTGCACCGTGATGCCTTGATCGGCCCAGA
>CAYVOP010000221.1:0-3461 GCA_964453105.1 uncultured Aquabacterium sp. | reverse complement strand
GCCCTTCAGCAGGGTCATGGTGATGTTGTAGAGGAAGCCCAGGGCCACCACCACAATGCCGAGCTTCGTTGGCAGCGGTTGTTCCAGGAACTCGCGGCCCATGGTTTCGAGCAGCTCGTTGCCGGTCAACTCCGCCAGCTTGGCGTAAGGCACCAGCAGGTAGCCAGCAATGGTCAAAGCGCCTGCGACCAGGAAGATCCAGAACAGGGCAATGGCCAGTTTCGGGCTGTGTAGTTCGGTTTCAGCCTCTTCCGGGACCAGGTAATAAGCCGAGCCCATGAAGCCCATCAACAGCCACACGATCAACAGGTTCGTGTGAACCATGCGCGCCTGGTTGAAGGGGATGTAGGGGAATGCAAAGTCCCCGATCACGTATTGCAAGCCCAGAGCCAGACCAAAGACGATCTGACCCACAAACAGGGCGATGGCGCCAATGAAGTAGAGCTTGGCGACCGATTGCGATTGGTATTTCAAAGTCTTCATGATCTTCGCCTCAGCCTTCGATATTGGGTGGCCAGTTCTCGGTGTTGATCTCACCGGTCCACTTCAGGAACTCGACCAGATCGTCGAGTTGCTTGTCGTTCAGATCGAACTGGGGCATCTGGCGGCGGCCAGGTGCATGTGTGGGCTGAGCCTTGATCCAGGCTTTGATGAACTCGGGGCCGCGACGCTTGTAGACGTTGCCCAGTTCAGGTGCGAAGTAAGCCCCTTCGCCCAGCAGGGTGTGGCAACCAATACAGTTGCGTGTTTCCCAGATTTTTTTGCCCGCCACAACAGCGGGCGTGATGGCTTGCGCGTTCGACCGCTTGGGGATCTGCTGCTCGCTGTGAAAGACGATGGCGGCAAACAGGAAGGCGAAAAATGCCGACCCCCCGTAGAACATATTGCGGGCCATCTGTTTGGTGAACCCACCTCCGGCACCCTGGCTCATGGAAACCTCCTGGACACTCAATCCCTAATGCCCACCGCCGAGGTCAACCGACCACGGCTTCCAAATGGGCTGCCCGAGTGTCCGAGTGAACTGCTAGGGCATCCTTGAGGCACATCAAGAAATGCAGGGCCGCCGGGTGCGCTTTGATGTGAGTCAACTGAATGATTTGCCGTCGATATACTGCCGTCGCCCTTCTCTCTTATTTGCAACGGAGTTTTCTATGCGTTCCATCTGGCTGGCTGTTCTGGGTCTGGCTGTTTCGGCATCAGCAAGTGCTGACCAAGTCGATTTTTCTCTGAACAACGACGCCTTCGCTGCTCGCTACACATCGGCGCGCATGGGCAACGGTGCCAGCGTGGATGCCGACTGGTTTCACCACGTGGACCGTGGCAACGTGATTGGCCTGGGCTTGAAAATTGATCAGTCTCGGGGTTCCAGCACGGTTTCGCTGGGCGGCAAAGTGGTGGTCATTTCCAATGATTGGAAAGACGCTTCGGCATTGGCTTTGGGCGGTTCGTTCAGTGTGGGCATGGCCGGCGATCCGCGCGTGCGTTTCGGTGGGCATGCCTGGGTGGCGCCTGCTGTGACCAGTTTTGGCGATGCCGATGGTTTCCTCGACTTTGGTCTTCGCGTCGGGTATCGTGTTCTGGACCGAGGCGAGGTGTATTTGGGCTACCGCTACATCAACGTGGGTTACGAAAACCATCGCGACCTGAAGGTGGAAGACGGTTTGATGCTGGGTATGGAGTTGTCGTTCTGATCGTCGGATCATCGGGGCATGATTCAACACACCAAGCGCTTGTTGTGGCGCCTGCTGGCCGTTATCGGTTTGGTGCTGGCCGTCATTGGGGCGGTGCTGCCTGTCATGCCCACAGTGCCCTTCTTGCTGTTGTCAGCCTGGGCTGCGGGCAAGGGTTGGCCGCGCCTGGAAGCCTGGTTGCTGGATCATGCAACCTGGGGGCCACATATTCGCCACTGGCGTCAGCATGGGGCGGTGTCGCGCAAAGCCAAGGTGCTGGCCTGTTCCATGATGGCGTGCAGCGCGGTCATGATCTGGTTCCTGCCCGTGCCGCCGTGGTTGCGCTGGGGTGTGGACGGCACCTTGCTTGTGGTGGGCGCGTGGCTGGCATCGCGCCCTGAACCGAGGGCGTGATGCTCGATCAGTGGCGATCGGATGGAGGGCTCAGAAAAAGTCCACGCTGGAATCGAGCGTGGTGACGGCGCGACCCTCGTGAATGGCGTGCTCTTCTGCCGTGGTGTACGTGCGTTTCAGCTTGGCCAGCCAGTTCTCGGGCAACATGTCATCGGAGGCGTCGCCGCGGTGCAGAGCCTCTTCCATGCGCTGCATGTCCTGGGTGATGTGCTGCAGGATCTGGCTGAGCCGGTCTTCGTTTTGCAGCGCCAAAAAAATCTGGTCCACGTTGGCTTGCACTTGTTGGCGCACATTGGCCAGTGCTTGCGACGACGAGGCCAGATCCAGCAGGCCATTGAACACGTGGCGCACGGTTTCTTCCAACTCGTCGTTGTTGCGAGGGTTGGTGCCTCCGGTGAAATGGTGCTTGCGTAGCTTGTCCACTTCACCAACCAGAGCATTGAGCCGGGTGCTCACTTCTTCGCCAGCTTCCCGTGAATTCAGGGCTGCTTTTACCAGCTCATCGGCTACCGACATGAACGAGGCCAGTAGGTCCATCGTGGTCGAAGAAGCCTGTTCCCGCACAAATTCGATGTGTTGGCGCCAGATAGGTAAGACCTGGAGCAAGGCAACGGGAGGGCGATGGGTGTCAGTGGGCGCAGAGGAGGGCATCATGTGGCGGCGGTGTCTGGCAATGAAGCGGTCGTGCGGTTCCGGCGCGGGCGTCGGACAGGGATCGATTCAGAATGCCCGATTTTGAGGCGACTTGATCTGAGCCAAACCCAGGTGTTTTGCCGTCATCTTTGCCCTACCCAGAGAATTGCTGCACCCGTGCATGCATCAGGGGCTTGCATTCTTTTCCGCGCTACCGATAGAATCGTTAGCACTCGATAGGAGTGAGTGCTAATTGCTCAAATGTGAGCGTGTACTCACTTATTTCTCTTCAACCGATGTCTTTTTGATAGACAGGAGTAACGATGAAACTGCGTCCTCTGCACGATCGCGTGATCGTCAAGCGTTTGGAAAATGAAACCAAGACTGCCCTGGGCATCATCATCCCCGACAACGCTGCAGAAAAGCCCGACCAAGGTGAAGTGTTGGCCGTTGGTCCTGGCAAGCGCAACGACAAGGGCGATTTCGTGGCCCTGAACGTCGCCGTGGGCGACCGCGTCCTGTTCGGCAAGTACTCTGGCCAGACCGTCAAGGTTGACGGCGAAGAGTTGCTGGTGATGCGCGAAGAAGACCTCTTCGCCGTGGTGACCAAGTAATCGGTCAACCCAGTCCAACAGACACCCCTACATACTGAATTCGGAGAATACAAATGGCAGCAAAAGACGTCATCTTCGGCGGTGAAGCACGTGCTCGCATGGTCGAGGGTGTGAACATCCTGGCCAACGC
>CAYVOP010000220.1:0-3510 GCA_964453105.1 uncultured Aquabacterium sp. | reverse complement strand
CGGGCTTGGACTCGATGATGCGGCTGATGGTGCCCTGGCCGATGATGGCGTAGGCACGCGGCCCCAGGCCAGTCCCCAGAAACACGTCTTGCACGTCACGACGACGCACAGGCTGGTTGTTGATGAAGTAACTGGAGGTGCCATCGCGCGTCAGCACGCGCTTGACCGCGATTTCGGCAAACTGATTCCACTGCCCGCCGGCGCGCGCATCTTCATTGCTGAACACCAACTCCACGCTGGAGCGGCTGGCGGGCTTGCGGTTGCCCGAGCCGTTGAAGATCACGTCCTGCATGGATTCGCCACGCAATTCAGACGCTTTGGACTCACCCAGCACCCAGCGCACCGCATCCATGATGTTGGACTTGCCGCAACCATTGGGCCCGACCACCCCGACCAGTTGCCCCGGCAGGTGGAAATGGGTTGGCTCGGCAAAAGATTTGAAGCCAGACAGCTTGATGGAATTCAGGCGCATGCGGTTCGCGGGTTCAACCGGACAGAAATACTCGAAAAATTGGCAGCTAAGTCTTTGATTTATCTAACAAAAACTGCCATTTCGCAAGCCAAAATCAACCGAAGATGATAGCATTGCGGCTTCCCCATCTTGTTTGTTCGGTGTTGTGCCTGCGCGCACAGCCCGTCGCTGCTGTTGACCATGGCCAAAAAAGCCCCTGCCAAATCCGCCCAACCCCAGCTCGCCGTGGGCGAACGCGTCAAGCCTGATACGCCTCCTTCGGTGCCTTCTCGCAAGCTCGACGTTTTCGACAACCCCAACCCCGGGCGCGATTACGTCATCCAGTTCCAGATTCCGGAATTCACCTGCTTCTGTCCGCTGACCGGCCAGCCTGACTTTGCGCACTTCACCATCGACTGCATTGCCGACAAGCTGTGCATCGAACTCAAGAGCCTGAAGATGTACATGTGGAGCTACCGCAATGACGGCGCGTTCCACGAAAAGGTCACCAACGACATCCTGGAAGACATGGTCAAGGCCATCAACCCGCGCTTCCTGCGCATCACTGCCAAGTGGTATGTGCGCGGCGGCATTTACACCAACGTGGTCGTGGAACACCGCAAGAAGGGCTGGAAGCCCGCCCCTCGCGTTGACCTGCCACAGCACAGCAGCGAAACCGGTTTGCTTGGCCAATGATGCTGCATGCCTGAAACGGCCCTATTGACCACCGAATGGGCATATTGGGCTGCGCTGGCCGCCACCCTTGGCGTTGCCAGTGTGTTCAAGCCTTGGTTGGTGCTCAAGCACCGCCCACTCCAAAACCCCTGGCTGGCCGCGATGGTGATCCTGCCCTGGGTTTGGTGGCTGCAGCAAATGTTGCCCAGTGGTGTGGCCCTGCGCATTGGCGGCATTTGCTTGCTGGTGTTGATGGTAGGCTGGCCTCTGGCCATGTGCAGTTTGCCCTTGGTGGCTGCTGGCACCGCCCTGCTGCAAACCTGGGGCCCACGGTTCGGCCAGGCTCTGCCCCCCAACCAACAACCCGGCTGGGATACCTGGCTGCAGCACTGGTTTGATCTGAGCCCCACCATGGTCTGGACGGGCGCGATACCCGCCACACTGGCGCTGGGCATTGGGCTGGCTATCCGCCGATGGGCCCCCAAGCACTTGTTTGTCTACATCCTGGGGCGAGGGTTCTTTGGAACAGCCCTGGCCATCAGCCTGACGGGTGTGTTGGGCTGGTTGGCTGGCCGGGTTCCTCCATCCATGAACACGGAAGAATGGCTTCTTGGCCATTGGCTGCTAGGCTGGGGCGAAGCCATCAGCACCGGCATGCTCACGTCCATCTTCGTGGCATTCAAACCGCACTGGTTACTGACCTATTCCGACGCCCGCTACCTGCCAAGGGATAATCGACCCCTATGAATCCATTGCTGAAGAAACTCCAGCCCTACCCGTTCGAGCGCCTGCGCAGCCTCACGGCTGGTGTCACCCCCAACCCGGCCTATCGCCCTATCAGCCTGGGCATTGGCGAACCGAAGCACGCCACGCCCGAGTTCATCAAGCAAGCGCTGACTCAATCGCTGGATGGCTTGGCCTCATACCCTGCCACTGCAGGCGAGCCCGCCTTGCGCGAAGCATGTTCGCGCTGGTTGAAGCGCCGCTACGCACTGGAACTCGACCCGGCCACGCAAATCCTGCCAGTCAACGGCTCTCGTGAAGCCCTGTTTGCCCTGGCACAGGTGGTCATTGATCCCACCCAGGCCGGCCGCAACGGCGCAACCGCCCCCACGGTGGTTAGCCCCAACCCCTTCTATCAAATCTATGAAGGGGCCGCCCTGCTGGCTGGCGCTGAGGTGGTGTTTGCCAATTCAGACCCGGCCAAGAACTTTGCGGCCGACTGGTCCAGTATCCCGGAATCGGTCTGGGCCACCACTCAGTTGGTGTTCGTGTGCTCGCCAGGCAATCCCACGGGCGCGGTCATCCCATTGGACGAATGGGCGCGCCTGTTCGATTTGAGCGACAAATACGGCTTCGTGATCGCCTCCGATGAGTGCTACTCGGAAATCTATTTCCGCACCGGCCCCGACGCAGCCCCATTGAGTGGTCTGGAAGCCGCCTACAAGCTGGGTCGCACCGATTTCAAACGCCTGATCGCCCTGACCAGCCTGTCCAAGCGCTCGAACGTACCGGGCCTGCGCTCCGGTTTCGTGGCCGGCGACAAAGAATTGATCAAATCCTTCCTGCTCTACCGCACCTACCACGGCAGCGCCATGAGCCCGGTGGTGCAGCGCGCCAGCATCGCTGCGTGGGACGATGAATCCCATGTGGTGGAAAACCGCCGCCTGTACGCCGAAAAGTTTGAGCGAGTCACCCCCATTCTGGCCTCGGTCATGGATGTGGCCCTGCCCGACGCCAGCTTCTACCTGTGGGCAAAAGTGCCTGACAAGTGTGGTGGCGGCAGCGACGAGTGGTTCGCACGGGAACTGCTGGCTCAATACAATGTGGCAGTTCTGCCCGGTAGCTATCTGGCTCGCGAGGCCCATGGCGTCAACCCTGGCGCCGGCCGCGTCCGCATGGCCCTGGTGGCTGGCGTCGAGGAATGCGTGGAAGCCGCCGAGCGCATCCGTGCCTTCATTCAATCCATCTGATTTTTCTTTTTTGACTAGAGAACAAGCATGAGTCTGCAAAACATCATCGACCAGGCCTGGGAACAACGTACCGAACTGTCGGCTGCCAGCGCTCCCGCTGAAGTGCGTGATGCCGTCAACCACATCATCGACCAGCTCGACACCGGCAAGGCTCGCGTGGCCGAAAAGATTGATGGTCAATGGGTGACCCACCAATGGGTGAAGAAGGCTGTGCTGTTGTCCTTCCGTCTGAACGACAACGTGCCCATGGGCGACGGCCCTCTGCAGTTCTATGACAAGGTGCCTACCAAGTACGCCGGCATGACCGCTGACCAACTGAAGGCCACCGGCGTGCGTGTGGTGCCTCCAGCAGTGGCGCGCCGTGGCAGTTTCCAGGCCAAGAACGTGATCCTGATGCCTTCCTACGTGAAC
>CAYVOP010000219.1:0-3616 GCA_964453105.1 uncultured Aquabacterium sp. | reverse complement strand
GACCCCTTGCACCCCATGCAAGTGCGCTACCAGGCTGCGCTACACCCCGACGAAGACTTAGACTATAGCATGCATTTTTGATTTTTCAAGTAGTTTCTGAGAACCACTCAAGCAAGCAAGTCGCGAATTTCCAACAAAGCCTCTTTCAACGAGACTACCGCATCGGCATCAAGACGGGACAGGTCCAACTGCAGCCCACCCAAGCCAGCCTCGGCCGTTGCTGCCGCGTGAGAAGCCGATTGCAGCGCACGGGCCACCACACGGATCTCCCCCGAAGCGGCTGCAGCCGCCAACGATGGCATAGCGACCTCCAGTGCCGCCATATCCTCCTGGTCATCATCCAGATCCACCGTGGCGCCATGACGCCCGCCCTGCTCGGCCAACTGGTTACGCGCCCCACTGATGGTGAAGCCTTGGTCATACAGCAGCTCACGAATGCGGCGAATCAGCAGCACTTCATGGTGCTGGTAATAGCGGCGGTTGCCCCGTCGCTTCATGGGCTTGAGTTGCACGAACTCCTGCTCCCAGTAGCGCAGCACGTAAGGCTTGACCAGGCACAACTCGCTGACCTCACCAATAGTGAAGTAGCGCTTGGCAGGAATAGGAGGCAAACCGCTTTCTACACGATCCATGAAAGATCCATTGGCGCCATGCGGCACCCAGATTCGGGCCAAACAGACAGCTCACGAAGCCATGAGCTGTACCGTTCGGCAGCGCGATCTCCCCTTCAAAACTCTTTGAAAATCAAGGAGATCGCCGCGAGGTCCAAGACTTTACTCCAACTCTTCGTCGGCGGGAACATCTCCCTGCACCATTCCCTTGAGCTTCTGGCTCGCGTGGAAGGTCACCACATGGCGCGCATTGATTGGAATCTCCTCACCGGTGCGTGGGTTGCGCCCTGGGCGTGGCGCCTTGCGTCGAATCTGGAAGTTGCCAAAGCCTGACAACTTCACATCTTTGCCTTCCACCAAAGCCTCGTGAACCAGATCGAAAAAAGCTTCAACCATGTCCTTGGACTCGCGCTTGTTCAAGCCAATGCGCTCGAACAAAAGCTCAGACAACTCGGCCTTGGTTAGCGTAGGCGTTTCAATCGATGGCAGGAAAATGCCGTTTGCCGGCGCGCTTTCGCTCATGTCTACTTCCTTCGACGTCAATCACGCACGCACGCGGCCACCAACGGCCTGCCCCACCGACTCGATCACCTGCTTGATGCACTGATCGATGCGCTCGTCGTTGAGCGTTTGCTCATCGTCTCGCAGCTCAATGCGCACAGCCAAGCTACGCTCGTTGTCGGCCATCCCCGCCACGGGGGTCTTGGGCTTGTAGATATCAAACAGACGTGCGCCGCGAACCAGGCCGTCGGCTTTGGCGCCCACAATCGCGCCAATGACAGCATCATGTGGCGTCGTGTCGGTCACGACCAAAGCCAAGTCGCGGAACACCGATTGCATTTTGGGCACCGAGGTAAATCTGGCCACAGCGCGCTGAGTCAGCGCTTGAGCATCCAACTCGAACAGCACGGGCGCCTGCGGCAGGTCATAGGCCTGGCGCCACTTGGGGTGCAATTCACCCACCACACCCACCACCACACCATCGACCAACACGTTGGCACAACGACCTGGGTGGAAAGCTGGATGTTCAGCCGCAACAAACGTGGCCTGGCGCGGAGCCAGCAAGGCTTCAACGTCGCCCTTCACGTCAAAGAAATCGACCTGACGTGCCGACACGCCCCATTGCTGGGCATCAGCCGGACCATAGGCCAAGCCTGACACTCGCACGGGCTGATCGAATCCTGCCACGGTCTGGTTGCCATCTTGCACCGACGCATCGCGTTTGAACACGCGCCCAAACTCAAACACACGCACGCGATCGGCCTTGCGGGTCAGATTGGTTCGCAGCACTTCCACCAAGCTGCCAATCAGGGTGGAGCGCATCACGCTCAACTGGCTGGCAATCGGGTTCAGCACGCGGATGGCCTGGGTGTTGCCCGCAAAGTCAGCCTCCCAGCGCTCTTCCACAAAGCTGAAGTTGATGGTTTCCTGGTAGCCACGCTGCGCCACGGCACGGCGCACGGCATAGTTGCCACGCTGCGCCTCAGGGCGAACACGAGACACCACAGGCGCCTTGGGCGCACGCTTGGGCAACTGCTCGAAGCCGATCACACGGACCACTTCTTCGATCAGGTCTTCTTCGATTTGCAGGTCAAAACGCCAGCTTGGCGGCGTGACGACCAGATGGGTGTCGTCACCAGCCGCTTGGGTGCTGTAGCTCAGCCCCAGGCGCTGGAAAACCTGCTGGCATTGCGCCAGGGTCACGGGCATGCCGATCACACGTTGAGCGCGCGACAAACGCAGCGTCACGGGCTCGCGCTTGGGTTGGGCCACCACCTGGTCCACCACAGGGCCGGCCTGACCACCGCAAATGTCCAGAATCAACTGAGTGATGCGCTCCAGATACTCAGCCGTCGGCGCCGCATCCACGCCGCGCTCGAAGCGGTGCGAGGCATCGGTCGAAAAGTTGTAGCGACGAGCGCGGCCCGCAATGGCGGAGGGCCACCAGAACGCGGCTTCCAGATAGACATTGCGCGTGTCATCACCCACCGCAGTGGCATCGCCACCCATCACACCAGCCAAGGATTCGACCTGGTTGTTGTCGGCAATCACGCCCACTTGGCCGTCCAGCGTCACAGTCTGACCATTGAGCAGCTTCAAAGTCTCGCCGGCCTTGGCCCAACGCACAGTCAGCCCACCGTGGATCTTATCCAGATCGAACACGTGAGAAGGTTGCCCTAATTCGAACATCACATAGTTCGAGATATCGACCAGAGGCGACACAGGGCGCTGGCCACAACGCGCCAAGCGCTCCACCATCCAGTCCGGTGTCTGGGCTTGCGGATTCACGCCTTGGATGACGCGCCCCACAAAGCGACCACACAGATCAGCCGCCTCGACCTTCACGGGAATGGTGGCATCGATGGCCGGCTTCACAGGCGCCACTTCAGGCAGCGTCAGGGGCGCACCTGTCAGAGCCGAGACCTCGCGCGCAATGCCCTGCACACTCAAGCAGTGCGCCAGGTTGGGCGTGAGCTTGAGGGTGAACAGCGTGTCATCCAGCTTGAGATAGTCGCGGATGTTCTGGCCCAGGGGGGCATCTTCGGGCAGGATGTGCAAGCCATTGGCTTCTTCAGAAATGCCCAACTCGCGCGCCGAGCACAGCATGCCTTGGCTCTCGACGCCACGCAGTTTGCCCAGCTTGATCTTGAACACCTTGCCGTCGGCGCCGGGGGGCAACTCGGCCCCCACAGTGGCGCAAGGCACTTTGATGCCAGGGCGCACATTGGGTGCCCCGCACACGATCTGCAAGATCGAACCGGTACCCGCATCGACCTTACAGACGTTCAGGCGGTCCGCATCGGGGTGCTTGCTGACTTCCAGCACATGCCCAACCACCACGCCGGTAAACGGCGGGGCCACGGGGTCCAACTCTTCCACTTCCAAACCGGCCATGGTGAGCAGGTCGGCCAACTGTTGCGTGGTCAGATCAGGATTGCAGAAGCTACGCAGCCACGACTCAGGGAATTGCATGAAAGGATCCTTGGTTCTTGTTCGTCAACGGG
>CAYVOP010000218.1:0-3646 GCA_964453105.1 uncultured Aquabacterium sp. | reverse complement strand
GGCAGCGCAACGGCGGCCAAAGCGCAGACCAATGGCGTCAGTTGAAAACGTGGATGCATGTGTCTAGCCCGATGCGCCTTGGCGGCGCGTTGTCTCCCGCAGAGGGCGACCGGGCGGCGTGGGGCGCCTGACAGCGGCAGACCCAAACCATTGCATGGCAGCTTCCCTGCGCGAGGATTAACTCACAGGTTCAAAGGGACTGTCTCAGTCGAGGCCGCATATGTGCGGCGCCAACACCCCTAGCGAAGGCGCCATTGTAAAGCGAGGTAAAGCGCCGAAAGGCGAGGCGAGGGGCGGCAGCAGGCGGGGCGCTGCGTTCAGAGTACGCCCAGGCGCTGGCGCAGGGCCGTGCTGGTGGTGGTGTACTGCAGGGGTTGGGGCTCGTCGGGCTTGAGCCAAGCCATGGCGGCATGGGCGGCCATGGTGGCTTCGTGGAAGCCGCAGACCAACAGGCGTTTTTTGCCTGGGTAGGTGTTGATGTCGCCCACGGCGTAGATGCCGGGCAGGGCCGTTTGGAAGGTGCTGGTGTCAACGGGCACTTGCTTGCGCTCCAGCGTCAACCCCCAATTGCTGAGGGGGCCTAGCTTGGGGCTCAGGCCTTGCCGGATCAGGATGTGGTCTACGGCAAGCGCTTTCACAAGGCCATCCGGTCCCAGAACATGCAGGGTTTGCAGTGTGCCGTTGATCGTGTCCGCGTGGTCAGGCATGCCTTGAATCCACTGCACGCGGCCTGCAGCAATCAGCGCACGCACGGTGTCTTCCAGCGCGGGCTCGGCAGTGAACTGGTCGCGCCGGTGCATCAGGCTGATTTGTGCGGGGGCTTGGGCAGGGGGGGCTTGCGTCAGCGCCACAACAGCTTCGAGCGCTTCTTCGCCTCCACCCGCTACCAGTACGTGCTGTCCAGCCCAGGGGGCTGACTGTTCTGGCGCAGGTAGGTGGTAGTGCACTTGCTGCGGGGCATCCAGCCCTGCGATGGTCATGCCCTTGGGCACAAAGGCGCCTGCGCCCGCGGCGATCACGATCAGGCGGGTGCGAAACACTGTCCCACCTTGGGTGGTGACCTCGAATCCATTGTCGCGCGGGGTGAGCGTTTCGACCAGATCACTCAGGTGCAACTGCGCAACGCCTTGCTGAACAAAGTGCGCGATCTGCTTGGTGAGTTGGTCTGCCAGTTCCTGCCCGGTGCACACCGGCACGCCTGGAACGTCGTAAATGGGCTTATGGGGGTAGAGCGCAGCACACTGGCCTCCCGGCTGTGGCAGCGCATCTACTGCATGCACCGTCAGGCCCAGCAGACCGAGCTGGAAGACCTGAAAGAGGCCCACAGGGCCAGCCCCGATGACCAGGGCGTCGGTGTCATGCATAGCGCTGCAAAACGTGGATCAGCGGATCAGTTGATCCAGCTTGCCAGTCTTGTCCTTCCACTCATCGGCTTCGGGCAAGGGCTCTTTGCGCTTGGTGATGCTGGGCCAGTTCTTGGCCAGATCGGCGTTGATCTTGATGAATTGTTGCTGGTTACCCGGCACATCTTCTTCAGGAACGATGGCGTTCACTGGGCACTCGGGGATGCAGACGGCGCAGTCGATGCACTCATCAGGATCAATCACCAGGAAGTTAGGGCCTTCGCGGAAGCAGTCCACCGGGCACACGTCCACACAGTCGGTGTATTTGCACTTGATGCAGGCTTCGGTGACGACGTGAGTCATGTCTGGTCTCTTGAAACGGTTAAGGGTTAATCTTGAATTTTAACGGGCTGCAATGCCTTGGGGCATTTCAACCTTCGCCGCAAAGGGCGATATGCGTCAAAGGTTGTTCAGGAATATCGGTTGCGCCATTGCCCACAATGACCAGGGTGGGGCGACCAGCGTGCGTGTCGCTGGCAGCACCCAGTGTGCCCACAGTGTGCATAGAGTGGCGCATATCAGGCCAACCGGCCCGAGACACCACGCTGACGGTGGTGTCGGCAGGCCAGCCAGCTTCCAGCAAGCCTTTGGACAAGGGGTCTAACTGACGCCCTGCCATGTAAAACACTTCGGTGTCAGCGCGTTGGCCAGGGCCCATGCCGCATTGCAGATCGCCAGTGCGGGTCATGGCCGTGGTGAAGGCCACACTGCGGCCAGTGCCTCGGCGGGTCAACGGGCGCTGGGTGGCAGCTGCAGCAGCCAGCGCAGACGTCACGCCGGGCACCACTTCGCAGGACACGCCTGCATCGTAGAGCACATGCAGTTCTTCTTCCAGTCGGCCAAACAGGCTGGGGTCCCCGCCTTTGAGGCGCACGACCAAGCCCTTGTCTCCGTGAATGGCGCCTACGGCCAAAGCCTGTTCAACCAGCAGTTGGTTGATGCGGGTCTGGCCGTTGAAGTCGCTGCCTTCCTTACCGGAAAAGCCGCGTTTGCCCACATCCAGCCAGGTGGCTTGCGGTGCCAGTTCGCGCAAGGCTTCGTCGGCCAATGCATCGAACAGCACCACATGGGCCTGTGCAAGGATGCGGCTGCCGCGCACCGTGATGAGATCAGCCTGCCCGGGGCCGGCCCCGATGAAGACAACTTTGGCGGTAACCAGGGAGCAGGGCTGAGTCATGATGTGCGTAAGGGCTTGATCTGAAATCAGGCAGCCTTGACCAACAGAGCACCGCTGGTGCGGTTCGTGGTGGGGTCCACCACGATCAAGGCGCCGCCGACTCGATTGTCCACATATGGCTCAACCGGCAAAGCCTGTTGTGTCTGAATCTGCACAGTTCCGATCTCGTTGACAGCCAATTCGCTCGCTTCTTGATCTGACAAGGTATGGATGTCCAATTTGTTGTCGATCGAGGTGATGCGGGCTTGTACCCAACGGTTGCCGTGGCGCACCCAGTACTTGCGGCCGACCACAGCGGGTTCGGTGTCCAGCCAAGCCAGGGTGGCGGTGAAGCTGTCGGTAGGCTTGATGCTGCCGGGCGAGGCAATCCAGTCGCCGCGCGAGATGTCAACCTGACGGTCCAACACGATGCCTGCCGATTGACCAGCTTCGCAAGAATCGACCACCAAAGCGGCATGACGCACTTCGGCCACGATGGCGGTTTCGCCAGATGGGAAGATTTGCACTTCGTCGCCAGCCTTGACTGCGCCGTGGGCAATGCGGCCCCAGAACGCGCGGTATTGGTGGCCAGTGCCGGAAGCTGTGGCTTCACCTTCGCCCACGCTGTCACGGGTCACGTACTGTACGGGGTGCAGCAAGGCGCCGTCGTGGCGCTCATCGCTGGGGGGCAGTTCTTCCAGAACTTGCAGCAGGGTGGGGCCTTGGTACCAGGTCCAGTTGGCGCTGGGGGTGGTCACGTTGTCGCCGCGCAGGGCCGACACAGGGATCACGCCCTTGCTGTTGATGCCAGCCTGTTGCGCAAAGGCTTCCAGAGAGGCCTTGACGTTGTTGAACGCGGTTTCGGTGTCTTGCTCGATCGCGTCCAGCTTGTTGATGGCGAACACGATGTTGGGCACGCGCAGCAAGTGGGCCAGCAGGCTGTGGCGACGGGTCTGTGCCAGCAGCGGCACGGGCGAAGCCTTCCAGTCGATCTTGGTGATGTCGACCAGCACCACGGCGGCGTCAGAACCAGCGGCAGCGGTCACCATGTTGCGGGTGTACTGCTCGTGGCCCGGGGCGTCGGCGA
>CAYVOP010000217.1:0-3652 GCA_964453105.1 uncultured Aquabacterium sp. | reverse complement strand
ACCAGGAAACCATGGGTGCGAGCGCGGCGGGTCTTGGAAGGTTGGTAAGTGCGTTTCATGATGATCCTTCGAGATCTTGTGTTGCAACCCCGCCGATGCAATTGCCGTGGGGCCTCATTCCGGCAAATACAAACCGGACGAACCCGCGATTACAACAAATTTCTCGGCTCAGGTCAATGGGGTCATCCAAGGTCCGAATTGCCTACAACAAAAACAAGCTCAAAACCCTGGGTAAAAATCTGTGGATAACCTGTTCCCAACCCCCCAATCGGCGCTTAGAATTCGCCCCCCAGCCCAGCACTTGTTCACAACATGAGCGCCGCCGAATTTCCTGTCAATCAGCCGTCCGACATGAGCACACTTTGGTCCCGCGCGCTCGAACAACTGGCCACCGAACTGCCCGAACAACAGTTCAATACCTGGATCCGACCTCTGCCGCCCGCAGAGGTCTCTGAACAAGACGGCGCCCCCCTGATTGCCGTTCGCGTACCCAATCGTTTCATTCTGGATTGGGTGCGTACCCAGTACAGCGCCCGCCTGGAAGCCATCCTCACCGAACTGGCTGGCCAACCCATCCGGCTGGAATTGGCTCTGGCCCTGCGCCCTGCTGCCACTGCCCGCCCCGGTGCAGTCATGCCCACACGCGCCCTGCCTCCCAACGCGCAGGGTGCCGTGCAAGCTGCGCAGGCTGCCAGCCAACAACTGAACAGCTTATCCACAGGGCCTGCCATGGCTGTTCAGCTTGCGCCCACGCGGGGCCACCCCCAAGTCATGGGGCTCAACCCTGCATTGACCTTTGACACCCTTGTGCCCGGCCGCGCCAACCAGATGGCCCGGACCGCCGCGCTGCACGTGGCCGGCGCCCCAGGTCAGATGTACAACCCCCTGTTCATCTACGGTGGCGTGGGCCTGGGCAAGACTCACTTGATGAACGCCGTGGGCAACGCCCTGCTGGCTGACAAGCCCGATGCGCGCATCCTGTATCTGCACGCTGAACAATTCATCAGCGATGTGGTCAAGAACTACCAGCGCAAAACGTTTGATGAACTCAAGGCCAAGTACCACCAGCTTGACTTGCTGCTGATCGACGATGTGCAGTTCTTCGCCGGCAAAGACCGCACCCAGGAAGAATTCTTCAACGCCTTCGAAGCCCTGCTGGCCAAGAAGGCGCACATCATCATGACCAGCGACACCTACCCCAAGGGCCTGGTCAACATCGATGAACGGCTGACCTCGCGCTTTGACGCCGGCCTCACCGTGGCCATCGAGCCGCCCGAGCTGGAAATGCGCGTGGCCATTCTGATCAAGAAAGCCGCCCAAGAAGGCATCGACATGCCGGAAGACGTGGCCTTCTTCGTGGCCAAGAACGTCCGCGCCAACGTGCGTGAACTCGAAGGCGCCCTGCGCAAGGTGCTGGCCTTTGCCAAGTTCAGCCACAAGGAAATCACCATCAACCTGGCGCGCGAGGCGCTGAAAGACCTGCTGTCCATTCAGAACCGGCAGATCTCGGTGGAAAACATCCAGAAAACGGTGGCCGACTTCTACAAGATCAAAGTGGCCGACATGTACAGCAAGAAGCGCCCCGCTTCCATTGCCCGCCCACGCCAGATCGCCATGTACCTGGCCAAGGAACTCACCCAAAAGAGCCTGCCCGAAATTGGCGAACTGTTTGGTGGACGCGACCACACCACCGTGCTGCATGCCTGCCGCAAGATTGCTGGCGACCGCAGCAAGGACACTGAACTGAATCAACAGTTGCACGTGCTGGAACAGACCCTCAAGGGATAAGACCCCATTTTTAGGTTACAACCACACACCGTGGCAACGCGTCAAGCCAATAGCTCTGTGGATAAAAAAAGGACAAGCACCCGGTTGTCCACAGCATTTGTTGATTTGGCAAAGTTGTTGTCTGTTGTCCCCAAAACGATGTCGGGTGCCATCCACAGGCTTGTCCTAGGGCTAAATCGTTGATGGAACAAGAGAAAATAGCGTTGTACACAGAAAAAGTCGCCCTCTACTACGACGACCAATTTGAAAGAATGAAATGATTGTGTTGAAAGCAGCTCAGGAAAAAGTTCTCTCCGCCCTGCAATCAGTTGGCGGAATCGTTGAACGTCGCCATACGCTGCCCATCTTGGCCAATGTCCTCATCAAGAAGACTGGCGCCAATGTGGAACTCACCACCAGTGATCTGGAAATCCAAGTTCGCACCAGCGCCCAGCTCGATGGCGATGAAGGCGACTACGCGATCACCGTGGGCGCAAAGAAGCTCATGGACATCCTTAAGAGCCTGCCCAGCGATCAAACGGTGTCCCTGACAGCCAACCAGTCCAAATTGACCCTGCAAGGCGGCAAAAGCCGTTTTACGCTGCAAACCCTGCCTGCAGAAGACTTCCCCCTGGTTCAAGAAGCCGCTGACTTCGGTCCTGCATTCAGCGTTCCTCAGAAAACCCTGAAGAACCTGATCAGCCAGGTGCATTTCGCCATGGCGGTGCACGACATCCGTTACTACCTCAACGGCATCCTGTTCGTGGCCGAAGGCAACAGCCTGACTCTGGTGGCCACCGACGGTCACCGTTTGGCCTTGGCACAAGCCAACCTGGAAGTCGACATGCCCAAGCAGGAAGTCATCCTGCCGCGCAAGACCGTGCTTGAACTGCAACGTTTGCTGAAGGACGATGCCAAGGGCGGCAACGGAAATGAAGCTGAGCAGATGATCGAAATGCGCTTTGCCGGTAACCAGGCCAAGTTCAACTTCGGGGGCCTGGAATTCGTGACCAAGCTGGTCGAAGGCAAATTCCCCGATTTCAACCGCGTCATTCCCAAGAACCACAAGCACCACATCACCCTGGGCCGCACCACCCTGCTGGCCAGCTTGCAGCGTGCGGCCATCCTGACCAGCGAAAAGTTCAAAGGCGTGCGCCTGAACTTCGCCCCTGGCGTGCTGGGCATTGCTTCGAGCAACGCCGAACAGGAAGAAGCCAAGGAAGAACTCGAAATCGACTACGGTGGTGACACCTTCGAGATCGGGTTTAACGTGGGTTATTTGATGGACGTGCTCGCCAACATGAGCCAGGACATGGTCACCGTGTCCCTGCAAGACGCCAACAGCTCGGCTTTGATCACCAACCCCGAATTCGAAGGCTTCAAGTACGTGGTGATGCCAATGCGCATCTAAGCCCGCTCTCTTCCCTGGGATCCCTAGGGAAACAGGCTAAAATCGCAGAGCCCTGACGACCACGTCGGGGCTCTTTTTTCATTCCAGGGCCCATCAATGAGCGACGTGACGCCAAATCCTGACCAGCAACCTGCAGCCCCGGCCGACACCGGCTATGGCGAAGGCAGCATCCAGATCCTCGAGGGTCTGGAGGCGGTTCGCAAGCGTCCGGGCATGTACATCGGCGACACGTCTGACGGCACCGGTCTGCACCACCTCGTCTTTGAAGTGGTCGACAACTCCATTGACGAAGCCCTGGCTGGCCATTGCGACGACATCGTCGTCACCATCCACACCGACAACTCCATCAGCGTGGTGGACAACGGCCGCGGCATTCCCACCGGCGTGAAGATGGACGACAAGCACGAGCCCAAGCGTTCGGCCGCCGAGATCGCGCTGACCGAGCTGCACGCGGGGGGCAAGTTCAACCAGAAA
>CAYVOP010000216.1:0-3662 GCA_964453105.1 uncultured Aquabacterium sp. | reverse complement strand
AATTTCACAATCAGTTTCATTTTCGGTCCGTATGAATGCTGCAAAAGGACTGCTGACGCGGCCTTTGACCAACGAGGGCCAAGCATGCCCGACAGCGAGGGCGCTCGTATGGGGGATCTACCCGGGGTCCCCCTAGCTGTTTCGCCCCTCAGTCACGGTGTTCTCCCATCATAATGGGCTCACCATGGCATCACGAATCCTTGCACTCATCATTTGGGCCGCCTTTGCCGCCAGCGTGGCGTTCTGGGGCCTACGCTGGCTGGCCAAGCCCACGGCCGTTCCCGCGAACGCGAGCGCCGTGTCCCTGGACAACGCGGGCAAGGGTGATCCACGCAAGCTGCTGGCCGGCCCGGCCAAAGCTTCCGGCCCCGCCGCCCCCGATATGGGACAGAACGCGATGTTGGCGGGGCGCATCAAACTCATCGGTGTCGTGGCGCCCAAAAACCCCGAAGACAAAGACGGTGTGGCTTTGGTGAGCGTGGATGGCAAGCCACCCCGCGCCTTGCATGTGGGTGACGTGGTCGACGCCCCTCACGTCATCAAGCGCCTGACCCAGCGTGGCGCCGAAATTGGTCCGGCAGATGGCCCCACGGCGGTCACACTGGACTTGCCCACTCTGCCCCCACCTGCCACGGGCATGCTGCCCCCTGTGGCTGGCCTGAGCACCACAGCTCAGCCCGAGGCCAACAGCGGGGGTGCCCCCGGCTTTCAGCCCGGCATGCCTCCGCCCCCCATCATGCCCCCCGGTGGGGTCACACTGCCCCAGCCACCCCGGGGCATGATTGCACGCTGAACTCAGCGCAAGAACAATCGATAGACAGGGTTGCGTGTTTCGTCCACGTAGGCGTAACCCAATTTGTCCAAGAAAGACTTGATCGCCTTGGTCTCTGCCTTGGGCACCTGCAGCCCCACCAAAATGCGGCCATAGTCAGCCCCCTGGTTGCGATAGTGGAACAAGCTGATGTTCCACCCCGGAGGCAAGCTGGTCAGAAACGCCATCAGCGCGCCCGGACGCTCCGGGAAAATAAAGCTGTACAAGCGCTCACCATCAGCCAGGGCAGAACGCCCACCCACCATGTGGCGAATGTGCGTCTTGGCCAACTCGTCGTGGGTCAGGTCCACCGTGCTGAAGCCCTGGCCTTCAAACAGCTTGGCCAGCTTGCGTGACTCCCCCTTCTCCTTGGTCGTCAGCCCCACAAACACATGGGCCTGCTTTTCATCTGAAATGCGGTAGTTGAATTCGGTGACGCTGCGCGGCCCAATGGTTTCACAGAAACGCTTGAACGAGCCACGCTCTTCTGGAATGGACACGGCCAACAAGGCTTCCCGCTGCTCGCCCACCTCCGCACGCTCCGCCACAAAGCGCAAGCGATCGAAGTTCATGTTGGCGCCGCAATTGATGGCAATGTAGGTCTTGCCTTGGCCGCCATGCCTCTCCGCGTATTGCTTAATAGCCGCCACGCCCTGCGCCCCTGCGGGCTCCACGATCGAGCGGGTGTCTTGGTAGATGTCTTTGATTGCCGCGCACACCTCGTCGGTACTCACGATCACATAGTCATCAACCAACTCACGGGTCAGGCGCAAGGTTTCTTCACCCACCAACTTCACCGCCGTGCCATCCGAGAACAACCCCACATCGGCCAGCGTGACGCGCTTGCCCGCCTTGACTGAACGCACCATGGCATCCGAGTCAGACATCTGCACCCCCACCACCTTGATCTCGGGGCGCACCGCCTTGATGTAAGCCGCCACACCACTGATCAAGCCGCCGCCGCCAATGGCCACAAACACCGCGTCAATCGGACCAGCATGCTGACGCAAGATCTCCATGGCCACGGTGCCCTGCCCTGCGATCACATCCGGATCGTCAAAGGGGTGGACGAAGGTCATGCCCTTTTTTTGCTCCAGCGCCTTGGCATGCAAAGCTGCGTCGGAATAGCTCTCGCCATGCAGCACGATCTGCACGTTGTCGCCACCAAAAGCGCGCACAGCGTCGATCTTCACCTGCGGCGTGGTCGTGGGCATGACGATGGTCGCCTGGCAGCCCAAACGCTTGGCGCCCATGGCCACCCCCTGGGCATGGTTGCCGGCTGAAGCGCAGATGACGCCCTTGGCCAACTGACTCGCACTCAGCTTGGCCATCTTGTTATAGGCTCCGCGTAGCTTGAAGCTGAACACGGGCTGCTTGTCTTCCCGCTTCAAGAACACGTGATGCCCCAGGCGGCGCGACAGGCTCTTGGCCTCATCCAACGGCGACTCAATGGCCACGTCATAGACACGACTGGTCAGCGTCTTTTGCAGATAGTCTTGAATGCTCAGCGGCGCCTGGCGCTTGGCTGAAGGTTTGGCACGCTTGGAGGCCGGCTTGCTTGAAGCGGGCTTCGCGGCAGGCTTCTTCTTGGCCACATCTTTTTTGATGCCGACCTTGACGCCACGCTCAGCGGAGGCAGAAGAAGAACGAGACGAAGCAGAACGCGCGGTAGACATCGAAGACACTCTCCGGAAAGGCATGCAGGGCCAAGCCCTACAGTCTACAAGGCACCCCATCCCACTCCGGGGCGCACAATGAAAAAAGCCCACGACAAACGCCGTGGGCTTTGGCTTCGAACCCGGCTCGCACTCGAACCGGATGTCGAAAGATCACTTCTTGCGCAAACGCTGGATGGCAGCCAGTTGGGCAACCATGACAGCCAATTCGCTCTGGGCCTTAGCCAGATCCAGATCGCCCTTGGCGTTCTGCAGGGCCTCTTCAGCCAAACGCTTGGCTTCATTGGCCTTGGCTTCGTCCAGATCGGCGCCGCGAATCGCGGTGTCGGCCAGCACGGTCACACAGTGTGGTTGCACTTCCAAAATGCCGCCAGCCACGAAGACGAATTCCTCTTCGTTGTTGTCAGCACGTTGGATGCGCACGGCACCGGGCTTGATGCGTGTGATCAAGGGAGTGTGGCGAGGCAGAATGCCAAGCTCACCCACTTCACCAGGCAGCGACACCAGCGTAGCTTCGCCCGAGAAGATGGACTCTTCGGCCGAAACGACGTCAACGTGAATGGTGGACATAGGGCTCTTTCGTTAGGTCAAGCAAACCGGATCGCACCGCAACCAGCGCGATCCGCCGGCACTGATTAGTTCAGGGCCTTGGCCTTTTCGAAGGCCTCGTCGATGGTGCCGACCATGTAGAAGGCTTGCTCGGGCAGGCTGTCGCACTCGCCGCTCACAATCATCTTGAAACCGCGGATGGTTTCCTTCAGGGGCACGTACTTGCCAGGAGCACCGGTGAACACTTCGGCAACGTGGAAAGGCTGCGACAGGAAGCGCTGGATCTTACGAGCGCGCGCCACCAGTTGCTTGTCTTCCGGAGCCAGTTCGTCCATACCCAGAATGGCGATGATGTCGCGCAGTTCCTTGTAGCGTTGCAGCGTGTTTTGCACGGCGCGGGCCACTTGGTAGTGCTCTTCACCCACCACGTGAGGGTCCAGCTGACGCGAGGTCGAGTCCAGAGGATCCACAGCAGGATAGATACCCAGCGAAGCGATGTCACGAGACAACACGACGGTGGAGTCCAAGTGAGCGAAGGTCGTTGCAGGCGATGGGTCGGTCAAGTCGTCGGCAGGCACGTACACGGCTTGGATCGAGGTAATCGAACCAACCTTGGTGGACGTAAT
>CAYVOP010000215.1:0-3704 GCA_964453105.1 uncultured Aquabacterium sp. | reverse complement strand
GCTTCGTCTTCATCGGCCCCACGCCCGACTCGATCCGCACCATGGGCGACAAGGTTTCGGCCAAGCAAGCCATGATCAAGTCGGGCGTGCCCTGCGTACCTGGCTCCGAAGGCGCACTGCCTGACGACCCCAAAGAGATCATCAAGATCGCACGCTCGGTGGGCTATCCGGTCATCATCAAGGCCGCCGGCGGCGGTGGTGGCCGCGGCATGCGCGTGGTTCACACCGAAGCCGCTCTGATCCACGCTGTGCAGACCACCAAGGCCGAAGCCGGTGCCGCTTTCGGCAACCCCGAGGTCTACATGGAAAAGTTCCTGGAGCACCCACGCCACGTGGAAATCCAGGTGCTGGCCGACACGCACAAGAACGCCGTGTGGCTGGGCGAGCGCGACTGCTCCATGCAGCGCCGCCACCAGAAGATCATCGAGGAAGCGCCGGCACCCGGCATCCCCCGCCGCACCATCGAGAAGATCGGCGACCGCTGCGCGACCGCCTGCAAGAAGATGGGCTACCGGGGCGCCGGCACCTTCGAGTTCCTCTTCGAGAACGGCGAGTTCTACTTCATCGAGATGAACACCCGCGTGCAGGTGGAGCACCCGGTGACGGAAATGGTCACCGGCGTGGACATCGTCGCGATGCAGATCCGCATTGCCGCCGGCGAGAAGCTGCCCTTCACCCAGCGCCAGATCGAGTTGCGCGGCCACGCCATCGAGTGCCGCATCAATGCCGAGGACCCGGTGAAATTCGTGCCCTCCCCGGGCCGCATCACCATGTGGCACCCGCCCGGCGGCCCCGGCGTGCGCGTGGACTCGCATGCCTACACGAACTACTTCGTGCCGCCCAACTACGACTCCATGATCGGCAAGATCATCGTGCACGGCGACACCCGCGAGCAGGCCCTGGCCCGCATGCGCACCGCCCTGTCGGAAACCGTGGTGGAAGGCATCCAGACCAACATCCCGCTGCATCGTGAGCTGATGGTCGATGCCAAGTTCATCGAAGGCGGCACCGACATCCACTACCTCGAAAGCTGGATGGCAGCGCGCAAGCGTTGAGGAAGCACCATGGCCCTGTATGAACTGACCTTGCTGGCCAAGGAAGCCGAAGTCGAACTCCTCAGCGATGCGCTGATGGAGGTGGATGCCCTGTCCGTGTCGGTGGAAGACGCCGACGCCGACACCGAACACGAAGAAGCTCTATGGGGCGAGCCCGGTATGCCGGTGGCCCGCGAAGCCTGGCAGCGCTCTACCATCAAGAGCCTGTTCCCCAGTGAAGCCGAGGCGCTCGAAGCCGCCACACTGATTCTGGCGCAAGAGTGGGCCGACGACATTCACATCCAAGGCATCCAACCCGTGGACGAGCAAGACTGGGTGCGCCTGACGCAATCGCAGTTCCAGCCCGTCCCCATCACCGACACCTTCTACATCGTGCCCACCTGGCACGAGGTGCCCCCCGGCGCCACCACCGTGATGCGCCTGGACCCTGGCCTGGCCTTTGGTACCGGCACCCACCCCACCACCCGCATGTGCCTGAAGTGGACCGCGCAAAACGCAGCCGCATTCAAAGGCCAGCGTGTACTGGACTACGGCTGCGGCTCGGGCATTCTGGCCATTGGTGCCGCACTGTTTGGTTCTGGCCAGATTGATGCGGTCGACATCGACCCCGCTGCAGTCGACGCCACTGAAGCCAACGCCGAAGCCAACCTGTCGCACCTGAAGAATGCCGAGGGCAAGACCCCAATCCACGCCGGTCTGCCCGATCTGGTCGGCGAAGCCCAGGGAGGCTATCCCGTCGTGCTGGCCAACATTCTGGCCACACCCTTGAAAATGCTGGCGCCCCTGCTGGCCGGCCATGTGGCCCCGGGTGGCCATCTGGTGCTGGCTGGCATCCTGGCTCGCCAGGAAGATGAACTGAAAGAAGCCTATGCGGCGGTGGGCCTGCAGTTGCAAGTCGCCAACGCCGAAGACGGCTGGATTCTCATGACGGCGCAAAAACCTGCGCAATCGATGGCATAAACGCAGCTATGAGCCTGGCGACACGATGTACCCATTGCGGCACGATCTTCAAGATCGTGCAAGACCAATTGAAGGTCTCGGAAGGCTGGGTGCGTTGTGGGCGCTGCAACGAGATCTTCAACGCCCTGCCGGGCTTGTTCGACCTCGAACGCGAGCCTCCGCCCCCGCGGCCGAAGCCCCGAGTCCCAGCGCAAACGGCCTCAATGGAGTCGGCGGCGGAATCGGTCGTCAGCGCAGCAGCCCATTCAGCTGCCGTGGCGGCTACAACTCCGACTGCGCCGCCCCAGGCCGCGCCACCATCGTCGCCCCCCGCCTCAGCGTCTGTTTCAGCACCTTCGTCGCCCCCCGCCTCGGCACCAGTCCCTGAGCAGGAGTGGGAAAAAACGGCCCCGATTCGCCCCGGCATGATCGCGGCTGCACGTGAAGCCGTGGCGCCAGACGCGCCCGCTCCAACCGCCCCACCTGACACCGCCGTCGCAACCAGCTTGGCCGTTGACGCGCCCAAGAGCGAACCCATCGCCCCCACACCGGCGATGGAAGACGACCTGCCGGACGCCCCGCCTGCCGCGACCGAAGGCGCCACCGACTTCGACCTTGACACGTCTGTGAGCGGGTATGTGGACAAGCCCAGCACAGTCACGCAAGCGGTCGAATCACTCAACCTGAGCCACAACCCTCAGCCTTGGCTGGGCGCCCCGCCAGAAGAAGAGGTGCCCTCGACCGACGAGTCGGATGCGCTGGATTCGCGCTACCTGATGCCCTCAACGCGCGAGCGCAAGGCCACCCGCCGTCGCCAGCGCAATGCACCCGAGCCAGAGTTCGCCGACGCCGAGTTCCCGGACGACGCCTTCCTCGACGCGGCCGAAGACGAATGGGCTTCAGGTTTTGGTCCATCGGGGCTGCACGGCTCCTCGCCCGGTCAATCGGCTTACGCCGCCCCAGCCGTCGCCAGCCCGCCACCCGAGGCCGCCCCCATCGATGCCAGCAGCATGGCATCCACGGACTCGCCTGAGCCCAGCGAGCATGCGGCAACGTCCGAAGCGTTCGTTCCCGAGCAGGCCCTGGAGCCCCCCAGCAAACGCACCGGCAAGTCGGGCACCCGTGGCCGCGACCCCGCAGCCCAAACCCCTGAGTTCGTGCGCCGCGCGCAGCGCCAGGCCTTCTGGCGCCACCCAGCCACGCGTGTGGCGCTGTCATTTGTGACGCTGGGCCTGCTGGGTTCGCTTGCGCTGCAAGTGTCTTTGCAATTCCGCGACTTGATCGCCGCTCACCACCCTGGCCTGCGCTCGCCCTTGGTTCAACTGTGCGCGCACGCCGGCTGCACCATCAAGCCCCCCTTGCGCCTGGATGACCTGCAAGTGGAAAGCGCCACCTTGGTCCGCGCCAGTTCAGAAGGCCCAGATAACTATCGCCTGGCGGTGGTGGTGCACAACAAGGCCCGCATCGATCTGGCTTGGCCCCACATTGACCTGACCCTGACCGACGAATCCGGCACCGTCATTGCGCGCCGCGCCTTTGTTCCCGCTGAAGCAGAGTGGCTCGATACCGCTGACGCCAAGGCCGAAGCCGCGCCGCGCTCTCCGGCCGCCCAAAATGCCGCCAAGGCTGGCGTCACCCCTGAAGCGGCTCCTGCTGACCGCAGCACCACACTGCTGTGGCACCTGCGCGCCCCCGACATCAAGCCAGCCG
>CAYVOP010000214.1:0-3832 GCA_964453105.1 uncultured Aquabacterium sp. | reverse complement strand
GGTGCTGTCACCCAATACGATGAACGGACGTCCCATGGCGCCGCAACTCCCTGATGTGTTTTGATCGTTTTTATCTTGCGCGGGTTATCCCGACGCGGGGCGGAGTCTAACGGGACGCGATCGCAGACTGTTACCGTCTGTGTCAAACCCAAGGCTTAGCGCGCTGGCTGTTTCGCTCCAGGACGACGCCATTCGACGTGCCCCAGATCGAGCATTTGCCAACGCCCTCCCCAGGTCAGCCCAATTTGCTCGGCCACCTGACCAAACAGCTCATAACCTCGCATGGCCCAGGGGTCACGCTCCGAAATCACCAGCTTGCCAGCACGCATGAACGCGCAGTCAGCCGCCAGCCCATACTGGTGATAGCTTTGCCACGCTTTGGCTTGGGTCACGTGCCCTCCTTTGGCCGCGAGCATGTTTTGCCGCTCCGGACTGCGATAGCCTTCCAGCAAGGCCATGTCGTAGCCATGCTCTTCGCGCATGATCTTGAATGCCATCAACAAGCGCTGAACGAACGCTTCGTCCATCTGATCCCAACGGCGGTCGGCGGTGGAAAGCATAGGGCGCACTTGCTCGACTTCGGCTGTGGCGAACACATCGGGTGGCAGCGGTGGAGGCGGCACCAAATGTTCACCTTTAAGCAGCTGCGCAATTTGATGATTGCCTGGCTCGACGCGATCATCAAAGGCATCCAGATCTCGCCCCTGATAAAACGCCCACCACCAGGTCAGGCCAGTTGGAACCAGGAGCAGCGCCGAGATCAAGGCCACCCAGCGCCATTGGTCACGGGCTTGCCGCCCCCAGCCTGACGCCGTTTCTGCCGTCCCCCAAGCGAGTGCCTGACCTTTCTGGTGCGCCTTGTCAGACCAGTGCTGCTGTGTTCGGCGCGCCCCAGCCCATTTGCCGCGAACGCCTGCCAACAAAGCTTGGCGCCAGTGGGGAAACACCGCCAAAGCCAATGCGCCCACACCCAGCAAGAACACCAACCAGATCCACGCAATCACTTTTGATCCTGTAACGATTGATTGCAATCCCGATGACGCAAGCGACTTGGGAACGAATTGACTCCGTAGAATGCGCCGACTTGCACACACATACAAAAATTGGATTGAGGGAGTACGACCGTGAGCCACGACCAGGGCCGCCCGAGTTTGTTTGCGGGCATGGAGGATGGCGCTGATCCAGGGTCAGACACCCAGCGGGTGCGGATTCTATCGACGCTAGAGTCCACACGGCGCTCGCAGCGCCCCGCACGTAAGGGGCCCTCAGCCAAACGAGGACGCCAAGGTCCCAGTCGCTTGCTCATGGTCTTGATGGGCTTGGGCGCCATCACGCTGCTGGCTGGTTTTGTCATGACCGTGGTGAACCAAAAGCCCCCTGCCCGCCTGCAGGCGGAACACGGCTTGGCATCGGTTGCTCCTACTGCGGCTTCAGCAGTTGCCCCGGCTATTGCGGTCGCGGTAGCCCCCGCTGTGGCACCTGAGTCGGCAGCATCGGTGGCCTCGGCCAGCGATTCATCCAGTCCCCCCGCAACACCCGCACCTGAGGGAGCAGCGTTGACCTCGACCAGCAGCGCAGCGCCCGCACCGAGAGATCCGTTGGCAGCCTTGGCAACCGCCGCCCTGGCTGCTGCACCTGCACCCACTCCCATTTCGGCGTCCAGCGCACAAGCAGCGGCACCCAGCACCTCCAGCCCAGCCAAACCGAGAACACAACCCGCTCGCGCTGCGACACAAGCCAAGGCTCCTCGCCCCACACGCAACGACCGCGACGTTCAGCTCATCGAAGCCGTGATGTCGCACGCCAGTTCTCGCCCCGCCCCTGCCCCGACACGCCCCTGACCTCTTGTTACCCCTGGTTGCGTAATACCCCAACATGGGTGCCTGCGCCAAAGGTGTCAGCCGTCAAAATCGGCTGATTCATTCATAAAGACATTCAGGGATACTCGGCATGAGTTTGGCCTCCATGGCGCTATCGGGCGCCTCTTCGGCATTGTCGTCCGCCAAAGATCTGGCTCTGAACAAGCTGCAATCGGCGCTGCACCAATTGCTTGGCAATCTGGTTGACCAGTGGCGCACCGACAAGCGGCTCTATACCCTGGAGTCGACGAGCGCTGAACGCCCTCTGCCTGCTGACTTGATGGTGGAAAGCTTCGTGCTCACCGATGGTGTGTCACAGCCCTTCTCGCTGCACATTCAGGCGCTGGTGTTGAACGCCAAAGTCGAGCTCAAACAACTCTACGCTCGCCCCATTACCCTGGTGACCGTGCTGGCTGATGGCAACACCCATCGCCGCAGCGGTTATGTCACCGAAGCCCAATCGCTGGACAGCGACGGCGGCCTGGCCCGCAAGTCACTTCTGGTTCAACCCTGGATGGCCCTGCTGGGCCACACTCGCAACAACCGGGTCTGGCAAGAACGCAGCACAATTGAGATTGTGGAAGACGTGTTTGCCGACCATGCAGGCATTGCGGCCTGGCGGTGGGACGACGATGTGCCCCAGCATGTGGCCAACGGCTTGCACGGCCCCACAGGTGGCGCACGCAAGTATTGCGTTCAATACCGCGAATCAGACCTGGACTTTGTGCAACGCCTGCTGGCCGAAGAAGGCCTGAACTGGCGCGTGGAAGAAGACGCGGCCGCACCGGGCGGGCACACTGTTGTCATCTTTGCCACCAGCCTGAGTCAGCCTCAAGACCCCACCAGCTGCACCGCCCTGGGCGGCAAAGGCATCCGCTTCCATCGCAGCAGCAGCCAGGAAGTGCAAGACAGCATTCAAGCACTGGGGGCGTGGCGGCAACTAGGCCAAGCCGGGGGATCGATGGGCACCACCGTGCTGGGGTGGGACTATGAATCTAACCGCGCCATCGTGGCCGATGTGCCCACCGACCACCAGTGGGGCGGCAAGGAAGCCAGCACCCTGCAAAGCTGGTTGACCAGCTACGACCCCGTGGCCGATGGCCTGTACAGCCACCCCGCGCAAGCCCAGTTTGCCGCCACCACCATGCAGCAAGCCCGCGAAGCGCGCCTGAAGCTGTGGATGGGCGAAGGCACCGTACGCACCCTGCGAGCGGGTACTTGGTTTGGCTTGAGCCAGTCGACACTGGACAGCATCAACCCGCACGATGAAGACAAGGAGTTCTTCGTGACCGCGGTGCGAGCCATGGGAATCAACAACCTCCCCAAGGACCTGAGCGACACCATTGCCAAGACTTTGGGCGTGGGCCCCATGCAAGCCCTGCTGGAGGCCACAAAAGACAGCGGCGTTTTTGAGCGCGACGATACGGTCACCGACTCGCTGCAAGCCAAGTCCGCACAAAGCGGCTTTGCCAACCAGTTCGAGGCCATTCGCCGCAACGTGCCTTGGCGCACCGTGTTGATGGACGACACCGGCTTGCGCCCCCGCCCTCGTGCCACGGCCTGGGGCCCACAAACCGCCATTGTGGTCGGACCAAATGGCAGCACCAGCGCCAGCGGTGCTGATGAGATCCACACCGACCGTCTTGGCCGCGTGCGCGTGAAGTTCCACTGGCAAGCCAATCCGTTTGCACCACAGCGCGCCAACAGTGACCACAGCTGCTGGATGCGGGTGTTGCAGCGCTCAGCCGGTGCAGGCATGGGCCAGCAGTTCATTCCCCGCATTGGGCAAGAAGTGTTGGTGGGCTTCATCAACAACGACATGGACCAGCCCTTCGTCATGGCCAGCCTCTACAACGGCCAAGGCGAAGGCGGCACGCCACCCACACCGGGCGGGCAAAACCAAGCCGCTGACACCAGTGCGTTTGCCGACAGCGCCGACCACCGCCCCAGCGCCCAAGCCAACCTCATCAACA
>CAYVOP010000213.1:0-3942 GCA_964453105.1 uncultured Aquabacterium sp. | reverse complement strand
TCTTGTTGACGGCGTGGCCGATGTGGATGTTGCCGTTGGCATAGGGCGGGCCGTCGTGCAGCACGAACTTGGGCGCCCCCTGGCGGGCAGCACGCAGCTTGCCGTAGATGTCGTTCTTTTCCCATTCAGCCACCCAGGCGGGTTCGCGCTTGGGCAGATCCCCCCGCATCGGGAAGGGGGTGTCGGGCATGTTCAGGGTGGCGCGGTATTGGCTTTCGGGGGCGTTCTTGTTCGCAGACTTGTCTTGGCTCATGGCAGAAATTCTTCAGCAAGGGGCCAGCGGTGGATCTTGTCGCCACCGCCATCCCGGGTATCAGGTGAGCCGCATCCCCCCAAAGGGCCGCGGCCAGGCATCAGCAGGTTGAGGTTGCGAGCGTCAAATTCGATCGCGGGTGGTCTGCCGACCCTGGGCTTCAAAGAACTCGCGCGCATCGGCGATGTCTTTGTGTATGGCCGCCTGCAGTGCCTCCAGCCCGTCGTAGCGGGCTTCGTCTCGGAGTTTGTGCAGCAGTTCCACACGGACGATTTTACCGTAGCCCCCTTCGCTACCGAGTCGGGCAGGCCAATCGAAGCAATGCACTTCCAGCAAGACCCGTCCGGCCTCTTCCACCGTGGGGCGCACGCCCAAGCTGGCCACGCCTTCCAGCGGGTGATCGGCCAGACCATGGGTTCGGACCACGAAAATGCCCATGGTCGCCGGTTTAGGGTGGCCAAAGCGCACATTGAGGGTGCGGCAATCGAGGCTGCGGCCCAGCTTTTGACCGTGCACAACGTGGCCGCTGACGGTATAGGGGCGCCCCAGCATGGTCGCCACAGCTTTCATGTCGCCCCGTTCCAGCGCCTCACGCACCAGCGACGACGACACCCGCTCGCCATGCACCTCGTAGCTGTTCATGCGCGCCACGTCGAAACCCTTGGCGCTGCCCATGGCATCGAGCAAGGCGTAGTCGCCCGCCCGCTTGGCGCCGAATCGGAAATCGTCGCCCACCAGCACGTATTGAGCCTTCAGGCCTTGAACGAGGATGCGGTCCACAAACTCGTCAGGCGTCAAACTGGCCAGAGCTTTGTCAAAAGGCAGCACCACCACCTGATCCACGCCGCAGTTTTCCAGCTCGGACAACTTGTCGCGCAAGGTGGCCACGCGGCTGGGAGCCAACTCGGGCTTGCCCATGAGGGCCGCAAAGTAATCGCGCGGATGAGGCTCGAACGTCAACACTGTGCTGGGCAGACCACGGTGATGCGCTTCGTTGCGCAGCAAGGCGAGCATGGCCTGATGGCCGCGGTGCACCCCGTCGAAATTACCGATGGTCAGGGCACAGGCCGGCGCCAGTGCCGCGTGTTGAATGCCTCGAAATACTTGCATGACCGCCGATTATCCGCGTTTGGGCAAGACCACGGCTGGATCGTCAATCCAGCGCCACTGGCCCAGGGCCAAGTCGGCAGGAATGGTCAATTCACCAATCTGGCTACGGTGCAAGGCTTCTACCCGGTTGCTGACGGCCGCCACCATGCGCTTGACCTGGTGGTACTTGCCTTCGGTCAGGGTCAGTCGCAGCAGGTGTTCGCCGGCGATCTCAGCGCCTTCTGCCTTGACGGGCTTGGGGTCGTCTTCCAGCACCACCCCGGCCAGCAGCTTGTCGCACTGCGCCTGGGTGATGGGGTGCTTGGTGGTGGCCTCGTAGATCTTGGGCACATGGTGCTTGGGCGAGGTCAACTTGTGCAACAGCGGGCCGTCGTCGGTCATCAGAAGCAGACCGGTGGTGTCCTGGTCGAGGCGCCCCACGGGCTGCAAGCCACGGCGGCGCAAAGGCAAAGGCAGGAGGTTGTGCACCCCCGGCCAGGCCCCCGGCTTGAGCGAGCACTCGTAGCCTGTAGGTTTGTGCAGCACGATCAAGGCCTTGGCGTGATACACCCACTCCTGCCCTTCAACCGTGAAGCGCAGGCCTTCGGTGGGCCACTCGCTATCGGGATCATCCACCACCGCACCATTGATGCACACGCGTCCTGAAAGGATCAAACCTTCACATTCACGTCGTGCCCCAAACCCTTGAGAGAAAAGAATCTGGTCCAGAGTGTCGTGTCCTGCGGGAATACGATGGCGTGGTGGCATGTCGGGAGTGGTTTAAATACTTGATGGGACGCAATTGTCTCGTCATGATGCCAGTCAGCGGCGCAAGGAGAGCTCAGGCATGCGGATTCACCATCTGAATTGCGGGTCGATGTGTCCTCTCGGACGTCGCTTGCTCAATGGCGAAGGTGGTTGGACCGCCCCCGCACACCTGTGCTGCCATTGCCTGCTGATCGAAAGCCGCAATGGCTTGATTTTGGTCGATACGGGGTTAGGCACCCGCGACATCACGCACCCACAGTCATTGGGCTGGGCATTCAAGGGCATCATGCGCCCCCGCCTTCAGATGTCAGAAACCGCCGTGCACCAGATTCGCGAATTGGGCCTGGACCCGCGTGATGTGCGCCACATTGTGCCCACCCACCTGGATCTGGATCATGCGGGGGGGCTGGCCGATTTCCCGCAAGCCCAGGTTCATGTATATGGCGCGGAGCTAGATGCTGCCCTGGCTCGCACCAGCCTGCACGAAAAAGCGCGCTACCTTCCCCGGCAATGGGCGCATCAACCGCGTTGGGTTCGACACGATCTGACGGGCGAAAAATGGTTTGGCATGGACAGTGTGCAAGCCGTGCCTGACAGCGATGACGAGGTCTTGCTGGTGCCTTTGGTGGGCCACACACAGGGCCACTGCGGGGTGGCCGTACGCACCGATTCAGGCTGGCTGCTGCATTGTGGGGATGCCTATTTCTACCGCGGCGAGCTCGATGAGCAACCCAGTTGCCCCATCGGGCTGCGCTTCTTCCAATGGCTGATGGCCATGGACAACGGCAAGCGACTGGCCAACCAGCGCAGGCTGCGCCGACTCAAAGACCGCTTCGGCGATGAAATCACCATGACGTCGTCACACGACCCCGTGGAGCTGGCCCTGCTGACATCGGCCGCCAGCTACCGTGCCCAGCACGCCTGGGACGAGTCCGACCTGCTGGAGCGTTCGCTGGCCTGAACTCAGAACCGCTTGGTCAGGGTTAAGGTATCGTTTTCGCGCTTCATTTGAAAACGCGTCAAAAACGAGTTACCCAACAAGATGTAGGGCATGCCTTGTGGCGACACGGTCGCATCCACATTGAACACTTCCACATCTTGAATGCGCAGCGACGTCAGGCTGACGCGAAATGAAGGCACCACCCCATTGGCCGTGCTGGAATACATTTTTTGCCCTTTTTCAAAGGCAATGCCCAGGCGCCGTGCCTCATCAGCACCCATGGCCACAGCCGTGGCGCCGGTGTCGACCAAAAACTGAACGGACTTGCCGTTAACGAGCCCCGAGGTCACGAAGTGCCCCCCTGAGCCCGCCGTGAGCACGATGGCCGTGCCTTGCGCACCGCCCAGCCCCCCGCCAATGCTGACCGGGGCCCCACCGAGCGCAACCGTTTGCCGCTTGCCTGAAACCTCGACCACCGTCTGGTCAGGTGACACGCTGACGACCTTGACGCCCTGATGGCTGTCGCCCGCAGCCAAGGCTTTGGGCGCGCCGCCATTGATGACCAGCAAGACTTTGCTGCCCATGCCACCGGTCATGGCCACGCTTTGCGCATAGGCCGGAGCACAAGAAGCACCAGCCCAGACTGCGGCGGCCACGAACGAAATCAGAGCAGACAGTTTCATACCTTGCAGCCTAGCGCCAGCGGAAAGCATCAATCGCGGAAATTGTTGAACGACAGCGGCGCTTCTGTGATTTCTTTCTTCAGCAAGGCCATCGTGGTTTGCAGGTCGTCGCGCTTGCCGCCGGTCACCCGGACGGTATCGCCCTGGATGGCGGCCTTCACCTTGATCTTGCTGTCTTTGATGATCTTTTGAATCTTTTTGGCCAGATC
>CAYVOP010000212.1:0-3984 GCA_964453105.1 uncultured Aquabacterium sp. | reverse complement strand
TCCGCGTTTCTGCTGTCATGTATTGACGGTCAATCGATGAATGAATATAATGGAGTCTCAGTAAGACAAAGCGTGAGAGTAAGGGAATGGATATTCGAGAAAAGATAACAAGCTCGATTATTTCGTTGATCGAGTCAGGGATTGAAAAGGGCCGACAAAGCCTGTGGGACTGGGCGGGCTCCATGGGGCGCCCGATCAATTTCCACACCAGAACGCCCTACACCGGAGTGAACTCGCTCCTTCTGTGGCTCACTGCGCTGGATTGTGGATATGACACAAACCAATGGCTTACCTATAACCAGGCCCAACAAATGGGCGCGCAGGTAAAAGCTGGCTCAAAGGGTGTTCTCTGTGTGTTTTGGCAGCCACGAGAATATACAGCGCAAGAGAATGAAAACGAGTCCGCCGATGAATCGCCGCAACGGGGGCGCGGCCTGTTGAGTCGACCATTTTGGTTATTCAATGTCGCCGATATCGACGGGTTGCCCGAAGAATCAACCGGATGGCAATCACGCCCGGAAATTGAAGTCATCGCCGACGCGGAACGCATCATCGCGGCTTCTGGCGCTGATTACGTGGCAAACGGACGCGGGGCGTTTTACCGCTCTACCGTCGATCGCATCCACATGCCAGATCGCCGCCGCTTTCACAAAGCGTCAGGGTACTACTCGGTGTTCATGCACGAGCTGGGCCACTGGACCGGACACGAAAAACGACTCAACCGCCCCCACTGTGGGAAGTTTGGCACCCCGGCTTATGCCATGGAAGAGCTTGTCGCCGAGTTGATCGCAGGGTTTGTCATGGGGCACATCGGCTTGGAGAGCGAAACCCTTGAAGAACACGCCCACTACCTCCAGTCCTGGCTGGAAGTCCTGCAAAACGACAAGGACGCCATCTTTAAAGCCAGCCGTGAAGCAAGTAAGGGCTACCAGTACCTGATCGAGCGCGCAGGCCTCAACGGCACCAATTCCAACGCATCGCACTGAACCACCATGAACACCGGCAAGACAAACCACCAATCCGTGAGTGAGGGTCAATGGTTTACCGATGACCCAGCCTACAACCTGGAAGGTCACGAATACTGGGTCGCTCACCGCCCCGTCAGCAGTAGTTCATGCCTGCACGTCGAGGTGTCCAAGGGGATTTTGATAAGAGGGTGCTGGTACTTGGCTGGCGATCCACCTGCCAATCTGGGTGAGCGCTGTGTTATTGGCGTGGCATCCCTCACCGAGCAAAAGCCCACGTACTCGGTCAAGGCGGGGCCCGGTCAGTATCTGGTCGAGGTCTTCATTGACAACCCAGCCGATTGCGTCAGTCCCGCCGCCCCGGACAACTTGGTGGACTGCCTGTTGCTTGAACGCTGTGACCTGGCCAAGCAAGCGCGCCACTGGTGGCTAGCTGGCTACTGGATCGAGATTTTCAACGACGAAGGCGAGCTGGTGTCAGGCCCTATCGATCCAGAAGCGCCCTTCCCCTCTCCCCTCTTTTGAGCGCCCTACCCCGGACTGTGTTCTGGGGCCGTCGGCTCCTGGGCTGCTGCCCGCCGCCGGGGCGTCCCGCTTGGCCGCACGCCCCTGCCTTCTCTCATGGAAGCACCTCGCTATGCTCAGCACCACACATTTCAACGAAGTCGCCAGTCGCTGGCCTGGCGACGTAGGCACGGGGAGATCGACCACCCTGCCCTTTGGTCAAGCCGCCCTCTTCGCTGACCCGGACCAGAAATCGAATGTGCAGACCGTGGCGGAGGACGTGCTGTCGACGGTGCGGTTTCCTTGGTATGCCGCTGATGAAATCCGCGCGACCGCCCTACTCCACCAGCCCTGTTTGTTTGATGCGCCCGCCGCCCAAATTGTTCGCTTCCATTCTGGAAGCTCGGCCTACTGGGACTTTCGCGGCTACATGCTCGCAGGCGTGCCCATCGGCATCACTGCGACCGCCCTACCCGGCTCACGCTCCAGCCGCGTGATCGGTTTGGTTGCCACCTACACCGCTCATGGCGGCACAGTCTTCGTGGACTCCGGCGCATTTGGTGCCTTCTGCGCGGGTCGTGAACTGGACTTCGAGGCTGACGTGTTCTCCGTGTATGACCAGATCCTCCAGGCTTGCTCAACACCCAAAAATCTGCACTTCGTCATGCCGGATGTGGTCGGCGATCCTGTCGCCTCCATGGGCTTGCAGCGCGTTCATGCTGATCGCATTCACGCTTGGATGGACGCTGGCGTGACATGCATCTTCCCGCTGCACTCGCCAGATGATTCGAGCTTCCTCGCCGCCATCAAAATGCTGGCGGGCCACCGAGGCTTCACCATCGGTGTCCCTTCAAACGTGGCGGCCTGGTCGCTGCCTCAGTTGCTGAGCTTTTGCGCGGCGCATCGCCCGGCCAGCATTCACATGCTGGGCCTGGGCAACGCTCAAAAGGTCCAAGCCATCGGGCAAGAGGTTTTGCGGGTGAGCCCACAAACCTCGCTGAGCTGCGATAGCTGCACCTTGATTGCTCACGCTGGGCAAGGTCGGCGCTTGACGGACCGATGCCGGACCCGGCTAGCCGATGCCATTGACTGGGTGATGAATGATCCAAGCGCGTGCGTCGATCTGCTCGACCTGGCCACGTTTGTCGCCGATGTGTTGACCGAGCCGGGCTTTTTGCCTGATGCGGACGTGATCCGATTGGCCAAGCACTTCAAGGTCAATGAATCGCAGCTTGTCCGGGCGGGGAGGGCAGAGGGGTTGAGCAGTGTTTTGTGTCCGCTCGATCCCGATGAGCAATGGCTCCATTCAGCGTTGAGTGAGTACGTGCGGGATCAGTTGTATGTCCCAAAACTTGAACAGGTCTTGAGGGGGCCGATCCGGGCTTGGGAGGTTGCGCGTTTGGCTGGCATGCCCGATGAACTGGAGTTTGCAAACTCGGGTTAGGGGTGTTTGTGAACCATGCTGGCGGGTATCGAGATTCCTTGTCTTGGCGGTCCCCGGCTTCGCCGGTCGGGCTCTTGTCCTTCGGATCGAGCCCCTGCGGGTCTCGCCCAGCCATCGGCTGGCTATCGATCTGCTCAGCCCTTTGGGCTGGCACCCCTCCGGGGCCTGACGCCTTCGCGCCCTTTGGGCGCTGCGCACTGGCAAGCCAGTTTGCCTCAACGAGCGCGCCAGCCCAAGGGCCGGCGTGTTGGAACTTTGAGGTTTGATCTGTGAACAGCTCAAACCTGTGTCATGAAGATTGAACAGACCGTGGCGTGCCAAGAGGGGGCTTTGCTTGGTTGGCCGATCGTATCAGTCCGTCCTCGGATTCAAGGGCTGCGCGCCTTTGGCGCTTGCGTCCTGGCGGCCGTTCACACCCTTGATTCCTGCGTTGCGGCCTGATCCACGGATGCCATGGCAATTGCCCTGACACCCAAAGTTGGAGATCAATGATGAATACGAAGGACCATGGTTTGTTTCGCTGTGAAGATGGCAAGTTCGTCCCTGCTTCGCTTGATGAAATCGTTGCGACGGCCAAAGCTGGGCTGGAGGCTCAAGTGATTGGCGGTGACTACATCTCGTCGCCCACCGCTGCGCGGGACTACATCACGCTCAAGCTTGCGCAGTTGGAGCACGAAGTGTTCTGCGTGGCGTTCCTTGATTCGCAGCACCGAGTGATCGAGTTTCAAGAGATGTTTCGGGGGACCCTGGCGCAGGCCTCGGTGTACCCGAGAGAGGTGGTTAAGGAGGCTTTGCGGCTTAATGCCGGATCGGTCCTGCTGGTCCACAATCATCCAAGCGGCGATTTCACTCAATCACGTAGTGACGAAATGTTGACGCAAACACTCAAGAGCAGTTTACAACTGGTGGACGTTCGCGTGCTGGATCATTTGATCGTCAGCAAGGCGGGCTACCTTTCGTTTGCAGAACGGGGGCTGCTGTGATGTACGCGGTGATGTACGCGGTGAGGGGCTTATCGCCCTTCACCTTTTCAGATAACCTGACAGAACGACGAAAGGGCTCGTATGACTG
>CAYVOP010000211.1:0-4007 GCA_964453105.1 uncultured Aquabacterium sp. | reverse complement strand
ATGAAGCAGATGCCGGTGGAGTCTTTCTTGGCGTGGTTGTGCAGGCCGGCGGCTTCGGCCAGGTGGCGGACTTCGCGCTTGTAGAGGTGGCCAACCGGAAAGAGGGTTTTCGACAGCTGCTGCTGGTTGAGGCGATGCAGGAAATAGCTCTGGTCCTTGGTGCCGTCCTCGGCCTTGAGCAGCTGCCATTGCCCGAGGAATTCGCGTACCTGGGCATAGTGGCCGGTGGCGATTTTATCGGCACCCAGCTGGAGCGCATGGTCGAGAAAGGCCTTGAACTTGATTTCGGCGTTGCACAGCACATCGGGGTTGGGGGTGCGACCGGCCTGGTATTCGCGCAGGAACTCGGCAAACACGCGGTCCTTGTAGTCGGCGGCGAAGTTCACGTGTTCGATTTCGATGCCGATCACGTCGGCCACCGAGGCTGCATCCAGAAAGTCTTGACGCGACGAGCAGTACTCGCTGTCGTCATCGTCTTCCCAGTTTTTCATGAAGATGCCGATGACCTCGTAGCCCTGCTGCTTGAGCAGCCAGGCGCTCACAGCCGAATCGACCCCACCACTGAGGCCTACCACCACGCGCTGTTTGGAAGACATCAGGAGCGAGATACCTGGGCTGGAGCCGAAAACACGCTGTCGTGCACGTTCAGAATGGACAAGGGGTAGCGTTCGCCAGCCAGATAGGCTTCGATGCACTCGATGACCAGCGGACTGCGCATGCGATGGGGCTGGGCGCGGATTTCGTCGGCGGTCATCCAGACCGTGCGCAAAATGCCCTCGTCCAGATCGAGCAGCGGATCGGCCTCAGACACCGTGCCGTGGAAGGCCAGGCGCAGGTAGGTGGTGTCTTCGCCATTGCGCGTGCGACGGAAGCGCGACATGAACATGCCCACGAAACCATGTGGCGTAAAGGCGCGGGCGGTTTCTTCCAACGTTTCGCGAATCACGGCCTGTACCGGCGATTCACCCGGATCCAGGTGGCCGGCTGGGTTGTTGAGCAAGATGCCGTCGGAGGTGTCTTCTTCCACCAATAGGAACTTGCCGTCGCGCTCGATCAGGGCTGCGACGGTGACATTGGGCTTCCAGCGCACCTTGTTCGGCGTGGCCGACACGGCGGGCTGGGGAGCGGTGGCCAAGAGTTCCGCGGTCTTCATGAGGCCAGCATTATCCGCCATTGGCATGACAAATGCATCGGCGTTTTCCTGCCTGCTTGTGATGCCAGGGGGCTACGACTGGGTGACAAACGCTCAGAATTTGACAATCTTTGACATCAGATTGAGGGGGTGCGCATGCCGACAGCCGTTTGACGGCCGACATACGGCGGAAAACCCTGGAATGTTGTGTATGCTGGCGCGTTTGCTACCGTCGACACAACTCAGTCATACATAGGAGACCCGTATGCTCATTGGCATACCCATGGAGACCTTCGCGGGTGAAGCCCGCGTGGCCGTGACCCCAGAGACCGTCAAGAAATTGAAGGCTCAAGGCCACACCCTGCGTGTGCAATCTGGCGCCGGTGTGGCTGCCTGCGTGACCGACGAAGCCTACGTGGCTGCAGGCGCCGATATCACCGACGCCGCTGGCGCCCTGGGGGCCGACATGGTGCTGAAGGTGCGCTCGCCCAATGCGGACGAACGTGCCTTGATGAAGCCCGGTGCGGTGTTGGTTGGCATGCTGAACCCCTTCGACAAGGAAGGTTTGCAAGCCCTGACTGACGCCAAGCTGACCGCTTTTGCCCTGGAAGCCGCCCCCCGTACCACCCGTGCCCAAAGCATGGACGTGCTGTCGTCGCAGGCCAACCTGGCGGGCTACAAGGCTGTGATGATCGCCGCTGACAAATACCAGCGCATCTTCCCCATGCTGATGACCGCAGCCGGCACCGTCAAGGCCGCCCGCGTCGTTATCCTGGGTGTGGGGGTGGCCGGCTTGCAAGCCATTGCCACGGCCAAGCGCCTGGGGGCCGTCATTGAAGCGTCTGACGTGCGCCCCTCCGTGAAGGAGCAGGTTGAATCGCTGGGCGCGAAGTTCATTGACGTGTCTTTCGAGACCGCCGAAGAAAAAGAAGCCGCTGAAGGCGTGGGGGGCTATGCCCGCCCCATGCCCCAGTCGTGGCTGGACCGCCAGAAGGTGGAAGTCGCCAAGCGCGTGGCGCAGGCAGACATCGTCATCACCACCGCTCTGATTCCCGGCCGTGCCGCGCCGGTGCTGGTGTCCGAAGACATGGTCAAGGCCATGAAGCCTGGCTCCGTCATCGTTGACTTGGCCGCGCCCGCTGGCGGCAATTGTCCGCTGACCGAAGCCGGCAAGACTGTGGTCAAGCATGGCGTGACCCTGGTGGGCGAAACCAACTTGCCAGCGCTGGTGGCGGCTGACGCCTCCTCGCTGTACGCACGCAACGTGATCGACTTCCTGAAGTTGGTCATCAACAAGGAAGGTCAATTCCACGTTGACCTGGAAGACGACATCGTCAAGGCGTGCTTGATGTGTCGTGACGGCCAATTGCTGCGTGCCTGATTGGCGCAGCCGGCCCTGTAAGGAGTATTGAACTATGCAACGCGTCATGCTGCGTGCCAAGCTGCACCGCGCCACCGTCACCGAAGCCGACCTGAACTACGAAGGTTCCTGCGGCATCGATGAAGACCTGCTCGACGCAGCCGACATGAAAGAGTTCGAGTACATCGAGCTCTACAACATCAACAACGGCGAGCGCTTTTCGACTTACGTCATCAAGGCCCCGCGTGGCTCGGGCGTGATCTCGCTCAACGGCGCGGCTGCCCGCAAGGCTCATGTGGGTGATCTGCTGATCATCTGCACCTACGCCCCGATGACCGATGCCGAAGTGTCCAGCTACAAGCCCAAGGTGGTGCTGCTGGACGAACGCAATGCGATCAAAGAAATCCGCAAGTTCGATTGATAACAACCTACCAGGAGACAACGCGATGGAAGCCATTTCCCACGTCGTCATCAACCTGACCATTTTCGTGCTGGCCATCTATGTGGGCTATCACGTGGTCTGGAACGTGACCCCTGCTCTGCACACACCTTTGATGGCCGTGACCAATGCCGTGTCGGCCATTGTGATCGTGGGCGCCATGCTGGCCGCTGCACTCACCGTGACGCCTCTGGGCAAGATCATGGGCGTGCTGGCCGTGGCGCTGGCTGCGGTCAACGTGTTCGGGGGCTTCCTCGTGACACGCCGCATGCTGGAAATGTTCAAGAAGAAGGACAAGAAGGCGGGGGCCAAGTAAATGAGCATGAACCTGATTGCACTGCTGTACTTGGTGGCCTCGGTGTTCTTCATTCAGGCCTTGAAGGGCCTGAGCCACCCCACCACCTCGATTCGCGGTAACGTGTTCGGTATGACCGGCATGACCATTGCCGTGTTGACCACCATTGGCCTGATCCACGGCCAGGTACAAGCCCTGCAGCTCAACTTCGTTGAAGGCATTGGCTATGTGCTGGCGGGTCTGGTGATTGGCGGCGGCGCCGGTGCCGTGATGGCCAAGCGCGTCGAAATGACCAAGATGCCTGAGCTGGTCGCCTTCATGCACAGCATGATTGGTCTGGCTGCGGTGTTCATTGCCGTGGCCGTGGTGGCTGAGCCTTATGCATTCCAGATCGTGGCCAAGCCCATTGGTGACGCCATGGCCGAAATTCCGGTGGGCAACCGACTGGAGTTGTCGCTGGGGGCGGCCATTGGTGCCATCACCTTCTCGGGTTCGGTCATTGCCTTCGGCAAGCTGAGCGGCAAGTACAAGTTCCGCTTGTTCCAAGGCGCGCCCGTGATCTTCAAGGGTCAGCATATGCTGAACCTGGTGCTGGGTCTGTTGGCGATCGGTCTGATCGGCACCTTCATGGCCACGCAACGCATGGACATCTTCGTGGCCCTGATTGCGCTGAGCTTCATCCTGGGTGTGCTGATCATCATCCCCATCGGCGGTGCTGACATGCCCGTGGTGGTGTCGATGCTCAACAGCTACTCCGGCTGGGCGGCGGCGGGCATCGGCT
>CAYVOP010000210.1:0-4053 GCA_964453105.1 uncultured Aquabacterium sp. | reverse complement strand
CGTTGAAGTACTTCGCTGGTCGCCCAGTCTTTGAGCGCATCGAGCGCGTGAGCCGTCCTGGCCTGCGCATCTACAAGGGCCGTCACGACATCCCTCAGGTCATGAATGGCCTGGGTGTTGCAATCGTGACCACCCCCAAGGGTGTCATGACCGACCGTAAGGCTCGCGCTGCCGGTATCGGTGGCGAAGTGCTCTGCTACGTCGCCTAATCCTGAGGAGCAATCGCAATGTCCCGCGTTGGAAAAATGCCGATCGCCGTCCCTCAAGGTGTGGACGTGAAGATCACCCCCGAAGCCGTGACCGTCAAGGGCGGTCTGGGTTCCCTGTCGTTGCCGGCTAACAGCTTGGTCACCGTGTCGCAAGACGGCGCCACGCTGAAGGTTGCTCCGGTTAACGATTCTGCTGAAGCCAATGCCATGTCCGGCACCTTCCGTGCTCTGCTGTCCAACACCGTCAACGGTGTCAGCAAGGGTTTTGAGAAGAAGCTGAGCCTGGTGGGTGTGGGTTTCCGTGCCCAAGCCCAAGGTCAGAAGCTGAACCTGCAAATTGGTTTCTCGCACCCCGTCGTCAAGGAAATGCCAGCAGGTATCAAGGTTGAGACTCCATCTCAAACCGAAATCCTGATCAAGGGTATGGACCGTCAAGTGGTGGGTCAGATTGCAGCCGAAGTGCGCGCATTCCGTCCTCCTGAGCCTTACAAGGGCAAGGGCATCCGCTACGTCGACGAGCGCGTGGTCTTGAAAGAGACCAAGAAGAAGTAAGGAGCTGATTCATCATGGCAATGAGCAAGAAAGAACAGCGCCTGCGCCGCGCCCGTCAGACTCGCGCACGCATCGCTTTGCAAGGCGCTGTGCGCCTGACCGTTACTCGCTCGAACCTGCATATCTACGCCAGCGTGATTTCTGGCGACGGTTCGAAGGTCTTGGCTACCGCCTCGACCGCCGAGAAGGAAGTGCGCGACCAAGTCAAGAATGGTGGCAACGCTACTGCAGCGGCTCTGATCGGCAAGCGTATCGCCGAAAAGGCCAAGGCTGCTGGCGTCGAGAAGGTCGCTTTCGACCGCGCTGGCTACCAGTACCACGGTCGTATCAAGGCTTTGGCTGATGCTGCGCGTGAAGCCGGCCTTCAGTTCTAAGCCGAGTCTGCAACCGGAAGGAATTTCAAATGGCTAAGTTTTCACCCAAGGTAGCAGACGAAGGTCGCGACGACGGTCTGCGCGAAAAAATGATCCAGGTGAACCGCGTGACCAAAGTGGTCAAGGGCGGTCGGATCATGGGTTTCGCTGCTTTGACAGTGGTCGGCGACGGCGATGGTCGCGTTGGCATGGGCAAAGGTAAGGCGCGTGAAGTGCCTCTGGCTGTGCAAAAAGCCATGGACCAGGCCCGTCGCAACATGGTCAAGGTTCCGCTGAAGAACGGTTCCGTGCACCACAACGTGACTGGTGAGCACGGCGCAGCCAAGGTGCTGATCGCTCCTGCTGCTCCTGGTACCGGTATCATCGCTGGTGGCCCAATGCGTGCTGTCTTCGAAGTGATGGGCATCACTGATGTGGTGGCCAAGAGCCTCGGCTCCTCGAACCCCTACAACATGGTTCGTGCCACTTTCGACGCCCTGAACAAGGCGACGACTCCTGCTGAAGTCGCTGCCAAGCGCGGTCTGGCTGTTGAACAGCTGTTCAACTGATCGCTGGAGATTGAGCATGAGCGAAAAGAAAACCCTCACCGTCAAGCTGGTTCGCAGCCCGATCGGCACCAAAGCTGATCACCGCGCCACCGTGCGTGGCCTGGGTCTGCGTCGTATGAACGGCACCCGCGTCTTGGAAGACACGCCCGCTGTGCGCGGCATGATCAACAAGGTCCGCTACATGGTCGAAGTGGTGTAAGCCACTGCTGATTTGGGATAACACCATGGAACTCAATACCATCAAGCCCTCCGAGGGCGCCAAGCACGCCAAGCGCCGCGTCGGTCGCGGCATTGGCTCGGGCCTGGGCAAGACTGCTGGTCGTGGTCACAAGGGTCAGAAGTCGCGTTCCGGCGGCTACCATAAGGTCGGTTTCGAAGGCGGTCAAATGCCTCTGCAACGCCGCCTGCCCAAGCGTGGCTTCAAGTCTCAGTCGCTGAAGTACAACGCAGAAATCACTTTGTCCGAGCTGCAAGCTCTGGGCGCAGCTGAAGTGGATCTGCTGACCCTGAAGCAAGCTGGTCTGGTGCCTCAATTGGCCAAGGTCGTCAAGGTGATCAAGTCGGGCGAACTGTCCGCCAAGGTTGCTCTGAAGGGCATTGGTGCTACCGCAGGCGCCAAGGCAGTGATCGAAGCTGCTGGTGGCTCGCTGGCTGAATAAGCCAAGCACAAGCAAGACCGTAACGACTGAATAGGACTCAGAGCGTGGCGACTTCTCCCAATCAACTGGCACAAGGCGGCAAGTTCGGCGACCTCAAGCGTCGTCTGACTTTCCTGCTTCTCGCGCTGGTCGTATACCGAGTCGGGGCTCATATCCCCGTGCCTGGTATCGATCCTTCGCAGTTGCAGCAGCTGTTCAAGGGTCAGCAGGGCGGCATCCTGAGTCTGTTCAACATGTTCTCCGGTGGCGCTCTGTCGCGCTTCACGGTCTTTGCGCTGGGCATCATGCCCTACATCTCTTCGTCCATCATCATGCAGATGATGGGCTATGTGATTCCTACGCTGGAGTCCCTCAAGAAAGAGGGCGAGGCTGGGCGTCGCAAGATCACACAGTACACGCGGTATGCGACTGTTGGTCTGGCGCTATTTCAGTCCTTCGGGATTGCTGTGGCGCTGGAAGGCACCGCTGGCTTGGTGATCAATCCTGGTCTGGGTTTCAAGCTCACCACAGTGATCAGCCTGACGGCTGGCACCATGTTTTTGATGTGGTTGGGTGAGCAAATCACCGAGCGCGGCTTGGGTAACGGTATCTCCATCTTGATTTTTGGTGGTATCGCTGCTGGTTTGCCTGCTGCCATTGGTGGTCTGTTTGAGTTGGTTCGTACTGGTGCCATGAGCATCCCGGCAGCGATCTTCATCGTCGCGCTGGTGATCTTGGTGACCTACTTTGTGGTGTTTGTTGAGCGGGGTCAGCGCAAGATCTTGGTCAACTATGCCAAGCGTCAAGTCGGCAACCGTGTCTACGGTGGTCAGGCATCGCATCTGCCTTTGAAGATCAATATGGCAGGCGTGATCCCTCCGATCTTTGCGTCGTCGATCATTTTGCTGCCAACAACTGCGGTGGGTTGGTTTGCCACGGGTGAAAGCATGCGCTGGTTGAAGGACATCGCTTCGATGTTGTCGCCAGGTCAGCCGATCTACGTGATCTTGTATTCTGTTGCCATTGTGTTCTTCTGCTTCTTCTACACGGCGTTGGTGTTCAACAGCCGCGAGACGTCGGAGAACCTGAAAAAGAGTGGGGCATTCATTCCGGGGATCCGTCCGGGTGACCAAACTGCTCGATATATTGATAAGATCTTGGCCCGTTTGACTCTGGCTGGTGCCGTCTACATCACTGCGGTGTGTTTGCTGCCTGAGTTCCTGGTCTTGAAGTACAACGTGCCTTTCTATTTCGGTGGGACTTCCCTGCTCATCATCGTGGTTGTAACGATGGACTTCTGGGCGCAGGTGCAGTCTTACGTGATGTCTCAGCAGTATGACTCTCTGCTGAAGAAGGCAAATTTTAAAGCTGGTTAAACGCGGCAGGTAGCGCAGGTCGATATGGCGAAAGACGACGTCATTCAAATGCAAGGCGAGATTCTGGAAAATCTCCCTAACGCTACTTTCCGTGTCAAGCTAGAAAATGGGCATGTCGTCCTCGGTCACATCTCCGGAAAGATGCGTATGCACTACATCCGCATTCTGCCTGGCGATAAAGTGACCGTGGAGTTGACACCGTACGATTTGAGTCGTGCTCGCATCGTGTTCCGGGCGAAGTGAGCTTTTTGTACCCCCGGGAACGCGTTAGAGCGCATAAGAGTTAGGCCAAGGAGCAGACCATGAAAGTTTCGGCATCCGTGAAGCAGATGTGCCGCAATTGCAAGATCATCCGC
>CAYVOP010000209.1:0-4063 GCA_964453105.1 uncultured Aquabacterium sp. | reverse complement strand
CCAATTTGACGCCGGCGCCGTCTGAGGGGTCGGCCAACGCATCTTTCCGAGAACGGTAGCAGCCAAGGGCTGATATGCTCGAAAGGAGGCCTCCCGCCTTTTCTCTCGGAACACGCTCGAATTCGCGTGCATTCAGAGGACTAGGCCATGGACAACAAGAAGCGGGCGGGCATCCTTCGACCCGCGCAGATGCGGCACCTGCTGCGAGTGACTGACGCAACGAGTCGGCACCCAGAGCGTGATCGCCTGGTGCTGCTGCTGGGCCTGACATGCGCGATGCGTGTCACAGAGATTGCCCAATTGCTAGTCAACGACGTGTTGCTGCCTTCTGGCCAGCTCCGCAAAGAGGTTTCTCTTCGTTCTGCGATCACGAAAGGTTGTCGCCAGCGATGCATTTTCGTGACGCACCCACTGACCATCGAGGCGTTGAACACGTACATAGAGCTGCGATGGTCACGCGGCATGGTGGTGGACTTCGACAGAGCACGCTACCGAGGGCTGATGCCAGAGGTACCGCTGATTCTGACGCACAAGGCAACCCGATTTCATCTAACGGCAAAGGCTCGCGTGTTGGCGGATGGCCGAGAAGAGGTCTACCAAGCATGCGACAGCCTGCAAGCCCATATAAGCAGGCTCTACAAGGCTGCTGGGCTTCAGGATTGCTCAAGCCATTCCGGGCGGCGCACGTTTGCGACAAGACTGGTTGAACAAGGGCATGATCTTGAGGTTGTGCAGCGATTGCTCGGCCACGCTGAGCTTGACCATACAGACCCCTACTTGGAACCATCAAGCGCAACAATTGAAGAAATGTTCAGCACGGCACTATAGAGTGTTAACAGTGTTGTAACAGGGCTTGTTGTTTCGATCTTGATGGAATAACATTGTGCCAACGGAGATTCAAATGCTTGTGAATATCAGAACTATCGGTAACAGCAAGGGCATCGTGCTCTCTAAGCCCGTGCTGGCCCAAGCAGGCCTGGAAGAAGAGGCTGCAGCAGACCTGACCGTCGAAAACGGGGCTATCGTGCTGCGCAAGCCCCACGCGGCACCCCGCGCTGGCTGGGCTGAAGCAGCCAAGGCCCTGGCAGAAGCGGGTGGCGATGAGCTGGTGATGGGCGAGTTTGCCAACGAGGCTGACGCGGAGTTGGTGTGGTGAAGCGCGGAGAAATCTGGATGGTCAATTTGGACCCAACGGTTGGCAGCGAAATCAAGAAGGCCCGTCCGTGCGTCATCGTGTCGCCAGTCGAGTTGAACGACCACCTCAAAACCGTGATGGTGGCTCCCATGACCTCCAAGGGCTTTGTTGCACCGTTTCGGATTCCTGTGACACACGCTGGCACCAAGGGGCTGATCCTGTTGGATCAAATTCGCACCGTTGACAAGGTTCGCTTGGCCAAGAAGCTAGGCGCTGTTTCAGCCAAGACTCTGACTGCAGCGTTGACAACGCTGCAAGAAGTTTTCGCAGAGTAGCGGAATGCAATGTCTGGAAGAACTTTCAACATGAATCAACTCACACATTTACAGGCGCTGATGCTTGCGATCAAAATCCTAAAGGATTCATCAGAATCTGCCAGGATGCCATCAGGCATGGCCATTGATCCGCAAGATGCGCGCCTTCACGCTGATGCTGCTGAAGTGTTGGCCGCCAGTTCGTTCAATAAATGCGAGTTGTACGAAATCAACGATGCACTGCACGAGGTCACGACTCGCATGTGCGAGAAAGGCCAGACTGCCGTTGAGATTCGTGAGCAATCACTTTCTCATCTGTGGTCGGCATCAAAAAAGGTTACAGCGATTCTCCTGGGAGACGTGAACACGCCAGGGATCAAAAATGCGGAACCTGCTGTTCTGAACGCAGTAAAGCATCCGAAGAGACTACAGGAATAAGCAATGGAGTATCAAATTCTTAGCAGTCTGCGGACGCCTTCCGCAATCGAGGCGATGCACCTATTGGAGCTGCACGTTAACGAAGCAATGAAGTCGGGCGCACAACTCGTCGGCGGCGCTTCTGTGACGTATTGCGAAGCTGAAGAGGACGGCAGCAAAGCAGGTTATGCCGCATTCCAGGCCGTCTTGATGCCTGTCGCCTGACCATAGGAAAATGACATGAACGACTTCAATACCCACGACCGCTCGAACAAAGCAGTGCTGGCCAGGACGGTGGACGGCATGTCGTCGCTAACCGATCAACTCGCAGAAAAACTGCGCCGCGAGAACCGTAAGCTGAACGCTGGAGCACCGGTGCAGGCGAAGCAGTCTGCGCCTTGGTACCGTCGCTTTGACAAGCGCTAACGAACGGAAAATTGGAGCAAGACTATGCAATTCAAAGTGAAGATTTCCCGTCAGGGGCGCGTACTCCATGAAGGCGAGTACAGCGTTGAGGTTGAAGGCGATATCACGCATGCTGTCGCTGATGCAATGGCCCAGGCCCGCAAGGTGCAGCCAGGACCGCTTTGGGACATCCAAATCGACGTGCGCAAAGTCGAACCCCCTTCGCAGCTGTAAGTGCATTGAAAAGGGGAAAGTGGCTGCAACCATGACTACTACCAAAATACCGGCCAAGAAAATCGCCAGGCGTGTTCGGTCTGTGACACGCACGGTTAGCCCGGAAGACGACAAAGGTAAGCATGTAGTGGTTGTGGAACATCATCACTACTTCGCATTTAGCTTTGTTCATGGGGATGCGACAGCGTCTGTCTACATAGGCTATCCGGACCAGAAAGTGTCTATCCCCCGTTTACAGGCAGCCAAACTTGAAGCGAATATGCCAACGGATGCCGTCCTGGTAGGTCTTGGCTACATGGGTTTCATGTCCACCGAAGAATGCGACAGCCTTGTGTAAGGCTCTAGAACGGAAAGTTACCGCATGAGCATGAACACCAACAACGTCCGCGAACTCAGCGAATCACAGCAAAGCGTGATTGATCGACTGAAGGCTGGGGCAGTTTTGGTCCATGAGGCCCAGACAACAGGCCGCTACCGGTTGACCCACGAAGGCAAGTCGCGGACCGTGCACACCGGCACCGTCCGTTCCCTGATCACGTTGGGCCTGATTGAAACGACCCTGCTGGGGCGCTGCGTCCTGTCGCGTGCCTGACCAAGAAAAAGTCCCCCCCATGAGGATCATGTCCAACATCATGAAGTTCCTTGGCGGCCTGCGGGCCTGCAAGGAAAGCGAATGGGAAGGCATCCGCTGTGAATCTGACCGCATCGAACCTTCTGCGGCAGAACGCGAGGCCACTGAGCGCCTTGGATTTGCGCCGCGATGGCACTCGTTCATAGAACATGGTCCGCATGCTGGATCGTGGTCGATGTCTGTTGTGCTTGGCACCGTAAGTGGGAGTAGAACTGCCGAAGCAGTAGCGGTCGAACACCGCCGCATTGAGATGGCGGGCGGATCAGTGTTCGGTTCCAGGCTCACGACCATCAACCACAGCAACGCTCGTTGACCACGGAAAGTAGGTTAACTATGTGGAAGCGTATGTGTGAGCCTTGGCTGATCGCCTTTACGGTGGTCGATATGCTGGTGTCAATTGGCATCGCTCAACTACTTGTCAACTACTTGGGTTGGCGATGGCTAGGCATTGACGGCCAGCCATTCGATGCAAACAACAGCGTGTTTGCGTACATCGTCATTGGTAGCTTAGTTTGGCCGATCTTTTTGTTGATGGTCTGGCTTATAGGCGGCGAAATGCTCAGATCACTCAAGCATGGCCTCAACAAATCACGTACTCAGGCCTGATCGGGAAAAGCATGACAACGCACTCAAGGCCTCTCGTAGATTCTGAATTTGCACCAGTTCTTCAATGGACTAGCAGGGTTGGGAAGAAAGTCGCTCTGGCTGGATGGGCCTACTTCCTGCTCGCGATGGGCATGGCCTATTTTGGGAATGATTTTGGACCGGCGGGTCGTCAACTGAACGACACTGTTTCTGAGAGTGGATGGTTGATGTTCGGCTTGTTGACAGCATTGAGCGTGCTGGTTTGGCTGGCAAGCAAATTGGCAACTAGTGCGGCTCACACTGCATCCGCTGAAACGAAAGCGTAAACACACTGGAAAAAGC
>CAYVOP010000208.1:0-4079 GCA_964453105.1 uncultured Aquabacterium sp. | reverse complement strand
CTCCACCATCACCTACATCTACGGTGACAAGGGCGAGTTGCTGTATCGCGGCTATCCCATTGAACAGTTGGCTACCAACTGCGACTTCCTGGAAACCTGCTACCTGCTGCTGAACGGCGAGCTGCCGAACGCAACCGAGAAGTCTGACTTCGTGGCTCGCGTGACCAACCACACCATGGTCAACGAGCAAATGCAGTTCTTCCTGCGCGGTTTCCGTCGCGATGCTCACCCCATGGCCGTCATGACCGGTCTGGTGGGCGCACTGTCGGCCTTCTATCACGACAGCACTGACATCAACAACCCTGAGCACCGCAAGGTGGCAGCGATCCGTCTGATCGCCAAGATGCCAACCCTGGTCGCCATGGCATACAAGTACTCGATCGGCCAGCCGTTCATCTATCCGAAGAACGACCTGTCGTACACCGAGAACTTCATGCGCATGATGTTCGCAACCCCTTGCGCTGACTACAAGGTCAACGATGTGCTGGTTCGCGCCATGGATCGCATCTTCATCCTGCACGCTGACCACGAGCAAAACGCTTCGACCTCGACCGTGCGTCTGTGCGGTTCGTCGGGCACCAACCCCTTCGCTGCCATCGCCGCTGGTGTGGCTTGCCTGTGGGGCCCTGCTCACGGTGGCGCCAACGAAGCTGCACTGAACATGCTGGAAGACATCCAGCGCAAGGGTGGTGTCGAGAAGATCGGTGAATTCATCGCCGAGGTGAAGGACAAGAACTCCGCCACCAAGCTGATGGGCTTCGGTCACCGCGTCTACAAGAACTACGATCCACGCGCCAAGCTGATGCGTGAGACCTGCCACGAAGTGCTGAGCGAACTGGGTCTGGAAAATGATCCAATGTTCAAGCTGGCCATGGCTCTGGAAAAGATCGCTCTGGAAGACGATTACTTCGTGTCGCGCAAGCTGTACCCGAACGTCGATTTCTACTCTGGCATCGTTCAGCGCGCCATTGGTATCCCTGTCCAGCTGTTCACTGCTATCTTCGCCCTGGCACGCACTGTGGGCTGGATCGCTCAGTTGAACGAAATGATCGGCGACCCCGAGTACAAGATCGGTCGTCCCCGTCAGCTGTTCGTTGGCGCCGAAAAGCGCGACGTCAAGCCAATCGGCCAACGCTGAAATTGAGCCCAGGCACGCCAGATTCTGGTGTGCGCAGGGTCAAAAAAAAGCCGCTCAAAACGAGCGGCTTTTTTGTTTTTGTACGCGATCAGTTGCCTGTGACCGCTTGCGCAGCTTTGCGCTTGGCAACTTGTTGTCTGATCAGCAGACCGTTCATCCAATCGCCTAGATCGGTTGTGACTTCGGTGTTGCCCGATTCATGCCACAGATCATGAGCCAAGTCGGGGTATTGCTTTAACGCCTTGTTATCTGATGGGACGGAATCGTAGAGTGCAATGCTGCCAAACAGGGGGTTGAGGCTGTCGGAAATGCCATGCATGACGAGCATGGGGACGCTAAGGCGTTCTTGTTGTTCCTGCAGGGTCCGAATGGCTTCGACTTGTTGAACCATTGTTTTGACTGGCACGCCGGTGGGTGTGACGAGTGGGTCGCTCAGCAAGGCCTGTACTACAAGAGGGTCTTGAGAGTAAGCCTTGAGTTCTGGGCTCAGGGCCGCAGACGATGGGGCGACCTTGGCCAGAATCTTCATTCCCAGCAACTTGTACTTGGAGTCTTTGATCGCAAGTGGTGCGCCGCTGACAGCCAAGCCCTGAACGGCATTCGGTACCGTTTCAACGAAGCGTGCGGCGATCAGGCCGCCCATGTCGTTACCCAGCAAAAAGGTGGGCATGCCGGGAAGTTGCTTGCGAGTCTGGCGTACCAACAGGGCCAGATCGACCAAGTAGTCGTTGAAAGACTCCGTCATCTGGCGTGGCCCACTTGAGTAGCCATGTCCGCGCAAATCGCCCGCAAATACGGCAAATCCTTCTTTGGCCAGTTGTTGGCCCAATTCCGCGTAACGTCCGCCGTGGTCTTTGAGGCCGGGAACAATGACCAGCACACCTCTGGCTTGGCTTTCTGGAATCCAGGCTTGGCGGAACAGACGGGTGCCATCCTGACCATAAAAATAACGCATCTCGAACCGAACGCCCTCCGGCGTGGCCCTGAGCTCAGGCTCGGGGATGGCTTTTGGTGGGGTGGATGAGCAGGCGCCGAGAGCCAGGGTCAAAGTGCTGGCTACTAACAGCCAGCCAACGCGGCCCGCCAGTGAGCGCTTTTCGGAGCGTTGCATGGTCTTCCTTCTGTCTTTGATTGCTCTTTGGGTATTTGAGGGCTTGCTTGGAGGGCTATTAGCAGTGCACGTTCCAAGCGGACAATCCTACCCTGAGCATCGCTATTGTCTGGATGGCGGTTGGCTTGAAGATTTCGGGGTTATCCCTGGGCTGCGCGCAAGGTGCAAACACACTTGTGGTCTCAGAAGTACAAACAGCCCCAAAGGGGCTGTTTGTATAGGGGTGTTCATCACAGCTGATCTGTAAGTGAACACCCGGGGTTGGTTGATCGCGGCCTATCAGGCGGCCACAGCGTCTTCAGTCTTGCGACGACGCAGTGCAGCGCCAACCACGCCCAGGCCCGCGATGATCAGGGCATAGGTTTCTGGCTCGGGAACTGCGGCGGTTTGGGTGTTGGCCACATACTTCAGTTCGTTGACCAGCAGGGCGTTGCCGTCTGCCGAGGGTTGGTGCCAGTTGGTGGTGGTTTGGCCGCCGAAGGCAACAAAACCCAGGCCGAAGGATTTCACAGCGAACACAGAGCCTTGCTCGCCATCGATCAGGCTGGTGATCGCGCCACCGGAAACGGTAGCGTGAGAGAACCAGTTACCGGTGTAGTTGGTGGTCAGGCCGCCAGCGGTCAGGCCGGCTGCAACGCCATCAGCATTCACCGTGGCAGTTTCGCTGAAGGTGTTGCCGTAGGTCAGGGTGACGCCACCGAAGCCGAAGTCAATGTTGCTGCCTTCGTTGGGTGCGGCGTTCAAAAACAGGTGGCCGCCGGCGCTCACGTACGATTCCAGGGCGCCCAGGTTGGCGGTCAGGAAGGTGTTGAATTCGATGGCGTTGTAGTCGCTGCCATCCAGGAATGCGAAGCTGGCACCGGTGATGCCGGCCAGCGAGAAAGCGTTGGTCTTGGTCCAGTTGCCGGCACCGAAGGCAGTGTCCATGGCGACGTCATTGTTGTTGGTGCCCCAGGGGTTGTTGGCGCCAGTTTGGTAGACGATCGACGCGTTAGCGCTCATTGCTGCAGCGGCGGCCAGTGCGGCGGCCAGAACGGCTTTGCCCAGGGTGGTGGCAATGGATGTCATGATGAACTTCTCTCTTTGACGTAAAACAAGATGAACTGCGTAGTCCATTCGGGGTGATCCAAAAAATTCCCCGACGCCAGAAATACTGCCTCTGAACAAGGTCTACGAGGCATATTGTCCAAGTCCTGGCCGCTCATGTGTTCCTCTAATCGGGGGGTAACCCTTGGGATGAGGGGGCGTCAAAAATGCCGGCTTCCATGCCTTTCGTAGGGGCTGCGGTGCATTTCAGTTCGATGACTTAAAATGACGCCTTTCAGGTGGCTGCCTCTGCCAGAGATCGTCGCCTGCCGTCTTTATCGCGCTGATTTACTGCCCGCAAGGGCCTGCCTCATATGGGACGCACCCTCTACGACAAGATCTGGGACGAACACGTCGTCCACACCGAAGATGACGGCACAGCCGTTCTGTACATCGATCGTCATCTGGTTCATGAAGTGACCAGCCCGCAGGCGTTTGAAGGTCTGGACATTGCTGGGCGCAAGGTTTGGCGGTTGTCAGCCAACTTGGCTGTGAGCGATCACAACGTGCCCACCACCGATCGCAGTCACGGCATTGCAGACCCTGTATCCAAACTGCAGGTCGATACGCTGGACGCCAACTGCGACCGCAACGGCATCACCCAGTTCAAGATGTCTGACAAGCGTCAGGGCATCGTCCACGTGATTGGCCCAGAGCAAGGCGCCACGCTGCCTGGCATGACGGTGGTGTGCGGCGACAGCCACACCTCGACGCACGGCGCCTTCGGCGCGCTGGCGCACGGCA
>CAYVOP010000207.1:0-4310 GCA_964453105.1 uncultured Aquabacterium sp. | reverse complement strand
AAGCTCGCTCTGGCAAGTTCGGGACGGGGAAGTCCCTCGTATTCGTTAGGCCCTCATTTCCGCTCCATGCTCGGCCACTCGCAAGGCTCATCCGTGCGAGCTTGAAGCCGTGAGGCTTCGCTCCACATCGCTCATGCAAGAGCAGCGCCGCACTCCAGCGCAGCTTTCTTTGTCTTTGCAGCGCCGCAGCGTCTGTCCAGGCCGCTCCCACGCGAGAGCCATGCGGCACGCCATCACCTCTTTCTTTGCCGCGCCACCGTCGCTGCCATGCTTGAGGTTTGGCGCTTCAGTTCCCATGCGGTGCGCTACCAAGCTTACTGGCCAGGCTCATTCTGGCTGTCTGTCCTGCGGCAGCCAGCTCACGCCAACGCGGCGCCAAAGTGCCACGCGCCAACGCCTTGTCGGCTGCCCGTCCTTCGGCGGCCAGCGCGCCGACATGGCATTGCCACGGCCTGCATGCATCGGGCAGAATCTCTGGAAATCAAATCAAGGGAGCGCTGCTCATGCAGCACAGCATCGGCCATCTTCGGCTCTGCAGGTTCGGGCATCTCCAACGCTCACCCACCTGCCACCAGCCTAACTGGGCGGTCAAGCGGACGCCAACAAGGGCCAAGGCTTCGCCATTGTCTTGGCCCTTGTTGGTGCCCTTCAGTCGCTGCGCTCCTTACGGCGCCGCTTACCTAGGGCGTTAGGCTTCTCTTTAACAGCCGCAAAATTGCTGCTCGTCGCGCCGCTCATCCTTTATTCATCGGCCATTCAGCGTCATGGCCTCGCTGCTTTCTCTGTCAACGAACCATCTCAGCAGTGGTCACACCGCAGCCTGTCAGTCGTCAGCCGCATCGCAAAAAAACCTGCACCGCTGGCCTGCTCTCTGCGCCTGTGGCGCACACCACGGGCAAACCATTTGCCATCATTTCCGCGCATCAAGTCTCCACATCTTTGATGCACCGCGTTGTGCCACATGGCGCTCTGGCAAGGCTCAATTTGGCTGTCAGTCCTTCGGCTGCCTGCTCACCCATTTGCTGCGCCAAAGTGCCACACACCATCGCCTTTTTGGCCACCCGTCCTACGGCGGTCAGCGCCCCTGTTTTGGTGTTCAACCATTCAAGCTATTTGGGTAAACTGGCGCGAATAACAAAGGGGGCTGGCAACATGCCAATGTCGTGTGTTTCGGGGCTCTTTCTGCAAGGTTTTCGTCCTGCTCCCACCTTCCACTTCGCGCACCGGCCTAACTGTAGGTTCAACGCGGACGCCAACATCGGGCATGCCTTCGGCATTTTTATGCCCGCTGTTGGTGCCCTCCAGCCTACGGCTTCCGGCGCCGGTTAACCGGGCGTTAGAACTCTCAATACAAGACTGAGCGCACACAAATCAAGGAGGAGTTTTAGTGCCGACAAAACCGATTGAACGTCTACTTTTTGCGCAAGGTGGTCAATGCTTCTTTTGTGAGCAAAACTTGCCGCGAGGTGAAGCTAGCGTTGAGCACATCGTGGCCGTCACGCATGGCGGAAAAGATAACGACGAAAATTGCGTTGCATGCTGCAAAGCGCTAAACAATCTATTCGGTCGAATGTCGCTCAAAGAAAAGCTTCAAATCTTGCTTCGCCAGAAAGGTAATTTTATTTGCCCTGCAGGAATCGGTGGCACGGCAGAAAAACAAGCACTCCCCGTTAAAAAGGCGGCTCCCGCAAAAAAGGTTGCTGCGAAAAAGGCGGTAGCCAAAAAAGTCGCAGCAAAGAAGAGCGCAGTTAAAACAGCACCAGCGAAAAAGGCAGCGAAACCGAAGGCCAGGACAAAGGCTGAAAAAATATCACTGATCGTTACGGCATTGCAAAAGCGTGGCGACGCGAAGCCCAGCACCTTGGAAAAATTAGAGAACACTATTCGAACCCAAATGGCGCAACTGGGCGAGCCAGAAAACGAAGCCGCCGCGTTGTTACAGGAGTTGATAGCTCACTCCTACGTTACCGCAACTGAAAACAAAGTTACCTATGCGTTGCCAGCCAAAACAAGCTAATCTCACATTTTCGCAATTGGCACCAAGTTCTAACTGTCGGTTCAACGCGGACGCCAACACTGGCCATGGCTTCGCCATTTTCATGGCCAGTGTCGGTGCCCTCCGCACTTCGTGCTCCGGCGCCGGTTAACCTTGGCGTTAGGCTCTCTGCAAATTCATAGTCAGTATCGCAATTGGTACCAAAAGATGCGTAGTCAAGATTCCCGTCCATACAAGACAATTGCTCTTGCCTACAGCGCGCTTGCCCCATTCTTTGCTGGGCTACTTCTTTGGGTCTGGCACCACTGGCATACAAACCAAGGCTCACTCGATAGCAACATTGGACTCTATTTAATAAACATGCTCGCTTACGGTGTGTTTGCCTTTGTTCTGGCGTGTATCCCATCTTTCATAGGAGGGCTCTTGTGGGCTTGGACCATCCCGCTCAAACCACGTAGTGTTAGCAAAGACGGAGCTCAAGTTCTCACAACTGCAGGTGTCATTGGGCTTGCTATCGCCACCCCATACTTTTTCTGGTTGCCCGTCTACGGTACAGCGATCCTAGCGGTAGGCGCAATTGGTGGCCTGTGCGCAGCCATGCCTTTGTTCAACTCTATGCGGCACTCAGCAAGGCCTGAGTAATGGACGAAGTCACATGCTCGAATCATCTTCTAGCTTGCAAAAGCAGTTGCGCCACCTTCCTGTCACCACCGTCCACTACGCGCCCCAGCCTAACTGTGGGTTCAACTCGGACGCCAACATAGGCCATGCCTTCGGCATTTTCATGGCCTATGTTGGTGCCCTCCAGCCTTCGGCTTCCGGCGCCGGTTAACCAGGGCGTTAGGCAACTCAAAGTGAACCGCCTTACACTTTCTCCACTGCATGTGTCACTGCTTGGCGTGCTTCTTTCCAGCGCGATGGTGTTCAATGAAGAACTCGCTAATCACAGGTATGCGCTTGCCCATCAAGGGCAAGGACTGTGTGGGCTTTCAGCGATGGCGGCCGTCTTCGTTGCCTTTTCACTTTCGTTTCTGCTGTCGCTTTGTGCTGGCATCTGGGCCTATAAGCGCTACAAACGAGAGCGTTCAGCAGCCTGGAAGTGGAAAGTCGCTGCTGTTGTGTCTGGTCCAATCTGGTTTGTTGCGTCAGTATTTCTAATCACAAGTGGGTTTGAGGTAGCGAAGCAATGGGGCTACTAAGGCATCACAGGTGCCTTTGGCCACAGTCGCCTAACTGGTCGTTCAACGCGGACGCCACGGCAGGCCATGCCTTCGGCATTCTCATGGCCTGCCGCGGTGCCCTCCGCACTTCGTGCTCCGGCGCCGGTTAACTAGGGCGTTAGGCTCTTCGGCATCGCGAAAGGCAACATTGATTTGGGAGCAGCCATGGACTATGAACAATTGGCTAATGGCATTATCGGAGTCGTTGCTCTTGCTTTTGGTCTTCACACCATAGTACGGAAGCGCGTCACGATCGGCGAAAATGATGAGCCTGAGCAAATGTGGTTGTACGGGTGGAGAGCCGTTGCCATCGGCTTTTTTTCTTTGGCATTTGCAATGTTATTTTTTGCTGCAGCATTTGGCTTAATTCAACTTGGTCGCGTATGAGCTTAGGTCTAAGCACAGGCGACTCCACCCGCTTCCACTGCGCTCCCCAGCCTAACTGGGGGTTCAACGCGGACGCCAACATGGGCCATGCCTTCGGCATTTTCATGGCCCATGTCGGTACCCTCCGCACTTCGTGCTCCGGCGCCGGTTAACCAAGGCGTTAGGCTACTAGTAGTTCGGCGAATTAGCTCTCCAAAACATGCCAGTCCACCTTAGTAGAACTCTCATTTCTGTTGGAGCTTTGGCTCTCTCTGGGGGTGGTCTTATCGCGGCTCTATTTGGCTTGGCTATGGTTAAAGGCGTAGCTGCTGGAGTCATCTTGTTGGTATGGCTGGCTGCTTTTTCCGCACTCACCAGAATGCTTCTCGCCTGGATACGCGACACAGAACTCGGCGAACCTTATTCGCAGCGGGCCTTTCTTCTTGGCTGCTCCTCACTTCTGGCTCTTCCACTTGCCACACTGCCTGAATCATTAGCCACCGATAGTGGACTCGCCGCATTGATGCGCTTTACAACGATTCTTCTATTTGAAATAGTCGTGTCGTTGCCAGCAATAGTTCTTGCTTGGCACCTCAACAAGTTTCATTCTGGCCGCGTTAGCCGCTAGGCAGTTATCCTCAAGCACCAATCCAAGGAGTTATGCCTGCCGCCACCTTCCACTACGCTCCCCAGCCTAGATTCAAGTTCCAAGTGCAACACCCCTTACG
>CAYVOP010000206.1:0-4407 GCA_964453105.1 uncultured Aquabacterium sp. | reverse complement strand
CCCCGCACGTGGACGCACTGGGCGTGATCGCCATCGGCGTGGGCGGCCTGGAAGCCGAGAACGTGATGCTGGGCCGCGCCTCGTGGATGCGCCTGCCTGAAATCGTCGGCGTGAAGCTGACTGGCCAACGCCAGCCTGGCATCACCGCCACCGACGTGGTGCTGGCCTTGACCGAGTTCCTGCGCAAGAACAAGGTGGTGGGTGCCTACCTGGAGTTCTACGGCGAAGGTGCCTCGAAGCTGACCATCGGCGACCGTGCCACCATCTCGAACATGGCCCCTGAATACGGTGCCACCGCCGCCATGTTCAGCATCGACCAGCAGACCCTGGACTACCTGACGCTGACCGGCCGCGACGCCGAACAAGTCAAGCTGGTCGAGACCTATGCCAAGGTGGCCGGCCTGTGGTCCGACAGCCTGGCCAACGCCGTGTACGAACGCGACCTGACGTTCGACCTGTCCACCGTTGTGCGCAACATGGCTGGCCCCTCGAACCCGCACGCCCGCGTGGCCACGTCTGACCTGGCTGCCAAGGGCATCGCCGGCAAGTGGGCCATGCCCGCCGCTGGTGAAGGCACCATGCCTGATGGTGCCGTGATCATCGCCGCCATCACCTCCTGCACCAACACCTCCAACCCGCGCAACGTGATCGCGGCCGCCCTGTTGGCCCGCAACGCCAACAAGCTGGGCCTGACCCGCAAGCCCTGGGTCAAGTCCTCGCTGGCCCCTGGCTCGAAGGCGGTTGAGTTGTACCTGAAGGAAGCCAACCTGCTGGGTGATTTGGAAAAGCTCGGCTTCGGCATCGTGGCCTTTGCCTGCACCACCTGCAACGGCATGTCTGGCGCGCTCGACCCAGTCATCCAGAAGGAAATCGTTGACCGCGATCTGTACGCCACCGCCGTGCTCTCGGGCAACCGCAACTTCGACGGCCGCATCCACCCGTATGCCAAGCAAGCCTTCCTGGCTTCGCCCCCGCTGGTGGTGGCCTACGCGATCGCCGGCACCGTGCGCTTCGACATCGAAAACGATGTGCTGGCCGTGGTCGATGGCAAGGAAATCCGCCTCAAGGACATCTGGCCTTCGGATGACGAGATCGACGCGGTCGTGAAGGCCGCCGTGAAGCCCGAGCAGTACCGTGCCGTGTACGAGCCCATGTTCGCCATCCAGTCCGACAAGGGCGTGAAGGTGAGCCCGCAATACGACTGGCGCCCGCAGTCCACCTACATCCGCCGCCCGCCTTACTGGGACACGGAAGGTGTGGGCGCGCTGGCCGCCAACCCGCGCACCCTCAAGGGCATGCGCCCGCTGGCCATCCTGCCGGACAACATCACCACCGATCACCTGTCGCCTTCCAACGCGATCTTGATGAACTCGGCGGCTGGCGAGTACCTGCACAAGATGGGCCTGCCCGAGGAGGACTTCAACTCCTACGCCACCCACCGTGGTGACCACCTGACCGCCATGCGCGCCACCTTCGCGAACCCCACGCTGAAAAACGAGATGGTGCGTGACGCCGATGGCAAGGTGAAGGCCGGCTCGCTGGCCCGCATCGAGCCCGAAGGCAAGGTCGTGCGCATGTGGGAAGCCATGGAAACCTACTACGACCGCAAGCAGCCGCTGATCATCGTGGCCGGCGCCGACTACGGACAAGGCTCCTCGCGTGACTGGGCCGCCAAGGGCGTGCGCCTGGCCGGCGTGGAAGCCATTGCGGCCGAAGGCTTCGAGCGCATCCACCGCACCAACTTGATCGGCATGGGCGTGATGCCCCTGGAGTTCAAGCCCGGCACCAACCGCCTGACGCTGAACCTGGACGGCACCGAGACCTATGACGTGGAAGGCGACCTGAAGCCTCGCGCCGACCTGAACCTGGTCATCACCCGCAAGAATGGCGAAGTGGTCAAGGTGCCGATGACCTGCCGTCTGGACACCGCAGAAGAAGTCTCGGTCTACCAGGCTGGTGGCGTGCTGCAGCGCTTTGCCCAGGACTTCTTAGCTGCTAACAAGGCGGCTTGAAAGGTCTTCAGCATGGCATTCGCACCCCAAATCAAAATCCCCGCCACCTACATCCGTGGCGGCACCAGCAAGGGCGTGTTCTTCCGCCTAGCTGACCTGCCCGCCTCGTGTCAGGTGCCAGGCGAAGCACGCGACAAGCTGTTCATGCGCGTGATCGGCAGCCCTGATCCATACGCCGCCCACATCGACGGCATGGGTGGCGCCACATCGTCCACATCGAAGTGCGTGATCCTGTCCAAGTCCAGCGTGCCCGATCACGATGTGGACTACCTCTATGGCCAGGTGTCGATTGACAAACCCTTCGTGGACTGGTCTGGCAACTGCGGCAATCTGTCGACCGCCGCGGGCGCCTTCGCGATCCATGCCGGCCTGGTCGACCCGGCCCGCATTCCGCAAAACGGCGTGGCCGTGGTGCGCGTCTGGCAGGCCAACATCAAGAAGACCATCATCGCCCACGTGCCTGTGACTAACGGGCAAGTGCAAGAGACCGGTGACTTCGAGCTGGATGGCGTCACCTTCCCTGCCGCCGAGATCGTGCTTGAGTTCATGGACCCATCTGACGATGGCGATGAAGGCGGCTCGATGTTCCCCACCGGCAATCTGGTCGATGACCTCGAAGTGCCTGGCGTGGGCACCTTCAAGGCCACCATGATCACGGCCGGTATCCCCACCGTGTTCGTCAACGCCCAGGACATCGGCTACACCGGCACCGAACTGCGTGAACACATCAACAGCGATGCCGAAGCCCTCAAGCGCTTCGAGGCCATCCGCGTGGCTGGCGCCCTGCGCATGGGCCTGATCAAGACGCCAGAAGAAGCCGCCACCCGACAGCACACACCCAAGATCGCCTTCGTGGCGCCGCCCACGGCCTACACGGCCTCCAGCGGCAAGACCATTGAGCCCGGTGATGTGGACTTGCTTGTGCGCGCCTTGTCCATGGGCAAACTGCACCACGCCATGATGGGCACCTGCGCGGTCGCCATTGGCACAGCAGCCGCCATCCCCGGTACCTTGGTCAACCAAGCTGCGGGCGGCGGTGAACGCGAAGCCGTGCGCTTTGGTCACCCTTCTGGCACCTTACGCGTGGGCGCACAGGCCAAGCAGGTCAATGGCCAATGGACGGTCACCAAGGCCATCATGAGCCGCAGCGCCCGCATCCTGATGGAAGGCTGGGTGCGCGTACCAGGCGACACGTTCTAAGCCAGACACAGCCCAACGCCCGAGCCCGGTTGTCGCCATAAGCCAACCGGGCTTGTTTTTTTGGGGGATTTCAAGCCCAGTTCCCCCTATTGGCGGTCATCAATCAATGGCAAGATCATCGACCTAAACAACTCAGGAACCCGATGATGTCCACGCCCTCCAAGATGCACCGCACCTCCAAGACTGCCTCCATCACCGCTGGTTTGCTGCTGGGCATGGTCGCCGGCACCTTTGTGGCCCCCGCCGTTGCCGCCGGCAAGGCCAAGGTTGAGCCCCTGACTGCCGCCACTGAAGAACAACAAGCCGCCGCTGAGCGCGTTCTTTACGGCAAGTACCAATGCGACGCGGGCAAGACCCTCTCGGTGGCACGTGACACCCAGAACCCTGGCTACGTCAAGCTGGACCTGGCCAAGCAAAGCTGGACCATGAAGCCCGTGCTGTCGTCCACCGGCGCCATCCGCCTGGAAGACATCAAGGACACCACCTTGTTGATCCAGATCCTGAACAAGTCGATGCTGATGAACAAAAAATCCGGCCAACGCATGGTGGACGGTTGCATGCACGAAGCGCAGAAGGCCGCCGTGGAAGAACTGAAGAAGAACCCCACCAACTCGTCGGTGTTCGACGCACCGGCGCCCGCCGCCCAGTAATGATGCCTTCAGCCCCCATTCGGGGCTGCGCCACATCAAAAACCGCAGCATCGCCTGCGGTTTTTTTCATGGGGCCCCCGGCCCGGAAATTGCACGATACGGTTGCCAAATGGCTGTGACGCCCCAAAAATGGGCATCCTGTCGGCCAATCAAGACGTCCAACCGTACCGGATTGAAGTCTTTTCTCAAAAACAGTGGGATTTCCCCGCAGACGTAGGCGAAAATAGCGGTCTTCCGTATTTCCGCCTCCCTCGGTGGGAAATCCGCCTGAACCCTTGCTCTTGACCTCAAGGTAACAACACATGCTGCAAGCCTATCGCCAACATGCTGCCGAGCGCGCCGCGCTGGGTATTCCTCCCCTGCCCCTGTCCGCTCAGCAAGTTGCTGAACTGATCGAACTGATCAAGAATCCGCCCGCTGGCGAAGACGCTTTCCTGCTCGACCTGCTGACCCACCGCGTGCCTCCCGGCGTGGACGACGCTGCCAAGGTCAAGGCCAGCTTCCTGGCCGCCGTGGCGCACGGTGACATCAAGGTCGGCCTGATC
>CAYVOP010000205.1:0-4486 GCA_964453105.1 uncultured Aquabacterium sp. | reverse complement strand
AGCCACGACTCAGGGAATTGCATGAAAGGATCCTTGGTTCTTGTTCGTCAACGGGGTCAGGCCTGGGCGAAATCCGCATCCAGCACGACCCGGTAGCGCGCTTTACCCGCGCGCAGATGTTCCAACGCATCGTTGATGCGACTCATCGGGAAATGTTCAGTTTGCGGCTCAATCCCGTGTCGAGCCGCGAATTCCAGCATGGTGTCAATGTCTTGCCTGGAGCCCGTGGGCGAGCCCGACACCGACCGTTGGCCACCAATCAGCACGCCTGCCTCAATACCCATGGCTTGAGGCACCACGCCCACCACATGCAACCGCCCATGCGGGCGCAGCGTGCGCATCAGGTCTTTCCAGTTCAGCATCACATTCACGGTCACCAGAACCATGTCGAGCTGGCCAAATACCGACTTCATCGAAGCTGCGTCCACACTGGACACCACACGGTGCGCCCCCATTTGCAGTGCTTCACCACGCTTGGACTCGCTAGAGGTGAAGGCCGTCACCTCGCAGCCCCAAGCCTTCGCAAACTTGATGGCCAAGTGCCCCAGCCCCCCAATGCCGACCACGCCCACTCGATGCGTGGGCTTGATGTCGAAATTCAGGAAAGGCGAGAACACGGTGATGCCGCCACACAGCAAAGGGCCCACCTTGGCTGCATCCAGGCCATCGGGAATCGGCGCAGTCCACAACCAGTGCGCGCGAACGCGCTCGGCAAAACCACCGTGATGCCCCATGATTGTGGGCTGGGCTGTGCGGCACAACTGATGTTCGCCACCCAGGCAAACCTGGCAATGCATGCAGCTGGAAGCATTCCAGCCAATGCCCACACGCTGGCCCAATTTCAGGCCTTGCGCACGCTCACCCAAGGCCACCACGCGACCCACAACCTCATGCCCCCCCACCACAGGGTAAGGCGCAGGCCCCCACTCACTGTCGATCACAGACAAGTCGGAATGACACAGACCGCAATGCTCCACAGCCACCTCAACCTCGTCCGCGCCCAAAGGGCCGAACTCAAAGGTGTAAGGCATCAACGGTTGCCCCTTGGCCATGGCAGCCCAGGATTGAATGCGTGTGTTCATGGAGTTCTCCGGTGCAAGCTGGGACTGCTTTACTGGAACTGCTGCAGGAAGCGCAAATCGCCTTCAAAGAACAGGCGCAGGTCATTCACGCCATAACGCAGCATGGTCAAACGATCAGGGCCCAAACCAAAGGCAAAGCCAATGTACTGCTCAGGATCCAAACCAAAGTTGCGCACCACATTCGGGTGCACCTGCCCCGCGCCCCCCACTTCCAGCCAGCGCCCTTTCAGCGGCCCGGACGAGAAAGCGATGTCCACTTCAGCCGAAGGCTCGGTGAAGGGGAAGAACGAGGGGCGGAAACGGATGTCCAGATCGTCGGTTTCGAAGAAGGTGCTGAAGAAGTCGCCCAACACGGCCTTCAAGTCGGCAAAACTGACCGACTCACCAATCCACAGACCTTCGCACTGATGGAACATGGGCGAGTGGGTGGCATCGCTGTCGACACGATAAGTGCGACCAGGTGCAATAACACGGATTTCTGGCATGCGCTCACCCTTGGCGATGGCCTCGGCATGGTTCTTCACATGCTGCATGGCGTAGCGAACCTGCATGGGGCTGGTGTGGGTGCGCAGCAAGTTGCCACCTTCCACATAGAAGGTGTCGTGCATGGAACGCGCAGGGTGATCCGCAGGCGTGTTCAGCGCGGTGAAGTTGTACCAGTCGGCTTCGATTTCAGGGCCATCGGCCACGTCAAAACCCATCGAACCGAAAATGCCTTCGATGCGCTCAATGCTCAGGGAAACCGGATGCAAACCGCCTTCGCCACGACGGCGACCAGGCAAGGTCACGTCCAGCGACTCGGCGCGCAACTGTTGAGCCAACTCGGCATCAGCCAGAGCTTGGCGACGGGCATTCAAAGCGGCCTCAACTTGCTGCTTGGCCTGGTTGATGGCGGCGCCACGTGTCTTCTTCTCGTCAGGCGACAAGGCGGCCATGCCTTTGAGCAGCTCAGTCAGGCTGCCAGACTTACCCAGGAAGCGGGCCTTGGCATTTTCCAGATCGGCAGGCGTAGCGGCGGCTGCAAAAGCCTCCTGACTTGTCTGCACCAGTGCGTCGAGGTCGTTCATTGTCTTGTGTCGAAAAAAAAGGCCAACAAATTGTTGGCCTTCAGGTTACTGAGTCGCCATCTGACACCGAAGTGTCGGGACAACGACCAGAAACGGCATCATTGTGCTTTCATCAAGCAGCCAATTGAGCCTTGGCCTTTTCAACGATAGCAGCAAAAGCAGCTGGGTCGTTGACAGCCATGTCGGCCAGCACCTTACGGTCGATTTCAATCGAAGCCTTCTTGATGCCAGCAATGAACTTGCTGTAGGTCAGACCCAGTGCGCGGCTGCCGGCGTTGATACGTGCAATCCACAGACGGCGGAATTCACGCTTCTTGGCGCGGCGGTCACGGTAGGCGTACTGGCCTGCCTTCATGACGGCTTGTTTGGCGATGCGGTATACGTTCTTACGGCGACCACGGAAACCCTTGGCCAGGGCGAGAACTTTCTTATGACGAGCGCGGGCTGTTACACCACGTTTGACGCGAGGCATGGATGACTCCTTCGGCGTTAACTATCTAAACCAGATTTGAGACTTGCTGTTCTTTTGCGTAGCCGATTACAGGCCAGCGAAAGGCAGCATCTGAGCCATGTGGCCCATGTTGGTCTCATGCACGTTCACAGCGCCGCGGAGCTGACGCTTGTTCTTCGTGGTCTTCTTGGTCAGGATGTGACGCTTGAAGGCTTGACCGCGCTTGACGGTGCCACCTGGACGCACGCGAAAACGCTTCTTCGCACTGCTCTTGGTCTTCATTTTGGGCATGTTCTGCTCCTTTTAAGTTGTTCCTGCTAGGCGCCACGGATACCACTTCCGTGTCTTGATAGCCCACAGGCACTTTGAGCCAATGGTGGCAGCGACCAAACCGCCACCTTGGCAAACCTCGCCGCCGAAGCGGTTTGGTTATTTCTTCTTCTTCGGGCCCAGCACCATGATCATCTGGCGCCCTTCCAACTTCGGCATGTTTTCTACGACCGAGACGTCCGTCAGGTCGTCACGAACGCGTTCCAGCAACCGCATACCCAGTTCCTGGTGAGTGATTTCACGGCCACGGAACCGCAGGGTCACCTTACCCTTGTCGCCATCTTCCAGGAAGCGTCGCAAATTGCGCAGCTTGATCTGGTAGTCGCCTTCGTCTGTACCAGGACGGAACTTGACTTCCTTAACTTCGATGACCTTCTGCTTCAGCTTGGCATCGTGAGCTTTTTTCTGTTCTTGGTACTTGAACTTGCCGTAGTCCATCAGACGGCAAACGGGAGGATCCGCTTGCGCCGCGATTTCGACCAAGTCCACATCAGCCTCCGCAGACAGGCGCAAAGCCTCCTGGATGCTGACGATACCCAGGGGTTCGTTTTCAACCCCGTTCAGACGCACCTCAGGTGCGGTGATCTCACGATTGAGCCGGTGCTTACGCTCGACATTGGGCGTCCGGCGGTCAAAGAAGTTAGCGATGTCGAATTCCTTCAGGCCACAGGCCCCCTGGCCTGCACCGATAGTCCAAACTCACGCGCCCTGTTAACACGACGAAAGCGTGCGGTCCGTCAAACGGAAACGCACGCTGTCGCCTCAGGCCTTGCTGGCGATGTCTTGAGAAATCTTCTGGGAGAAATCATCGAGCGACATCACACCGAGGTTCTGGTTCCCTCGGGCGCGCACGGCGATGGTGCCATCAGCCTTCTCTTTGTCACCGACAACGATGAAGTAAGGCACCTTCTGCAACGAATGCTCGCGGATTTTATACGTGATTTTCTCATTTCGCAAATCAAGCTGGACCCTAAGTCCTTGTTTTTGCAGTGATTTGGCAATTTCTTGAGCGTAATCAGCCTGCGCATCGGTGATATTGAGCACCACAGCCTGCACCGGAGCCAGCCAAACCGGCAGAGAACCAGCGTGTTGCTCGATCAAAATCCCGATGAAACGCTCCAGCGAACCCAGGATCGCGCGGTGCAACATCACGGGGTGTTTGCGCTCGCTGGTCTCGGTCACATACTCGGCACCCAAGCGTTGCGGCATAGAGAAATCGACCTGAATGGTGCCGCACTGCCAGTGACGGCCCAAAGCATCCTTCAGCGTGTATTCGATCTTGGGGCCATAGAACGCGCCATCCCCCGGCGCGATCGTGAATTCGCTGCCCGTGGCGCGCAGTGACTCCATCAGGGCTTGCTCAGCCTTGTCCCAGACTTCGTCTGAGCCGATGCGATGCTCGGGACGAGTCGCCACCTTGTAGATGATGTCCGTGAAACCAAAGTCCTTGTAGACCGCTTGCAGCAAAGCCGTGAAGTCCACACACTCTTGCAGGATCTGATCTTCGGTACAGAAAACGTGCCCATCGTCCTGCGTGAAACCGCGCACACGCATGA
>CAYVOP010000204.1:0-4486 GCA_964453105.1 uncultured Aquabacterium sp. | reverse complement strand
ACGCTGGCCCTGGGCGCCATGATGCGCAACACCGGCCGACTCTATGCGTTTGACACCTCAGGCCACCGCCTGGACGCCATCAAGCCGCGCCTGGCTCGCAGTGGGCTGTCGAACGTGTATGCCACGCAAATTGCCCACGAACGCGACGAGCGCGTCAAACGCCTGAGCGGCAAGATCGACCGCGTGCTGGTCGATGCCCCTTGCTCGGGAACCGGCACCCTGCGCCGCAACCCCGACATCAAATGGCGCCAAAGCCCCAAGGCCATTGCCGAATTGAACGAGATGCAAGCGGCCATTCTGAAAAGCACGGCACGCATGGTCAAACCGGGCGGTCGCCTGGTCTATGCCACCTGCAGCCTGCTGAAGTCAGAAAACGAAGCCATTGCCGAGCAGTTCAGCCAGGCTCACCCTGACTTTGTGCAGGTGAACGCGGCCGAAAAGCTGGAACAAGCAGGGGTCAGCCAGGCCGAATCGCTGGTGACCGAGGCGGGCCACCTCAGACTGTGGCCGCACCGTCATGCCACCGACGGTTTCTTCGCGGTGGCATGGGAAAAGAAGGCCTGATCAGAACAGGCTTTCCTTAATGAAGACGATGTCGTTGGATTGCAGCTTGTCGTTCAGACCAGGCTGCAAGACCTGGATCTGACCGTTCGCATCGCGACGGTTCACGCGCACACCACGCTCGGTGCCTCGCAGGGTCAGACCACCGGCGCTGGCCAAAGCCTGCAAGATCGACATGTCACGTTCCAGGCGCAGAGGGCCTGGACGCTGCACTTCACCATAGATGTAGACCATGGGTGCGCGATCCACCCAGATCGCATCGCCGTTTTCCAGAGGAAAGTCTTCCACCGAGCCCGCAGCCGCGAACACTTGGGGGAAGTCGATTTCCTTGCGGAAGGCCTTGCCATCACGCTTGCCCGACACGATCACGATGTCGGAACCCGCCACCGGCACAATGCCGCCAGCCAGGGCCAGCACTTCGCTGAGCTTGGTGGCACCTGCCTCCAGGGCGTAACGGCCTGGACGGTTCACCTGGCCCAGCACCGACACCTGGTTGGCCTTGACCTGCAGCACCAGCAAGGACACCTGAGGTTGCTTGAGGAAGTTGCCATCACGCAGGCCTGCGGCCAACTTCTTCTCGGCAGCAGACACAGTCAAGCCACCCAGCTTGACGTCACCCAGCAAGGGGTAGGAAATGGAGCCGCTGTCTGAAATGCGGGTTTCCAAGGCCAGGTCCGGGTTCTGGTACACCGAGATACGAATGGTGTCACCCGCCCCCAGCACATAGTCAGCCACCGGGGCGGCATGGGCCAGGCCGGTCACCAGCAAGAACACGGCGAACAGGCGTTGCAGCCCTCCACGCAACCAATTCATAGATCAATCCTCTTGTGAGCCTTGTGAATCATCTTGAAGCCGGCAAACCGCCGGCAGACATCGCGCCAATGTATCACCGGCATGTGAGCCCGTGATGACACATTTGCCCCTGCATCACAGGGGGTGCCGCGATCAGATGCACATTTCCCGCCAAGGTTCCCACATCACCCCAGCACCGCTCGGACCTCAAACGGGCAAAGCATCTTCGACCTGGCTGCGCAAGTAGGGCTCGATGGCCTCGGCCGGCATGGGGCGAGCAATATGGAAGCCTTGCACGTCGTCGCACCCCAGGGCCCGCAACATGGTCATCTGTTCGTGGGTCTCAATGCCTTCGGCCGTGGTGTCCAGCTTCAGGGCTCGCGCCAAGCTGATGATGGCTGTGACCACCGCTTGCGCCCCAGCATCGCGATCCAGTGAACGCACGAACATGCCGTCGATCTTCAACTTGTCCATCGAGAAGCGCCGCAAATAGGCCAGCGACGAGTAACCAGTCCCAAAATCATCCATGGCGACACGCACCCCCCGACTGCGCAGGGCTTCCAAGGTGGTGAGGGCTCCCGCATCGTCTTCAATCAGGGCCGACTCAGTGATCTCCAGCTCCAGCCGCTCGGGCGGCAAGGCGGTCTCGGCCAGGATGCCATCCACGATGTCCACCACCGCCGAACTGCGAAACTGCACCGCCGACAAATTCACTGCCACGCGCAAATGCGCCGGCCACCCTACAGCCACACGGCAAGCCGTGCGCAACACCCAGGTGCCCAGGGGCACGATCTGCCCGGTTTCTTCGGCCACGGGAATGAATTCGGCCGGGCCAATCAGCCCACGCTCAGAGTGCTGCCAGCGCACCAGCGCCTCAAACCCCTTCACCTCACCAGTTTTGAGATTCACCTGGGGCTGATAGTGCAGCGTGAACTGCTCACTGGCCAGGGCCTGCCCCAGTTCTTGCTGCAACCGCGCACGCGCACGGGTGCTTTCGCCCATTTCATGACTGAAGAACCGGAAGGTGTTGCGCCCTGCGGCCTTGGCGGCATACAAGGCCAGGTCGGCACACTGCAGCAAAGCCTGTGGGTCTTGCCCGTCTTGCGGCGCCAACGCCACCCCTACGCTGGTGCTCACCTCCACCAGCACCCCATCTAGCTGAACGGGCTCTGACAAAGCCGCCACCAAGCGCCCAGCCAGCGCCTGCGCCTCGTCTCGCGACATATTGAGCAGCGACAGCAAAGCAAATTCGTCGCCACCCAGGCGCGCCAGCAAATCGCCTTCGCGCACACAGGCCTTCAGGCGCTTGGCCACCACCCGCAACAGCTGATCGCCCACGCCATGGCCCAAGGTGTCGTTGATGGTCTTGAAATTGTCCAGATCCAGGAACATCAGACAGCAAGGGCTGTGCTTGCCCGCGCCCGTGACCGACATTTGGTTGAGCACCCCGCTGAAGCGATGCCGATTGGCCAAACCCGTCAAGGAGTCGAAATTCGCCATCAGGGCCAGATCGTCACGCGCCTTGCGGGCCTGGGTGATGTCCGCCCCCACGCCGCGCCAACCCGAAGCCCGCCCCCGCTCATCAATCAACGGCTTAGCGGTCAGCGACCACCAGCGGATCTCCTGGTTCATCAGCACCGGCAATTCCAGGTCCCGGAAAGGCTGGCCCATGCGCAGATTCGACGTCAAACTGCCCAGCGCAGCCTCGCCCTGCGGATCGTCTTGAGGCACCAGGCTGTAAAGCAACTCGATGAATGAACGCTGCATCAACAGCGACGGGGGCAAACCAAAGGCTTGCGACAGGCGCGCCGAAACATGGCGCAAATGGCCATTGGGCGCAATTTCCCAGAGCCAATCGCTGGCGTGCTCCTCGAAATCACGCAGCAACAGGTCCACCAACTGCTTTTGTCGATCCGACTCGGCCTCGGCCCGCAAGCGGCTCATGAACAGGCGCGCGCTGTTGAGCACGATGCCGCACATCGTCACGGCGTAGATGCCCAGCAAGAGCGTCAACAAAGTATCGCCGGCGTAAATCGACCGCACCAACCCGATGGCGCACGCCAACGACAGCACCCCCACGTAAGCGCAAGCTGCCAGCAGGTGCGGCCCCAGCATGAAGCCCCCGCCGCAAATCATGCCCACCACCATGGTGGCGAGCATCAGTTCGTCGGCAGGCGCAGCGGCCATCGGAAACAACACAATCGGCACGACCGACCACGCCACGGCAAACAGCCCCACATGGGCCGCCACCAAGCGGCTTGAACGACGCGAGGCCATGGCCTTGCCCGAATCTCGGATCAACCGCCGCCACCCGAACGACACCAACGCCAGGCTGGCCACCACGATCAGCGCCCAGGTCAGCAAGCCCACAGGGTGCACCCGGCGCCAGAAAATCCACAGAATGGCGAGCGTGTTGACGGTGTTGCCCACCATGACAAGCGGCAACTGACTCAAGAGAGCCTGAATCTGGCGGGCGCGGAAATGCCGCGCCATAGGACCATCGACCTGTTCAGAGGGCGACACATCGGCCACCAACCGGCTCAGGCTCTCGGTCCAATTTTTAGCAATGTGAAACATCCTTGCTATGTATGCAGACTATCTGGACCCCTTGGGATCGGCATTCGGCTGGCGAACTTGACCGCCAGCCACCCCTGCAAAGGGGCGCCTCGGCAATCTCGGGGCGAATTGGCGTGTGCAATTCGCTTACCATGACGCCCCTGCTGAGAAAAAAAGCCGTTTATGAGTTCTGCCAAGCCCCTCTCTGACGCCGAACAGGCCCTGCGCGACGCCGCCAACGAGTACCACCGCCTGCCCACGCGGGGGAAGATTGCCGTCACGCCCACCAAGCCGCTGTCCAATCAGCGCGACCTGGCTTTGGCCTACTCGCCCGGCGTGGCCTACCCCTGCCTGGCCATTGAGCAGGACCCCGGCAAGGCGTTTGACTACACCTCGCGCGGCAACTTGGTCGCCGTCATCACCAACGGCACTGCCGTTCTGGGCCTGGGCGATATCGGCCCCCTGGCTTCCAAGCCGGTGATGGAAGGCAAGGGCTGCCTGTTCAAGAAGTTTGCTGGCGTCGATGTGTTCGACATCGAACTGGCCGAGCGCGACCCCGACAAGCTCATCGAGATCA
>CAYVOP010000203.1:0-4610 GCA_964453105.1 uncultured Aquabacterium sp. | reverse complement strand
ATGTGCACCATCAGCGACACGAAGGTCACCACGCACATCATCATGGCGGTGAGGCCATCGACCATGAAGCCGACTTCCATTTTCAAGGAACCCAACGTCATCCACTCGTAAACCGTCTGGTTGAAACGAGCGCCGTTCATGACCTCTTGCAAGGTCATGGCCGAGATGATGAACGACACCAACACACCCAGGATGGTGATCAGGTGGGCACCGCGACGGCCGATGGTCTTGCCGAACAGACCGGCAGCAATCGAGCCGACCAGCGGAGCCAGAGGCACCGCCAGCAGCGAGTTGAGAGAGAGCTCAGACATTCTTGTGGTTCTCCTAGGCGCCGATCAACCCTTGAGGGAGTCGAGTTCATCCACATTGATCGACTGGCGATTGCGGAACAACACCACCAGGATGGCCAGACCAATTGCCGATTCGGCTGCTGCCACCGTCAGGATGAAGAACACAAACACCTGCCCTGCCATGTCTCCCAGGTAGTGGGAGAAGGCCACGAAGTTCAGGTTCACAGCCAACAGCATCAATTCGATGGCCATCAGCAGCACGATGAGGTTTTTCCGGTTGAGGAAGATCCCGACCACCGACATGGCAAACAGGATGCCCCCCAGCGACAGGAAATGGCCGAGAGAAACTGTGCTCATGCTTGGCCTCCGTTATTCGATGTTTCAGCCGAAGCAGGCACTTCAATCTGAGGCGCCACCTTGATCACGCGCAGGCGATCAGCCTTCTTGACGCGAACCTGTTCAGACGGGTTCTGATAACGCGAGTCCTTGCGACGACGCAGGGTCAGCGCGATGGCAGCAATGATGCCGACCAACAGGATCACCGCAGCCACCTGAACCGGGAACAGGTAGTTCGTATAGAGGTCGATGCCCAATGCTTTGGCGTTAGCCACCTTGGCCACGTCAGGTGCCATGGGCTTGACCTCTGTACGATCAAAACCGCGCAACAGCACGAAAGACATTTCAACGGCGATGACCGCCCCCACCAGGCCTGCGGCGGGGAAGTGCTTCCAGAATCCCTGACGGATGGAGTCGATGTTGATATCCAACATCATCACCACAAACAGGAACAGCACCATCACGGCGCCCACGTACACCAGCACCAGGGCAATGGCGAGGAACTCGGCCTTCAGCAGCATCCAGATGCACGAAGCGTTCGCGAATGCGAGCACCAGGTGCAAGGCGGCTGCCACGGGGCTCTTGGCGGTGATCACGCGGAAAGCCGCGTACACCAGCACAAAAGCGAAGACGTAAAACAGAGCGGTAAATGTATCCATGGTTTGACTTGCGAACACGCTGAGCGATCAGCGGTACTTCGCATCCGCCTCCTTGTTGGCCGCGATTTCTTTTTCGTAGCGATCACCCACCGCCAGGAGCATGTCCTTGGTGAAGTAGAGGTCGCCACGCTTCTCGCCGTGGTATTCGAAGATGTGGGTTTCCACGATGGCATCGACCGGGCAGCTTTCTTCGCAGAATCCACAGAAGATACACTTCGTCAGGTCGATGTCATAACGCGTGGTGCGACGCTGACCGTCTTCACGCACAGCCGACTCAATGGTGATGGCCATGGCCGGGCACACGGCTTCGCACAGTTTGCAGGCGATGCAACGCTCTTCGCCGCTTTCATAGCGACGCTGGGCATGCAGACCACGGAAACGTGGCGACAGAGGCGTCTTCTCTTCCGGGAACTGCACGGTGATGTGCGGCTTCAGGAAGTGGCGGCCGGTCAAGGCCATGCCTTTGAACAACTCCAGCAGGAAGAAACTGGAGACGAATTCCTTGAGGGACGTAGACATGTGATGGCCCCTTATTTCCAGATGTTCCAGGGCGACATCATCCAGCCACCGACCAGCACAAGCCAGACCAGCGTGACAGGGATGAAGATCTTCCAACCCAAACGCATGATCTGGTCATAGCGGAAACGGGGGAAGGAAGCGCGCACCCACAGGAACAGAGTGACGATGATGAAAGCCTTCAGGCCCAGCCAGATCCAACCAGGGATGAAGCTCAAGGCTTCAACCGGAGGCAGCCAGCCACCGAAGAACATGACGGCGCACAGGGTGGACACCAGAATCATGTTGGCGTATTCAGCCAGGAAGAACATCGCGAAGGCCATGCCCGAGTACTCGATCATGTGGCCGGCCACGATTTCCGACTCGCCTTCCACCACGTCGAACGGGTGGCGGTTGGTTTCAGCCAGACCGGAGATGAAGTACACGACCGTGATAGGCAGCAGTGGCAGCCAGTTCCAGGACAGGAAGTTCAAGCCCATGTCATGGAATTGACCCTTGCCTTGGCTCAGCACGATGTCGGTCATGTTCAGCGAACCGGCTGTCATCAGCACGATGACAAAGCAGAAACCCATGGCGATTTCGTAGGACACCATCTGTGCCGAAGCACGAATAGCTCCCAGGAAAGCGTACTTGGAGTTCGAAGACCAACCGGCAATGATCACGCCGTAGACTTCCAGCGACGTGATGGCCATCAGGAACAGCAAACCTGCGTTCACGTTGGCCAAAGCGACTTCTGGACCAAACGGCACCACCGCCCATGCAGCCAGAGCCGGCATGATGGTCATCACGGGGCCCAAGAGGAACAAACCTTTGTGGGCAGCGCTAGGCAGGATGATTTCCTTGAAGATCAGCTTGACCGCGTCAGCAATAGGCTGCAGCAAACCGTAAGGGCCCGTGCGGTTGGGGCCAGGACGGATCTGCGACCAGCCAATGGCCTTGCGTTCCCACAAGGTCAGGTAAGCCACGCAACCCAGCAGCGGCAGCAGCAAGGCAACGATCTTGATCAGAGACCAGACGACGGGCCAAGCGCCACCCAAGGCACCGGCACCAGCTGTATACAGGGCATCAATCATGTGTATTCCCTTCCCTGCACTCAGGCTTTCTCAACACGGATGGCGCCAAACATGGCACCCAGTGTCGAGGTGGTGGCGTGGCCGGCAGGCACACGCACAACATTGGCAGGCAGCGAGGTATCCAGCACGGCGGACAGAACGGTCGACGCGTTGTCTTGCGAAACCTTGACCTTCGCGCCAGCGCTCAGGCCCAGTTCGGCCCACAGGGCTTGCGGCAAGCTGGCAGTGGGCGCAGCGGCATCGGCAGTTTGCTGCAACGAGTCAGCACGACGAACCAACGCATCGGCGCAATAGATCGGCACATCAGCCAAACGCTCCAGACCGCCGTTGGCAGCCACAGCCGAGATGGCCGCAGTGGTACGGTTGTCCAGGCGAGCCGCCAAAGCGGACAGATCACCCAGCGCACGGTTGCGGACTTCTTCAGATGTTTCGAAATCGAAACCGTCGACGCTCAGCAGGTTGCCCAGCACGCGCAAGACTTTCCAGGCTGGACGGGTGTCGCCCAGAGGCTTGACCACGCCGTGGAAACTTTGAGCGCGACCTTCGGCGTTGACGAACGTACCGGAGGTTTCGCTGTAGGGCGAGATGGGCAGCAACACATCTGCGTAGTCGAGTGCCGCTGTCTTGAAGGCCGACATGGCCACAACCATTTCGGCGCTGGCCAGCGCGGCACGCGCAGCCGATGGGTTGGCCGCGTCCAGTTCAGGCTCGGCGTTGAGCAACAGCACAGCCTTGAGCGACTGCCCCGACAGCATTTGCGCTGCGTTCAGACCACCTTGGCGAGGCTGTGCGCCCACCAGCTGTGCGCCCACGGTGTTGGCGGACTCAGACAGGAAGCCCAGCTTGGCGCCAGTTTGCTCAGCAACCCACTGAGCCAGGGCCTGCAGGCTCGATGCCTGAGGATGTTGCGCAGCAGCATTACCCAGCAGGATGGCTTTGCGGTCGCCCGACAGCAGCGAAGCGGCAATGGCTTTGGCAGCATCGGTTGCCTGACCTTGAACCGGAGCAACCGCGCCAGTCTGGGCAGATACAGCAGCGGCCACATCAGCCAAGGCTTGCAGCCAGGCGCTGGGCGCCACGGTCACGCGGTTGGCCACATTCAGCAGCCAGTCGTCTTGCGCTGCGCCAATGGCCGACACCTGAGCGCCGCGCTTGGCGGCGTGGCGCAGACGCGAGGCGAACAGCGGATGATCCTTGCGCAGGAAAGAACCGATGATCAGCGCACGATCCAGTGTCGACAGATCAGCGATGGGCAGACCCAACCAGCGAGCGCCCTGCCCCACGGTGAAGTCAGTCAAACGCAGACGGGTATCGACGTTGTCGCTGCCCAGGCCACGCACCAACTGCCCCAGCAGGTAGAGCTCTTCAACAGTGCTGTGCTCGGTGCCCAGCGCGCCGATAGCGGCAGCACCATGATCGTTCTTCACGCCCTTGAGGCCATTGGCCACGTATTCCAGCGCCGTGGTCCAGTCAACTTCACGCCACTGGCCGCCTTGCTTCAGCATGGGCTTGGTCAGGCGTTGGTCGCTGTTGAGGGCTTCGTAGCTGAAACGATCGCGGTCGGCCAGCCAGCATTCATTGATGGCCTCGTTTTCGAACGGCACCACGCGCATCACCTTGCCGTTCTTGACCTGAACGATCAGGTTGGCACCGGTGGAGTCGTGCGGTGAAACGCTCTTGCGACGCGACAGTTCCCAGGTACGGGCGCTGTAACGGAAAGGCTTGCTGGTCAACGC
>CAYVOP010000202.1:0-4618 GCA_964453105.1 uncultured Aquabacterium sp. | reverse complement strand
GGCACACCGCCCTCGCCCCACGACACGTCGGCCGGCAAAATCAAGGTGGCCACTTGCCCGGGTGGGCCCATGGCCGCGCCAATGGCCTCTGAAGCATCCCGGCACAGGGCTTCGGTGCTTTGCGAAGTGCGCACCCAGCTCGACACATTGCGTGCCACGGTTTCGATGTCGGACTGCAGTTGCGCGTCGTATTGCACATGGTGTGTGGCATGGTCACCCACGATGTTCACAATCGGCACCTTGCCTTTGCGGGCGTTGTGCAAGTTGGCCAGGCCATTGCCCAGACCGCAGCCCAGGTGCAGCAAGGTCGCGGCCGGTTTGTCGGCCATGCGGGCATAGCCATCAGCCGCCCCCGTGGCCACGCCTTCAAACAAGGCCAGCACCGCCCGCATGCGGGGCTCGTGGTCCAGCGCCGCCACGAAATGCATTTCCGACGTACCGGGGTTGGTGAAGCACACGGTCACCCCGGCATCCACCAGGGTCTTCATCAAAGCTTGCGCGCCGTTCATGGTGAGTCTCCTCTTGTTCTTGTCGCTCGGTAAGTGGTTCAGTGGGTCGGTTGAAGCGGCGCCCCGCTGAAGCGCCGCATGGTGAAGGCAAACAGCAAGCCGCCCACATACATCAGCACGCCATACAGCGCGCCGGGAATGGCCATGGCATCGTCTTTCAACACCGAGCTGGCCATCACCAGCGACAAAGCCGCGTTCTGCACAGCGGTTTCAATGCCCAGTGTGATCGATTGGCTGCGCGACAAACGGGCCAGCCAGGCCACCCCGAAACCCGTGCACAGCATGGTCACATTCAACACCAGCGCAAATGGAGCCAGCGAGGCAAAGTTGTCGCGGACCAGATGCCAGTTCTTGATCACGGCCAGCACCACGATGAGCACGAACAGCAGGGTGGCCACACGCGTGGCCCGAGGTTCAAATCGCAATGCCCAGGCTGTCCAGCGATGGCGTACGACCATGCCCAAGGTGACCGGCAAACCCATCACCACGGCCACCTGCCCCATCATCAGGCCCACGGGCACCTCGACTGCACGCGCCGCGCCCATGAAATGGGCCAGGGCTGCCGTGACGATGATGGGCAAGGTGAAAATGGTCATCACACTGGCCACGGCGGTGAAGCTCAAGGCCAGGGCCACATCACCTCGGGCCAGATACGTCAACAGGTTCGACGTGGCCCCCGTGGGGCAAGCCGCCAGCAGCATGAAGCCCACGGCAAACACCCCGGTCACGCCCAGCGAGGTAAGCATCAGGTAGCACACCGCGGGAAGCAGCACGAAATGGCACAGCACCCCCACCAGCAAAGCGCGAGGTTGCCGAAGAATGCGCTGGAAATCGTTCACCGTCAGCCCTAGGCCGAGCGAGAACATGATGAAGCCCAAGATCAGGGGCAGCAGAACGCTGGAAACAATGTCACCTTGCACAGGGACTCCTCAGGTCTTTGGTTGATTCAATGCTGTCGCAAACCGCCGGCTCATGCGCCGGCCACAATCGACTTGGCCGCAGCCCGCGCCGTCAAGATGCAGCCAGGCAGGAAGGTGCCTTCCAGCGAGCGCTTGCCATTGGCGCCACCGCCGCCAAAGCCCGCAGCCTCGCCCACACAGTACAGACCCGACACAGGCTGCGCAGTGCGGTCCAGCACCCGGCTTTGCAGATCGGTCTGCAGCCCGCCCAGGCTCTTGCGGGTGATGAGCTGCATGTGAATGGCAATGTAAGGGCCGGCCCCCTTCATCTGCAAAGGCGCGGGCGCGCAGGTGCGCAGCTTGTCGGGGCCCCATTGGCGGGCATGCACAATGCGTCGCAGCTGGTCATCGTTGTGCAGCTTGCTGCCGTTGGCAAAGTTGGCATCAAACGCGTCGGCGGTGGCCTGCAGCACAGCGGGGTTCACGTCGGCCCGGCCAGTCAAGGTCTGGGTCAGCGCATTCATCTGGCGTGCCAGCCCCTCCAGCGTGTCGTCCACCAGGAAGTGCGGGCTTTCTCGCTGCATCTGGCGCACCAGGCGGTCGTTGCTGGTCAGCATTTCAAATACAAAGCGCAGGAACTGCTTGTCACGAATGCGAGGGTTATGCTCTGCCCCTGAAATAGCGAACTCTTTCGACGCGATGCGCCAGTTCATCAACTGCCAGGTGTAGGGCTGGCTTTGCGCCGCCACACGCTGACACAGCTCATGCGTGTCAAAGCCCGTCACCAAGGGCTCGGGCCCCATGCGGCGCCCGGTGTGGTCCAGCCACAGCGCCGACTTGCAAGGAATCAACGACAAGCCATGCCCGTCGAAATGCGGCTGAGGGTGGGGAATGCCGGCCGCATAGTTCCACATCTCACCGGCATGGGTGATGCGGCCGTCTAACTGGTCTTCCACCAGATGGTGCAAGCGGCCATCGGCAAACGGGTGGGCGCCATTGAGCATGGTGGCCGGGCGAGGGCGGTGCGTGGGCCAGTTGGCCACGGTTTCGGCATGCGAACCATTGATGCCGCCCATGGCCAGCACCACCACCGGCGCGTCCAGACGCACCTCGGCGCCCGTGGCTTCGTTGACGGCCACGGCGCCCGACAAGGCCCCGGCACTGCGCTCTAGCGAGGTCACGCGGTGGCGGCTCAGAATCTGCAGGCGCCCGCCAGAGTCGGCCCCCTTCAGGGTCGCGATCATGCAGCGGGTCAACTCACGCGAGGTGCCCCACACCACGTGGTAACGCGGCACGCTGTTGCCATTACCCTGCAACCCCCGCTCCACCCAGTTCACCGCCGGCATGAACTTCAGGCCCTGCGCAATCAGCCAGTCGTACACCTCGGTGCGCGAATGCTGCACGTAGTACTCGGCCCATTGGCGAGGGTAGACATCGTGTTCGCCCAGTTCGCCAAAGCGCAACCAATCGGCCAATGCACGCTCAGGCGTGTCGGCAATTTTCATGCGGGCCTGCAGGGGCGTGCCCACCAAGGCCATGCCGCCAAAAGCCCAGAAAGCCAATCCCCCCAGGCGCTCGGGGGTGTCGCGGTCAACCAGCACCACGCGCTGGCCCGCTCGTAAACACTCCAGTGCCGTGACGATGCCCGCCAGGCCGCCGCCCACCACCAACACATCTGCCTGAACCCGCTCTGCCATGCGCTGCCCCCCTCGTGCTGGCACACCTTATCGGCTTATGATGCCCGGCAATTGACCTGACAGGACAGAGGATTTGACCTCAGAGGCCACCGTTTCCATGAGCTGGGTGCACACCGTGCTGGGCGAAGCGCGGCGTCAGGGCCTGAGCGACACCGCCGTGTTGACGGCGGCGGGCATTCGCCCCGAGGAACTGCAGCAAGATCGCTGGCCCATCGACCACATCACCCGCCTGTGGCGCACGGCCGCCCGGCTCACGCAAGACCCGGGCTTCGGGCTCAAAACGGGAGCGCTGGTGGGCCCCGCCAGCTTCAACGTGGTCGCCTTCATCGTGCAGTCGGCCGCCACCTTGCGACAAGCGCTGAGCGTGGTGCAGAAATACCAAAGTCTGATTTCAGACGGCGGGCGCTTTCAGTTGCTGCCCGGCCCCACCGCCAGTTGGCTGGTGTACCACCCACGGCAAGGCGACCTGGCTTTCAGCCCGCACCAAATTGAAGCCGTGCTGGCAGCCGTGGTCAGCGCCACCCGCTGGCTCAGCCCCCAACCCATTCGCCCCAGCCTGGTGCGATTCAGCCATGAACAAGTGGGCCCCTTGAGCGGCTACCGCGAGGTCTTCGGCTGCCCCATCGAGTTCAGCCAGGCCTACAACGGCTTGCTGATCGACAACACCGTGCTGGACCACCCCTTGCCGCAGGCCAACCCGCAACTGGCGCAGGTGCACGAGCATTACGCCACCGTGCAGTTGCACGCCATGAACCAAGGGCAGACCCTGGACCAGGCTGTGCGCCACTGGATTGCCGCCCACATGGGGCCGCCGCTGCCCACACGGGTCGCCGCAGCCGAAGCCTTTGGCCTGAGCGAGCGCACCCTGGCGCGGCGGCTACAGGCCTGCCACACGCATTTCGCGGCCTTGCTAGACGAGGTTCGGCGCGACCTGGCCCTGCAACAAGTCAGTGGCACCCTGCGCCCGCTGCGCGACATTGCCCATGACCTGGGCTTTGCCGAACTCAGCCCGTTTTACCGCGCCTTCCAGCGCTGGACGGGCGCCACCCCGGCCCGCTGGCGTCAGGGCTGATCGCCCTTGGGTTGCAGCTTGTCTTGGGTGCGCAATTCGAAGTCGCTCGCATCATGGCGCTCGTGCAGTTGCTCGGACAACTCACCCCAGGTGCGGTTCACCATGCGCCCGCGCTGCACGGCGGGCCGCTGTGCGATTTGCTCGGCCCAGCGCACCACATGAGTGTAGCTGCGCCCCTGCAAGAACTCGCCCGCGTTGTAGTCGGCACCTTTGTACAACTGCTCCAGCGCGAGCGCCCCGTACCAGGGCCAGATGGCCATGTCGGCCACCGTGTAATCGGCCCCAGCCACATAGGGGTGCTCGGCCAGACGGCGGTTCAGCACATCCATCTGCCGCTTGGCCTCCATGGCATAGCGGTCGATCGCGTATTCAATCTTCACCGGCGCATAGGCATAAAAATGCCCGAAGCCGCCGCCCAGGAAGGGCGCGCTGCCCATCTGC
>CAYVOP010000201.1:4419-4660 GCA_964453105.1 uncultured Aquabacterium sp. | reverse complement strand
ACGGCGTTCACACCGGCCTTGGCGGCGTCCAGCGCGCCCGCAATTTTGGGCAACATGCCGCCCGAGATGGTGCCGTCAGCAAACAGCTCGTCAATGCGGCGGGCTGTCAGGTCAGTCAGCAGGTTGCCGGCCTTGTCGAGCACGCCGGGGGTATTTGTGAGCAGCATCAGCTTCTCGGCCTTGAGCACTTCGGCCAGCTTGCTGGCCACCACGTCGGCGTTGATGTTGTAGCTCTCGTTGT
>CAYVOP010000201.1:0-4409 GCA_964453105.1 uncultured Aquabacterium sp. | reverse complement strand
CTTGCAGCGCCTTCACCACGCTGGGGTCGATGGAGACAATGTCGCCCACTTGGCCCACATCGTGTTCAATGTTGGGGTCCTTGCTGTCCACCATCTTGAGCTTGCGCGCGCGGATCATGCCGCCGTCACGCCCGGTCAGGCCCACGGCCTTGCCGCCCGCCTGGTTGATCAGGCCCACGATGTCTTGCTGCACTTCACCGGCCAGCACCCACTCCACCACTTCCATGGTCTCTTCGTCGGTCACGCGCATGCCCTGGATGAACTGGCCCTTCTTGCCAATCTTGTTGAGGGCGGCATCGATTTGTGGGCCACCACCGTGCACTACCACCGGGTTCAAGCCCACCAACTTGAGCAGCACCACGTCTTCCGCAAAGTCAGCCTGCAGTTCTGGGTCGGTCATGGCGTTGCCACCGTATTTGATGACGATGGTCTTGCCGTGGAACTTGCGGATGTAGGGCAGTGCCTGGGCCAGGATCTCGGCCTTGTCGCGCGGGGCGATGTTTTCAACAGAAACGGATGCGGCCGAAGGGTTGGATGCGGTCATGGCGGGCAAGGAAAAGCGAAATCACGAATTCGGGTATTTTAAAAGGCAAGATGGGCTCACGCCTGCCAACCTCAGCCAACCGCGTCAACCAATGCGCGTGCTGATGCGTCATGGATCACATGAGGAAATGCAGGTGTGGAAACATGCCGGCATACTGAGGCTTCTGTAAGCCCCCAGGTCCCCGCGGCCCCCTCAACCGTTTTTCAGGAGCACAACACCATGCGCGCCCCGACCCTGACCGCCTTGTCTCGACTGGCCGCTGGCCTGGCTTTGACCGTCGGCCTGGCATCTGCAGCCCAGGCCGAAGATGGCGAAGTCAAAAAGATCGACCCCGAGGCCAACAAGATCACGCTCAAGCACAACGGCATCAAGAACTTGGACATGCCAGCCATGCAGATGGCGTTTCGCGTGTCTGACCCCGCGTGGCTCAAAACCCTTCAGGTGGGCGACAAGGTGACCTTCTCCGCCGCCAAGGTGGACGGTCAATACACGGTCACCGCCATTTCGAAGAAATAAGAACGAACAAAAAAATACGGGCTCCAGCCTTGCAACTGGAACCCGTTTTAATCAAACCCCTCCCCGGGATTTCAATCTCTGGTTTTATGTTCGTTTCTGCGCGTTTTGTTTTCTTTTGTCACCTCGGCGCTGGAATGAAGTGATTCTAGTGGCGGTTTCTGTCAAGGCACTCCCCGCACAGGAGGGGTAATCGTTACCAAATGCAATGTGATGTTCGCATCACACCATCAATTCCACAATATAAAATCAAATGCCTGACCAAACTAAAGCCGTGGTCACGAATACATATCGGGCCCATTTCCCTACGGCCATGTAGAAAACACAAGGCCACAGAGGGAATTGCATCCAGCCGGCCACCGCGCAAATGGGGTCGCCGACCACTGGCAGCCATGAAAGCAGACATGTTTTAGGCCCAAAGCGCTGTAACCAGCGGGTGGCCAGCGGGTGAGCATGCGGGGGATGAGCATGCGACACAGGATGGGCGTGTCGCCACATGTCGGCGGCCTGTCGGGCCCCTCGCCCCATCCACCAGGTCAGCGCGCCCCCCAGGGTGTTGCCGGCTGTGGCCACGAAGATGGCCGGCCAGAACAAGTCGGGTCGGAGTTTGACCAAGGCAAAGACGGCCGGCTCAGAGCCCATCGGCAGCAAAGTGGCCGACACAAAGGCGATCACAAAGATGGCGCCCAAACCAACCTGGGGAATGGCCAACCAAGCCAGCAAGGCGGTGACCGAGGACTCCAAGAGATGCGTCATGCCGACCATTGTGGCCGACACGACGCATGAGTCGATTAAGACTGACGGCGGCGGCGAGCCATCACGCCCAGAACCGCCAGGCTGCCCATCGACAGAGCGAGGCCGGAAGGCTCGGGCACAGGCGCAGAAATCGACTGGTTCGCAAATGCACCCAAGCCCTTGGCGGCCAGATCGGCATCGGTAAAGCGGAACACGAAGAACTTGTTGTCACCGGCCACATCGGGCACGAAATCGTTGTCGTTGGCGATGTACAGGGTGTGATAGGTCTGGCCACCGTCCACGATGTCTTCACCAAATGCCATGCCTTCGATCTTGGCCGGGATGGCTGCGTCGGCAAAGCCGGCCGCATTCAGCGCCGATTTGACGTCGAGTACCAAAGTCTTGCTGGGCGCCGCGGCCAGCAAGGACGCCTGACCGGACAGGTTGCTGACATCGGTCGCGCCGCTGAGGTTCACCGACCAGATCTGCTTGACCTTCGCAGCCGAGCCATCGCCCAGCCCCTTGCCGTCGCGCTCCAGCACCCAGAACTCATGGTCGTTGAGGGCCAGAATTTCGCTGCTGTTGTAGGCCTTGCCGCCAATCACGTTGTTGAACGAGTACTGGCGAACGTCTCCCGAAGCGATGTCAATCGACACGATGCGGTTGGCCGAACCGCCATCGCCACCGTCTTGCGCCAAAGGACTTTGCATGAAGCCAAACAGCGTCCTGCCATCTGGCGTGATGCTCAGGCCTTCCATGCCCTTGTTGGCCACGCGGCCGGTGGTGTTGCCAGAGATTTCTGTCGCACCCAAGGCGCTGAGGTTCGATGCGGCAAAGGTGTTGGGCAGCGAAAAGGTCTTCAGGCGCTGGCCCGTGGTGCGGTCAAACTGATAGACATAGGGGCCGTATTCGTCCGACACGAACACGCTCTTGCCATCGGCTGACACGCGCAAGCCTTCGGGGTCCAGGCGGGCATTGTTCGGATTGGTCGACAAGCCTGGCGCAAAGCCGTCTGAACGACCGGTGAAGTAGAACTTGCCAGCCGTGTTGACCGCTGGGGTCGCCGAGGCCAGCCCTGCGGTGCTGCCGTAGTTCAGGGCGGTCTGGCTATACAGCAAGGTGGTGCCTTGCAGGGAGGGGGTCAGGGTGTAGGGCAGACCACCGGTGGCCGACTTGGTCAAGTCAAGGGTCACGGTGTGGAAGCGCGAGATGTACGACTGGGTGTTGTCCACCAGCGAGCCATTGGTGTAGGCCGTGGCGTTGGGGCCGCGGTCGGGCAGCGCCAGGAAGGTGTTGCCACCGGCCCATGCCAGAGCCGACCCCATACCGCCAAGGATGCTGGCCGAAGCGCCACTTTCCAGCGTGCCATTCAAACCCGACAGATCCGATGAGCCAGACAGCGAACCCACCGCGATGAGCTCAAAACCCGCGTGGGCAGGCGAAGCCAAGGAAGCCAGCAAGGCCAGGCCGGCCAAAGGACGAAGAGGAAACAACATGCGACAACTCCGGGAAAAATGCACAAATGGCGTGAACCCCGCAGATTGACTGGCTCGCGTGACAAGTCATTGACAGAAGGACTAGCCCTGAGACCGTCAAAAAGACGCACGGTGGCGCGGAGAAGCGCATGTTTTTGAGGCCAAGGGGTACCCAGCCGCCGGGCAGACCGGCTATACTCTGCCTCCTTTTTAAGCAACCCTGATCGTTCACGCGGTCGGGGTTTTCGCATCTTGCAGCATGTTCATTGGCCCGCATGAGCTCCCCAACCGACTGTTTGTCGCCCCCATGGCCGGGGTGACCGACCGTCCGTTCCGCCAGTTGTGCAAACAACTGGGCGCGGGCTATGCCGTCAGTGAAATGGTCACCTCGCGCAAGGACCTGTGGAACAGCCTGAAGACCTCGCGCCGGGCCAACCATGAGGGCGAAACCGCCCCGATCTCGGTGCAGATTGCCGGTACCGACGCGGCGATGATGGCCGAGGCGGCCGCCTACAACATCGACCGCGGCGCCCAGATCATCGACATCAACATGGGTTGCCCCGCCAAGAAGGTGTGCAACAAATGGGCGGGCTCGGCGCTGATGCAAGACGAGTCGCTGGCGCTGGAGATCGTTCAAGCCGTGGTGGACGCCTGCGCTCCTCATAAGGTGCCGGTGACCTTGAAGATGCGTACCGGTTGGAGCCAGCAAAACAAGAATGCTGTGCGCATTGCGCGTGCCGCCGAAAGCGCTGGCATCGCCATGTTGACCGTGCACGGCCGCACGCGCGAACAAGGCTACAAAGGCCACGCCGAATACGACACCATCGCAGCTGTCAAGGACGCCGTGAAGGTGCCGGTGGTGGCCAATGGCGACATCACTTCGCCAGAAAAAGCCCAAGCCGTACTCGCCTACACCGGCGCTGACGCCATCATGATTGGCCGCGCCGCCCAAGGCCGACCCTGGATCTTTGGCGACATCGCTCACTTCCTGGTCACGGGGCAGCATCGCGCTGCGCCGATGACCCAACAAGTCAAGCAGTGGTTGCTCGATCACCTCGACGACCACTATTCCCTTTACGGCGAATTTGCCGGCGTGCGCACTGCACGCAAACACATCGGATGGGCCGTCAGAGCCCTGCCTG
>CAYVOP010000200.1:0-4696 GCA_964453105.1 uncultured Aquabacterium sp. | reverse complement strand
GCCCATCAGCTGGATGTACATCCGCATGATGGGTGCCGATGGCCTCAAGACCGCCACCGAAGTGGCGATCTTGAACGCCAACTACGTGGCCGCCCGCTTGGCTGACCACTACGACATCCACTTTAGCGGTGGCAGCCAGACCATCAAGGGCGGCGGCGTGGCTCACGAGTGCATTCTCGATCTGCGCCCTCTGAAGGAAACCAGTGGCGTCTCGGCTGAAGACGTGGCCAAGCGCCTGATCGACTACGGCTTCCATGCCCCGACACTAAGCTTCCCAGTGGCAGGAACCTTGATGGTCGAACCCACCGAGAGCGAATCGCAAGCCGAGCTGGATCGTTTCTGTGACGCCATGATCGCCATTCGCGAAGAAATTCGCCAAGTCGAACAAGGCAAGTTGCCACAAGATGACAACCCTCTGAAAAACGCCCCTCACACGGCTGCAAGCTTGTTGTCCACAGAGTGGACGCACAGCTATAGCCGTGAAGCAGCCGCTTACCCAGTTGCCAGCCTGCGCAAGCAGAAATACTGGTCGCCAGTGGGCCGTGTGGACAACGTCTACGGCGACCGCAATTTGTTCTGCTCTTGCCTGCCCGTCAGCGACTACGAGGCCTGATTCACTCTGCTGCAATGCAGCATATTGATCACAATCAACGCTGTTGATCCGAGCCACCCCCAGGGGTGGCTTTTTTCTTTGTCAAAGATCGCTGCAACCCCTGTAGACGTGACGCATTTAATAGGCTAAAAAGAACTCCCTACCTGTGCGCGGTGGCCAAAAGCTGATTGTGCGCACACCATCCAGCCCTGAACGACCACGGTCCACGAGGTGCGCGCATGCGAGGTCATCCCGTTATCCCCACGGTTCCCCGCCCTGCTAAAGGTTCGACTTCGGCAACCCGGGGTCTCGCTTTGCCGCTTGAGGGGCGAGCACTGCTCGACAGTCGGTCACTTCGCCTACTAGACGCACTCCCCTGCGCCACGCTGCTGATTCGATCTGACAGCACCATTGCTGCAGCCAATCCCGCGGCTGCCACCCTATTTGGTTACGCCCCTTCGCGCATGGCAGGCATGATGATGGAGTCCCTTCTCCCCGAAGCTGGGTTGGGGCACGCATTGGTGGCCGACCAACTCACCGACAGTACATCCCCCAGTTTTCCACCACTCCCACCCAAAGCCCGACGTGTCCAAGCTCGCTTGGCCGATGGCACTGACCGCCCTGTTGACCTCAGCCTCAACACGCTATGGGACGGGCAAGAATTGCTCATGGTGGCCAGCCTGAACACCCCCGCCACCGATCTGACGGGCTACAACCAGGCCGCCATCGAAGAACTGCAAAGCGCGCGTGACACGGCCCAGGCCGCCGTGGAAGCCAAAAGCGCCTTTCTGGCCAACATGAGCCACGAAATCCGCACACCACTCAACGCGATTGTGGGCATGGCCCAGGTAGGCGAACGCAACGTTGCAGGCTCCCCCTCGGCCAAAACCTTTCACCAAATCCTGGAATCAGGCCACCACCTACTGGCACTCATCAACGACATCCTGGACTTTTCCAAGATGGAAGCCGGCAAGCTCAGCATTCAGGACGACGTGGTGCAAACCGCCGAACTGTTGCGCCACCTGGTGTCGGTATGCGCCACCCGCGCTCAAGCCAAGGGGCTCACCTTCTCCATCGAAGAGGCCCCTGCCGTGCCCATTTCCTTTGTGGCCGACGAAACCCGTTGCGCCCAAGTCCTGATCAACCTGCTGACCAACGCCATCAAGTTCACCTTGCACGGCTGCGTCAAACTCAAGCTATCGGTAGCCCATGACCGATTGATCTTTGACGTTTCAGACAGCGGACCAGGCCTGAACGACGCCGAGCGCTCGCGCCTTTTTCAACCCTTTGAGCAGTTCCACACCCATCTCCAAAATATTGGCGGTGGCACGGGGTTGGGGCTGGCCATCAGCAAGCGATTGGCTGACCTGATGGGCGGTGAATTGCTGCTTTTGCGCAGTAGCCCACAAGGGTCTGAATTCCGTTTCGTCATCCAACTGAGGGCCGCACAACCCGCAAGCTGGCACCAACTGGTTTCCATTCACGCCTGGGGCCTGGACCATGAACTGAACAATCTCACCCCCGCATTGGCAGACCGCCAGTGCGCCATTCAGGCCATTCGGTCTCTCGATGAAGTCGCCGCCAACCAGGTCCATGTGCTGCTGGCATCACCCAAAGCCATTCATCGCGCAGACCAACCGCACCTGATCGAACTCATTCGCCGCGGGGTCAAGGTCATCATTGTCGGCCCGGAAAGTGACCTCAGCCATTTGCCGGAAGACGTCTTGAGCATGGCCACGCAACTGGCACTCCCCGCCAGCCCGCTTCGTTTGCTACACGCCATAGAGCACCACCACACCCCAAAACCCAGCGCGGCCATTCCCAAGCGCCTGGCCAGCATCCGCGTGCTCGCCGCCGAAGACAACCCCGTGAATCGCCTCGTGCTGGAGCAAATGCTGATACAGGAAGGGGCACAAGTGGCATTCGGGCATGACGGGGCGCAGGCTCTGGAACTGGTCCGCACCCACGGCGCTGGCGCCTTCGACGTGGTGCTGTGTGACATTCAAATGCCCGTCATGGATGGCTTTGAAACCACCCTGGCCTTGGCGCGCATCGCCCCCGGCCTGCCCGTCATCGGACTGACCGCCCACGCCTTTGAAACCGCCAAGGCCCACGCACGTGAGGTCGGCATGGTCGACTACGTCACCAAGCCCTACATGCTCGACACCCTAGTGGATGTCATCCTCAAACACGCCATCAAGCGATCAGCCCGCCCGGCCGCCCAACCCATGGTCACGACCGCAGCCGCCACACCGGCCCAGACCACCACGACTGACTCTGTCACCGGCGACTGGGAGGCCATGCATCAGCATTTCGCGCCCCACCCTGCGTTGCTGCAAAAGCTCATGCAGACACTGGCCGAAACGGGCCACGAAATCTTGGGTAATCTGGAACACGCCATTGAGTCTCGTGACTTTGCCAAACTGCGAAGCGAAGCACACAGCCTCAAGGGAGCAGCACTGAATCTGCACACACCCTCGCTGGCCAAACAGGCCGCCGAACTGCAGAATCTCGCGTCTTTGCAGGCCCCCACGGCATTCAACCAAGCCCGCGACCTGACGCAAAGTCTCCATCGCTTCCTGGCTCACCTGAAATCCACGACACCCACGACCTAAGACGTCGCGAGCTAGGCCCCCAGACTCAGTAGATCAAACGATCCGGGCGGATGTCGCGCAAAATGGTTGTGGCAATTTCCTCGATCGACTTGTGCGTTGACGACAACCAGGCAATGCCTTCGCGACGCATCATGGACTCCGCCTGATTCACCTCAATCCGGCAACTCTCCAGGCTGGCGTACTTGCTGCCTGGGCGACGCTCATTGCGAATTTCCGACAAACGCTTGGGGTCGATCGTCAGCCCAAAGCACTTCTTCTTGTACGGCTTGAGCATGCTGGGCAAGAAACCGCGCTCAAAATCCTCAGGAATCAAAGGCACGTTGGCGGCCTTGATGCCATGCTGCATGGCCAAATACAGCGACGTGGGTGTCTTCCCACTACGGCTGACCCCGACCAACACCACATCAGCCAGTTCCAGATTGCGGGAAGACTGACCGTCGTCGTGCTCCAACGCGAAATTGATCGCCTCAATACGGTCGTTGTACTCGCGGTCCACACTCGGATCGCTGAATCGTCCAACCCGATGGTTGGACTTCATATTGAACTCTTCCTCCAGCGGCTCCACGAAGGTTTTGATCACATCAAACACCTTGCCCTGGCAGCCCTTGAGAATGTCAAGCACATCGTCATTGGCCAACGTGGTGAACACGATCGGCCGCTTTCCCTCGCGAACGCCTGCGGCATTGATCTCGCGCACCACCTGATGCGCCTTGTCCACAGTATCGATGAACGGACGCCGCACGTGGCGGGGCTTGATGGCGAACTGAGCCAGGATGGAATTACCCATGGTTTCGGCAGTGATACCGGTGCCATCAGACACGAAAAAGACGCTTCGATCAGACATATGCTGCGCTGGCCCCGCGAGGTTTGCACGCAAACCCCCACATGCAGGCCCGAGGATTGAATAAACGGGAACCCACGATCATAGGCCTGACCCTACAATTCGTCCAACCGATGTGCGCGCCGCCCTGACGCCTGGCCCAAAACAAGAATCAAAGGCCCGCAACAGTCCCGCCCATCCAAAAAATTTTTTTACCATCCTGGAGCTTTTATGACCAACCGCTTTGAGCCGACCGATCTGGTCGTGCCCTTCGAGCAATTGCGCAACGAGGACGTTGAAGTCGTCGGCGGCAAGAATGCCAGCCTCGGCGAAATGATCTCGCAACTGCCCAACGGCGTGCGTGTGCCGACCGGCTTCGCCACCACAGCTCACGCCTTTCGCGAATTTTTGAAGCACGGCGGTCTGTCTGAACGCATCAGCCAACGTCTGGCCACCCTCGACACCGAGGACGTGCGCGCCCTGGCCGAAGCTGGCGCCGAAATCCGTGGCTGGGTTGAAGCACAACCCTTCCCTGCCGACCTGGAACAAGCCATCCGCGCCGCCTACGCCAAGCTGTCAGGCGACAACCCTGACGCCTCCTTCGCCGTGCGCTCCTCGGCCACAGCGGAAGACCTGCCTGACGCCTCCTTCGCAGGCCAGCAAGAAACC
>CAYVOP010000199.1:0-4761 GCA_964453105.1 uncultured Aquabacterium sp. | reverse complement strand
CTGGCCAACAGCACCTGGGGCGGCTGGCTGGCCGAGCTGGGTGTGCCCGGCATCTACCGCAGCCAGGCCAGCCTGCAGCCCGGCATCAAAGTGCGCATGGGCACCAAGGCGCTGCCTCATGCCGGCATGGGCGTGGCGCAATACACCTGGGCCACCTCGCCGCTGCGCCGCTATGTCGACCTGGTCAACCAGTGGCAAATCGTGGCCTGCATCAAGAATGGCCGCACAGCCGCCTTGGCAGCGCACTTCAAGCCCAAAGACGCCGACCTGTTTTCCATCATCTCGAATTTCGATGGCGCCTACAGCGCGTACAACGCCTTCCAGTCGAGCATGGAGCGTTACTGGACCTTGCGCTACCTGAGCCAGCAAGCCATCACCGAACTCGACTGTGCCGTCATGATGAATGGCCTGGTCCGCGCCGACACCCTGCCCCTGGTCTTCAAGGCCCTGGGCTGCGACAGCCTGCCTCGCCACACCAAGGTGCGGGTGCGCATCACGGGCATCGATGAACTGACGCTGGACGTGCACGCCAGCCTGGTCGCCCGCCTGGATGAAGCCACACCCGCAGATCAGGGTGATTCAGAAGGCACCGAAGACGATGAGGTGCTGGACAATGCAGGACCATTGACGCTGGCCATCGACGTGAAAGACGCCGATGCCCCAGCCCCCGATACCGCCTCATCCTGACGCCGCCGCACCCATGCTGCAAAAACTGCGAACCGCCCTCAGCAAGCTGACCCTGCTGCACAAAACCCTGGCCATCTCCGTGGGCATCCACGCTGCCTTGCTGGGGTTCCGGTTCGTGGACCCCGAAGGCTTCAACCGCACCTTCAAAGACACCCCTCTCGAGGTGATTCTGGTGAACTCGGGGGGCGACCAGGCGCCAGACAAGCCGCAGGCCCTGGCGCAGCAGAACCTGGCTGGCGGGGGCGAGTCGGACAAGAAAAATGAACGGGCCACCTCTCCCTTCAAGCCCTCGGACGAAACCGAGGTAGGCGATGCGCTGGAGCAAACCGCCCGCATGATCGAAGAAATGCAGCAAGAACAGCAACAAATGCTGGCCCAGTTGCAGAAAGAGCTGTCGGCACTGCCCCCGCCTGATCCCCGCCAAAAAGCCGAAAACCAGCAGGCCCAGGCAGAAGAAGAGCGCCGCCGCCAGTTGACCAAGCTGATTGGCGAAATCGACAAGCGCATTCACGACCAGAACTCGCGCCCGAAAAAACGCTACCTCAGCCCCGCCACCCTGAAGTCGGTGGATGCGCTGTACTACAGCCAATTCCGCACCGTGGTGGAACGCGCCGGCACCGCCCACTTCCCCACCGACAACCGCGGGCAAAAGCTCTATGGCGAACTGGTCATGGAAGTGTGGATCAACCGTCAGGGCCAAATCGTGGATGCGATCGTGACCATGCCCTCGCGCAATCCCACGCTCGACAAACGCGCCCAGGCCATCGTGAAAGCCTCCGGGCCCTTCCCGCCTGTGCCCTCCGACGTGATGGCCGGCAAAGACGTGCTGCTGATTTCGTCTCGCTTCAAGTTCACGCGTGATGCGGGCGTATCGGCCTCGACCGAAGCCGTGGCCCCCTCCGCCCAGCCTTGATCTTGGGCTCGCACTCCATTCCGCACCATGCAAGCAGACCGCTACGCCGTTGCCGGCAACCCGGTTGAACACAGCCGTTCGCCCGTCATTCACAGCCTGTTCGCGCAAGCCACTGGCCAGTCCATCGACTACGGCCGCTTGCTGTGCCCGCTGGATGCGTTCAAGCCCACGATCTTGGCTTTTGCCCAGGCGGGCGCCAAAGGCTGTAACGTCACGGTGCCCTTCAAGTTCGAAGCCTTCGAGATGGCCACACGCCGCTCGGCCCGCGCCGAACTGGCCCAGGCCGCCAACACCCTGCGCTTTGACTCGGCAGAGGGCCCAGAAGGCCAAGAAGCCACTCAAGGTGGCTGGCTGGCCGACAACACCGACGGCGTGGGCCTGGTGCGCGACATCACCCTCAACGCTGGCGTCGCCCTGAAAGGTCAACGCATCTTGCTGCTGGGCGCAGGCGGCGCCAGTGCCGGCGTGCTGGGTCCACTGATCGAAGCCCACCCGGCTGAAATCGTCATGGCCAACCGCACCGTTGAAAAGGCTCAGTCCATTGTCGACCGCCATGCCGACTGGGCCCGCCAGCACGGCGTGACTCTGAGCGCCCGGCCCTTGAATGATCCTGGCCAGGCGTTTGATGTGTTCATCAACGGCACCGCCGCCAGCCTGTCGGGCAGCGGCATTCCGGTCGGCCCCGAAGTCCTGCGCCCAGGCACCCTCGCGCTGGACATGATGTACGGCCCCGCCGCCGAAGCCTTCCTGAGCTGGGCCCGCGAGCACGGCGCCGTGGGCCGCGATGGCCTGGGCATGTTGGTGGAGCAAGCCGCTGAAAGCTTCTTCATCTGGCGCGGCGTACGCCCCAACACCACACCGGTGCTGGCCCACATGCGCGCCCTGGTTGACCAACCCAAAGTACCACCCGCAGCCTGATGGCCTCCGCAGTTCGTCACCCCTGGCGCCTGGCAGGCGCCATCGTCGTCAGCGCCTTGAGCCTGCAGTTGTACTTTGCCGGGCGCATTGCCTTGATGAACGTGTTGGACCCACAATCCACCACCTTCCAACGCAGTGAAGCGCGGCGAATTGTGGGCGAGCAAGGCCGCATCGCCTGGAGCCAGGACTGGGTCGCAGGAGACCACATTTCCGACAACTTGCGCCGCGCCGTGATCGCCAGCGAAGACGCGAACTTTGTGGACCACAGCGGCGTGGAATGGGATGCCCTGCAAAACGCCTGGCGCAAGAACAGCGCCGCGCAAGCCAAGGCCGACAAGATCAAATCGCAGGCACAGGCCCGCTACGAACGCGCTATAGAACGCGCCAAGAAACGCGGGCGCCCCGTGCCTCCGCCACCTACCGCGGTCACTCAGCCCACTGCCAAAATCATTGGCGGCTCGACCATCACCCAGCAACTGGCCAAGAATTTGTTCCTCAGCAGCGAACGCCAGATGCTGCGCAAAGCCCAGGAACTGGCCATCACCTTCATGCTGGAAGGCTTGCTGAGCAAAGACCGCATCCTCACCATTTACCTGAACAATGTGGAATGGGGTGAGGGGGTGTTTGGCGCGCAGGCCGCCGCACAGCACTATTTCCGCACCGACGCGGATCGGCTGTCGTCTTATCAAGCGGCCCGCTTGGCCGTGATGCTGCCAGCGCCCAAGCGATTTGAAAAGCAGCCCGGCTCAGGTTACCTCAGCAGCCGTTCAGGCACGATCGTGGCCCGCATGGGGGCGGCGGAGATTCCTTAAGCCCCCCACATCTGCGCTCGCTGAGACCGACAATTGGACCTGCTGGGCATAGATCTGCTTACTGACGCTGCGTCGCTCGATCAAACGACGCACATGATTCACGTCCCCGAGACCTGAATCATTTCGGCCATCGCCGGGGGCCTCGCCTGAAGGCCATAGGGTTCAGATACAAGAGGACGTCCAGCCGGATGTCGTCCCACGCACCTTTGAACACATTGGAACTGAAACTCCCGGTCGGGAGGCTAATCAGCCAACCTTTGGAGGGTGCCATCATCATTTATGGCATACCCCCCTTTTGACTCCACGAAAACAGCCCTTTTGTCGTACCACATGAGTATTTTCGAAAGTGGGAGATCGGGCCACCCAAAAACCGCAACATACAGCGCCTGAGGCGCAATTCGATCTTGCAAGTGAATCTCCCCACCCTTTACCGACTCGCTGCGAATGGATTGCTCTAAATTGGCAATGAATTTAGCAGCACGCTTGCCACCGGAATGGCCATCCTTTAAGTAAAAGGCTGTCATTTCCTGACGAGCAGCAACAAACGCAACCACCCCATACACGACGAAAAATGACACCAAGCCATACCTCATTGCCCGAGATGCCACATTCATTTTTAAAAACTTTTGCCCCAACACCCCGGCTATCAAATGAAAAAACATCAACAACAAGAAGAAATTATCATGAAAATATCGCGCCCCCAACACGACATCTTGGCCGAAAAGCAAGACTCGAGATGAGTGCGCCAGTGGAATAATGTTTGCAACCAAGGCCAGGATGAGAAAACCGATTGCGACGACGAGACGTCGATTCACAACCATCGACGCAACAGCAAAAAAGACGAAAAAGCCCCCAACGATCGCCACCCTAGGTGGGTTCACAGGGCGCCAAGGGAGAAAAGAAATCAAGTAATAATGGAAATACCTAAACCCGGCCGCGAATGTTTGTTCTAGGGTAGGAGATTCCTGGTGCCCGTGTGGCGAAACCATCCAATAGCCCAGCGAGAGCGCGAAGGTCGCCGCAACAATCGCAAGCTGCGCCCGTGAAGGGAACCGGCCCTGCATGCCGTAAACAGCAGCCAGGCACACAGCCAAGTAGATGGGCAAAAAAACAGCTTTCTCGAAAAAACCCAACCCGATCAATTGCACCAGGGCAACACAAATCATCGTTCGAACAGGTTTAACCTGGCTCGACTCAGCCAATGTCATGTAGCAGGCGATAAAAATAAGCGCAAGATACGGAAACCTATGAAGACCCGCACTCCACCAAGAGAACAGATCGAGCACATAGAAATTCACGCACAGACCGCCAGCAAGCAGAGCAGATGACAGCCCAGGCTTAATGCATTGCAAGACGCGATAAAAAAAATAGACCCCCGCTAAGGATGGTCTGCATAAACCGCCCGGACATGTGCTTGGCGCCAGTCTGATT
>CAYVOP010000198.1:0-4785 GCA_964453105.1 uncultured Aquabacterium sp. | reverse complement strand
CGGTGTGGCCGACGCGTCTTACGAAGGCGGCCAGCGCTTCGAACTGCTGAAGGGGCTGGACCCGCTGAAGGACCAGAGCTACTTCCTGCACCGGCTGAACCAGGCCCAGCTGAGCAAAACCCTGTTTCCTGTGGGCGAGCTGCCCAAGACCGAGGTGCGCCGCATTGCGGCGGAAATTGGCCTGCCCAACGCGAAGAAGAAAGACTCCACCGGCATCTGCTTCATTGGTGAGCGCCCGTTCCGCGAGTTTCTCAACCGCTATCTGTCCAACACCCCCGGCCCCATCAAGGATGACCGGGGCCGCAAGCTGGGCGAACACGTGGGCCTGAGTTTTTACACCCTGGGCCAGCGCAAGGGCATTGGCATTGGCGGTGTGAAGGAAAAAGGCGCCCCGCGTGGTGGTGGTGAGCACGAGCCGTGGTTCGTGGCACGCAAGGACATGGCCACCAACACGCTGTATGTGGTGCAGGGCCATGACCACCCTTGGCTGTTGCAACACACCCTGGTCGCCGATGACCTGAGCTGGGTCGATGGCCGAGGCCCCCAAGTGGGCACCAGCCCCATGGGCGCGAAAACACGCTATCGCCAAGCCGACGCGGCCTGCGAGGTCACCTCAGCCAGTCCCAGTGAAATCGCCTTGCACTTCCCCGAAGCCCAGTGGGCGGTCACGCCCGGCCAGTCGGCTGTGCTGTACCAAGGCGAGGTGTGCCTGGGCGGCGGCGTGATCAGCCGCGCCGAATGAGCGCCGCCGACCCGCGCCCCATCGTCATCCTCGACACGAACGCCCTGCTTGACTGGCGCGTGTTCAAGGACCCTGCCGCCCACCCCATCGTGGCCGCCATTTTGCGTGGAGAGTGGCGCTGGGTGGCCTGCCCTTCGATGGAACAGGAATGGCACCAGGTGTGGCCACGCAGTTACCTCAAGGCCTGGCAGCCCGACCCCATGCTGACCCTGACCGTGTTTCAGCATGCCGAGTTCGTGGACGAGCCCCCGCGCGGGCCCTTGCGCTGCAAAGATCCGGACGATCAGGTTTTCATCGACCTGGCCCTGCATGTGGGAGCGAAATGGCTGTTCTCGAAGGACGCCGCATTGCTCAAACTGGCCAAACGCGCACGGCTGCGCGGCACAGAGGTGCTGACCCTGCCACAATGGACACCTGTTCCTTAATGGCCGGCTGGTTGAACCTTGTCCATGTTTGAGATGTCTCGTCGTGCTGCCCTGCGCTGGGGCGGCTTTGCTGCGCTGTCGTCGCTGGCGGCCTGCGCCTCCATCCTGGGCCCCCGCACGGTGGTGATCACCAAGGAAGAGCTCAGCGAGAAAATCGCCAAGCCCTTTCCGGTCACCAATCGCATCCTGGACCTGCTCGACGTGAAGGCCCAGGCGCCTCGTCTGCAATTCAAGCCGCAAGACAACCGCGTGGGCACCGAGTTCGACCTCAGCGCCACCGACAACCTGTTCCGCAAGACCTACCAGGGCACCATCGGCGTGAGCTTTGGCTTGCGGTTCGAGCCCAAAGACCTGACACTGCGTCTGACACGGGTCACGGTCGATCAGATCAACCTGGCCGGCCTGCCCTCAGGCATGCAGCGCTATCTGACCAAGTTGGGCGCGTGGATCGCCGAAGACCGGCTGCAAGACTTCCCGGTTCACCAATTCAAACCCGAAGACCTGCGCACCGCAGACCGCATGGGCTACGAGGTGGGGCACATTCAGGTCACCGACAAGGGCCTGGAAGTACGACTGAACCCCAAGAAGTCCTGATTCTTTTTCGAGAGTTCGCATGAGCAAGAGCCTGTTCGCATCTGACCCCAACGCTTCAGATACATTCCAGTGGGTTGACCACTTCATCAAGACCATTCCCTACGCTCAAGCTTCGGGCATGCTGGTCACGCACCTGGAAAAGGGGCGCGCCAGCCTGATGGTGCCCGCGCGCCCGACCTGGAGCGGCGACATCGAACGCAACCGCATTCACACCGGGTGCCTGAGCGTGCTGGCTGACACGGCCTGTGGCATCGCCGTGGGCACCGCGCTGGACAAGCTCGAGCCGTTTGCCACGCTGGACTTGCGCATGGACTACCTGCGCTCGGCCGATGCCAGCAAGAACCTGATCTGCGACGCCCATTGCTACCGACTGTCGCGCAGCGTGGCCTTTGTGCGCGGCGAACTGCGCCAGCCCGGCAACGACGAAATCATCGCTGTGGCCAACGCCACCTTCATGCGGGCCACCGCCAACTCGCGTCGCAAAGACCTGGATGGCAGCGCCCCCACCCCAAGCACAAACAAGCCTGCGGTGGCACCCCCGCCCATTCACGTCGTGTCGATGGAGGCGATTGCGGAAGCGGCCAAATCAAGCCAACCCGCCATCCCCGAGGGGCGCTCGCCTTATGTCGACTTCCTGGGGGTGATGCAGCACCCGCAAGTCAACGCGGGCCCCATTTTCCGCTTGCCCTTCAAGCACGACCTGATTGGCAACCCGATGCTGCCGGCACTGCACGGTGGCGTGCTGGCCGGGTTTGCGGAAACGGCCATGATCATGCACATGGTGGCCACCAACCCACAGATCGGAAAAGCGATCCCCAAGGCCATCGATTTCTCGATCGATTACCTGCGCTCAGCCAAGCCCATTGACACCTATGCCCAAGGCATCACGGTGCGCCAAGGCAACCGGGTGTCCCTGGTGCAGGTCAATGTGTGGCAAGACGACCCGGCCAAGCCGGTGGCATCTACGCGGGGCCACATCTTGATGCCGCAATAAGACGGACCCGGTCAGCCTTTAAAGGGCGAACCAAAGTTCGCCTCACCAAACAGATGGCTGGCCCCCTCCCCTGGGAAAAGCCAGAAGCGCGTGCGCTCGCTGGACGTGGCGCAGTTCGGGTAATCGGGATGGGCCGACGGACCCGCCAACGTCTTCTCCAGCACCATGGAGATGTACTGATCGTTGCTGCCCTCCAAGGTGTTGCCGTTGAGGATCACCTCCACCCCCGTACTCAAGGCATGGCGCCGCACGGCGTTGATGCGCGAGTGCTTGGGCTCGTAGGCATCGGCCCCCACCCCGTTTTCACTGGTCACACGAATGCCGTCAGGCACCCGAACCGCCAGGGAATGATTGCCCTCGGTATGCCCTGGGGTGTGAATCAAAGCCACCCCCGGCCCCAGGCTAAGGCTACCGTCAAACGGCAGAACTCGATCTGGCGCAATGCCATCGATGCCGCCCGGGCAATACCAATCGGCCTGAATGGGCAACAAGGCCCGGGTGGAAGCCCATTCCTGTCTATGCACCAACAGCTTGGCCTTGGGAAAGTAGGCCGGCCGATTCGCTGATCCGAGCCAGCGCCGCACATCCTGCGTGTGCAAATGGTCGTAGCTGATGTAGTCGACCTGATCGGGTCGAATGCCACAGGCTGCCAGCGCCCCTTCGACCGTGTTGAACACGGGCGCAAGCAAGGGAGCGAAGACCTCGGGCACGCGGCTGGCCAGGCGCTTGAAGAACGGCGTTTCCCGATTGGCATCGTGATCGGTAGGCGACATGACCAAGGTCTTGACCTGGCCACTGTGGTCACGGTACTGAACCACAAACAGACGGTTCAACAAATGGACCAAAGGAAACTTGAAGCCCTTGTCGGCAAAGACGCCAGAGAACGCGTAGTAGGTCGGGTATGGCGCTCGGATCAAGTTGAAGCTGCGGTAGAAGAGCACCTCGGGCTCGGCCATCATGCGCTCACGCAAAGCCAGCGCGCGGCGCCGAACCTCCTTGAGGCGCTCGGTTGGCGCGTTGGCGGCACGTGCGCCATCGAAGTCGGTGAGGGGCTTCATGCCGGCCAGGGCCAGGGTGGAATCGGGAGCGGTCATCGGTGGTTTGTTGCATCGATTTTGTGTCAGGTGAACTCGCTTCAATGTCCACCGAGCTTGGCCGTGATCCAGCGGTTCAGGCCATCCGGTGTGAGCTTGGCCGCGATGTAAAACAACTTGGTTTGCAACCCAACGGGCGAGTGAACCGGCAGACCTCGGGCTGACAGCGGGCGCGCCAATTGCCACACCGTGGCAGCCACGTCTTCCGCGCTAAGACGCACCCCCAGCGTTTTGACGGTTTTCATCTTGCTGACCTCGTCGCGCACCATGGCGGTGTTCACAAAGAGGGGCAACACGTCCAGCACACGTATGCCGTGCGCTTGCCATTCGATGTCCAGCGCTTCAGTCAGGCTGCGCACAGCGGCCTTGGTGGCCGAGTAGGTGCTGAGCATGGGCTGACCATACAAGGCCGAGGCAGAGCACATGTTGATCGCGCGCGATTGCGGCGTGCGCTTCAGATAGGGCAGTGCGGCATGGCAACCATTGACCACGCCTTTGAGGTTGATGTCGATGAGGCGGTGGTGCCGCGCCAGCGGGGCCTCGTCAAACGGGGCCGTCACGGCCACACCGGCGTTGTTGAAGAGCACATCCAGGCGCCCGCCAGCGGCTTGTACAAAGGCCGCAAGCGACTGAGCCCAGCCCTCGGCATCAGCCACATCCAGCCGCCCGGCGACCGCCCGGCCCGCCCCAAACTGTTGCCCCAACTGCTGACTCAGCGCCTGCACGGCGGCCTCATCGACGTCGAACAAACCGACCACCCACCCCTCACGCGCAAAGCGCTCGGCCACGGCTCGCCCAATGCCAGCGGCGGCTCCGGTAATGAAAATGCTGCGCGGATGCGATCCAGACATGCCTGTCCCCTATCCAAAAATCAGCCCAGAGCATAGGCAAGGCAGGTCTAACCCGTCTTGACCGGCGATTCTTGATTTTTGACAA
>CAYVOP010000197.1:0-4806 GCA_964453105.1 uncultured Aquabacterium sp. | reverse complement strand
CCTGGTCAAAATTCAGTTGGCACAGGTGGTCAGATTTGAATTGGCGCCAACAACACCTGTTGCACGGAGACAAGCTCCCATCCATCGTTTCCCATCTCGGTCAGATGACGGGCGTAGCGCTCGTTGTTAACGAACTGCTCGACCATCGGATTGACCGGCGGTTGGTCCGTCTTGAACATGGCAAAGCCTTTTTCATTGCGCTCATAGGCCAACGGGAAATAGGTGGTGGCGTGTTCAAAGCGAGCCATTGCGCTTCTCCAAAATGGGGGACTCGCCATCGAGCAAGCTGGCTTGCTTGGCTTGTTGTTGCTGCAGCGCTTGTGCGCACGGCGGGTTGAGCCATACGACCTCGGTGCGGGCGCCTCCGCTGTCGGCGACCGTGTCACGCTCAAAACGGATCCAGTCCTTGAAAAGGATCTGGTCATACAGATCGCACGCATAGCCTGACAAAACAACCATGCCTTTGAGGCGATGCAACACGGCAGCCAGTTGTTCGTGTTGCTGGTCGCTCAGCTCGTGACGGTAGCCATGCCTGCCGTTGTCATAGCGCGTGGCACGCACATAGGGCGGATCAACATAGAACAAGCTGGTGGGCGTGTCGTAGTCGGGCATGAGCTCCAGCGCGTCGCGACTTTCGATCACCACCGATCGCAGGCGGTCGGTGAACACGGGCACACTTTCAGGCCATCCGGCCCATTCGCTGCTGGGCAGCGTGCCTTGCGCCCGCTTGGCGCGAAAACCAGGACGATCTTCGCGGGTGGTGGCATCCGAGCCGTAGCCCATGAAGGACTGCATGATGGTCTTGTGCGCCGCGTCAACCGGATCGCTCGCCGGGGCATAGCTGTCCTCGAACTCTTCTCGCGAGAACGGGGTCAAGCGGATGCGTCGGCGAAGCTCGTTGGCGGTGGCTTGGTTGCGCAGGACGCGGAAAACATTGACCACACGACTGTCCAAGTCGTTATAAACCTCCGCCCTACACTTTGGTTTAGCCATCAGGACGGAGGCAGCACCGGCGAATGGCTCCACGTAGGTGTCATGCGAAGGGAAGTGGCCAATGATCCACTGGGCGAGCCTGAACTTGCCGCCGTGGTAGCGCATGACAGGGCGCGGGCGGGGGGCAGCCAAGGTGGGCTCAGCCAGCGCGCTGCCGCCAGGAAGGGGGTTGCGGATCAAAGGCACAACGCTCATGATTTGGATGTCAGTGCTTTAGGGGCACACGCTTCGTGTGAATGGGCTTTGTAGGTAGACAAGACGCCTTCAAGCTGAGCCAGGGACAGGTGCGGGTACATGTGATGGAGTTCGATGAAGTCCTCCCGTGCCCGCTGGGGCCACTGTGTGCCATTGCGCACCCGGTGCCAGGACGCGAGGATCTCGACGCGGTCATCTTCAGCCGGGAGGGCTTTGCGCCCCGCCGAAGGGGCCGCCCCCATCAAGAGCTGCATGCGCTTGATGTCCGATGGCCGTTTGGTGAACAGTTCCATGATCAGATTGAGGCTGGCACCATTTCGGATGAAGTACTCATACGCTTGGTTGTCCGCACGCAGATACTCCAGACGATTGATATCTGAGTCGAGCTTGGGCACGTTGACCAACACTTGAATGGCGTCTTCTCGCGTAGTGCGCGCCAAGCTCAGTAGCTCCGATACCGTGAGACTGCGGTATCGATCAATGAATGCCGGCGTCATACCCGCCGATTGGTACTCGCCCATACGGCTAGGTTCGAACTGATCGAACTGCTCTGCTAGGTGCATCATGAAAATGAGGCGAACGGTAGAGTTGCGAAGATCGACGGGTGCGGTATTTCTCACGATTGGTACTCCCTGTACTGCGTTACTTCTAAAAACGGTGATGCTGCCAAGTGGCTCGACTCGTCAGTCCGCATGATTTGCGTCTCAGGGCTGATCGGTCGAAACTCGATGGTTAGGCAGCGTTGGCGATATTCGTGTCGGACAAGGTCTCCGGCCAGCGGTCTGGAAAACGCTCATTTACGGCACGCATGAGCACAACGACTTGAAGCAGTTGTGTCATGGCTGTGCAGCCAGGCTTGGAGGCCAAGAGCAGGACATCTTCAAAAGGGGCATCGCCGACGCACGTGTTGCACAGGTACGCGAGCGAAAACTCATCGTCGAGCAATGAACGGTAGAAGCGAGAGTTGGTGTCCAGGCGCGATGCGCAATCTGGATCGGTTTGCCCTGACAACTTGAGCATCGTCCAGAACACGGCCGAGGCCTGCGCTCGTTCCCACATCTGGGCTTCTGTCAGCCGAGCGGAAGGATCTACGCCATGGCGAGCGGCATCTGGGTATTCCATGTAATAACCCAGAGGCATGGCCTCGCTGGCGATGAAGCATTCCTGCAGCCCAACGGTTTCGACCAGGATCTGCATTTCCAACTGCAAGCGCTGCCAGATGTCCTCGTGGGTCGACACGTCCAAGTTCATGACCTGACTGGCAGACGAAACCACAGGCGGCATAGTCAGGCCTGTACCGTCAGAGAACTGCGCACGCGAAACCAAGTTGGACTCGGAGGGCGGCGTCGGCGCTTTGCCTGGGCCATCACCTTGTCTCAATTTAGGCGCTGGGGCGGCGACTACCCGGTGACTGGTGGCCCCCATCGCTCCGGAGTGGGGCTGTGTGGCGGTTTGACGGGAGGAATCGCCCAAGTCTTCATGGAACTCCCCTTGAGAGGGTCCTGGCTGGGCGGATGAGGGAACCGCCGCGGGCGGCGTTTTAAGATCGGCCAGGGTCACATTGCCTTGAGCTACCGCCAGCGCGTGCAACATGCGCTTGACCGAGGCGGCCGATTCCTGGGTACGCTCCGCAAAGGCGACCTCGATGGCATCGCAGATGTGGTCGACGTTATAGTGCGCGGTCGCGTGGAACGCTTCCCCGGCTTGTTGCAATGTCGGGGTGACGATGTTGTCCCAATAGTCCTGGGCGTCCAGACCGAACTTCGTTGCAAGGCGCAAAACGGCATTGAGCCGTGGTTGGTACTTGTCCAGTACCTGCTGCCCGGTCAGATTGAGCAGCGCCTGGTTCAATCCGTGCAGTCGTTTGGCCGTGAACATCCAACGCGAGATCAGCGCACGCTTGGCAAAAATTCCCTCCTTGGGCAAAAGCTCTTCCAAGCGGCGTTCGCTGAGTTGGCCGTGCTCACGCTCTAAATCGACCACTAGGTCAGCCACGCCCTTGGCGGCCTCCCAGAATTTCATGTCGCTACGCGCCAGGTTTTCCGCCAGATGCTTAGCCAGAAGACGACGGTCGCTGGTGAACCTACGATAGATGAAGAACTGGTAGAGCCAGCGCTCGTCGCCCGTTTCCTTGTAGAGATCTTGCAGGATTGTCAGGCGGGTATTGCCACCAGCGGACAGCATGTACGGCTCACCCGGGTTACGGCGAGTAACCTCCAGGCTGGTAGTCAGGCCCTGAGACTCGATGGAGGTGCGAACTTCCTCGTAGCTCTCGTTGAGGAAGATGCGGGGCTGCTGGTCACACAGCAACACCTCAGTTACCTTCAGTCGAATGGGGGTGCCATCAATGTCACCTTCGGACAAATCGACCTTCGAGGCTGTTGGATTGGTGACCTGAACGCTGGCCTTGGCCAGTGCCGAGCGCAAATCGGCCGATTCACTGTTGTGAACCAGGTCCAAATTGGCCGAGCGACGGACGGGCGGTTGTTTTGCCAGGACGGTGCTGGAAAGACCAGACGAGGGAATACCCAGTGGGGGCGGATTTTTGGGGGCGGTCATGCTGCGGCCCCTCCCAGCTCTTCACCTTCACTTCCCTCTTGCGCGGACCCAAAAACCAGATCCGGGTCGGCACGTTTGCCTCCGGCAAAGAAGCCGTAGAGCTCGGGATACAGGGTCCATGCCAGACGATGCATGACCTCAAAGCCGGACGGCATACGAACGCCGCCAACGGTGTTGTATTCGTGAACGGGCATGCGGCGTGTGGCGGCTTCCTTGTAGGCCTTCGCCTGGGGAATCTGCACATCCAAAAATGTGAGTTCGTCGCTTTGGCTGTACTCTTCGTGCAACGCTTGAAGCAGCTCACGCCCATCTTTGGACACGTCTGCCTTGCAAATGACCACCTGAATCGGTGCAAGGAATGCCGTTGGCTCGCTTTCTGATTGCCCGAGCTTGCGCAAAACCTTGAGCGTGCCGGTCGTGAACTCACGGATACTGAGAGTGTCGGGAGGCAGAGGGCTGAGTAGACGGTCTGCGGCAAAGGCTGCGGCCGTCTGTAAGTTACCGATAGCCCCCTGTGTGTCGATCAACACGAAGTCGTAGTTGTCGTCGATGATCGGGGCTTGCAAAGCAACCTGTAGACGGGTGCGTCGGTCGGCCTTGTTGTGCAGCCAATGTTGCAATTCCGCATCACCATCGTTGCACTTGATCAGATGGAGGCGGGGGCGAACTGTCCGAGAAATACAGTCTTCGCCGATGAAACCCTCTGTGATGACCTCGACCAGGCCCTTGGGGGCCTCGTACTCCAGCTCGTAGTACTTGGACAGAGATGCCTGAGGGTCAGCATCAAATAACAGCACACGGGCCCCCATGTCGGCAAGCACGCCGCCAAGATTGGCCATGGTGCAAGTCTTGCCGACTCCACCCTTGCTATTCAATGCAGTTAATTTGCGAGTCATCTGCCCGTCCTCCGGATTTATCCAGAGAGGGCGAATTCGCCATCAAGTGACCACTGCTCAAGTGATCGGAAACCAACTGGGGAAGTTGGTGGGCCCTGTAGGATTCGAACCTACGACCAACGGATTAAGAGTCCGCTGCTCTACCAACTGAGCTAAGAGCCCG
>CAYVOP010000196.1:0-4888 GCA_964453105.1 uncultured Aquabacterium sp. | reverse complement strand
CCCTTCATCACCCACCACAACGCACTCGACCAGGAAATGTTCCTGCGCATTGCGCCTGAGCTGTATTTGAAGCGCCTGGTGGTGGGCGGCTTCGAGCGCGTGTTCGAAATCAACCGCAACTTCCGTAACGAAGGCGTGTCGGTGCGACACAACCCCGAGTTCACCATGATGGAGTTCTACGCGGCCTACTGGAACCACCGCGACCTGATGGACTTCACCGAAGAAATCCTGCGCCACGCCGCTCGCGCAGCCGTGGGCACCGCCAAGCTGAGCTATGGCGGCAAGGACGTCGACCTGGAATCGCCATTCGCTCGCTTGACCGTGCGCGACTCGCTGATCCAGTTTGCCGGCCTGACCGAAGCCGAGGCCGACAACGCCGAAGTGCTGCACGCCAAACTCAAGCAACTGGGTGAAGAGCCCCCTGCCCGCTGGACCCTGGCCGAGCTGCAATTTGGCCTGTTCGAAGCCGCCGTGGAAGAAAAGCTGTGGCAGCCCACCTTCATCATTGACTACCCGGTTGAAGTCTCGCCGCTGGCACGCGCCTCCGATGCCGACCCCAGTATCACCGAGCGCTTCGAACTGTTCATCACCGGTCGCGAATACGGCAACGGCTTCTCCGAGCTGAACGACCCCGAAGAACAAGCCGCCCGCTTTGCCTCGCAAGCCAGCGCCAAAGACGCTGGCGACGAAGAAGCCATGTACTTCGACGCCGACTACATCCGCGCCCTGGAATATGGCCTGCCCCCCACCGGCGGCTGTGGCATCGGCATCGACCGCCTGATCATGCTGCTGACCGACGCCGCCAACATCCGCGACGTGATCTTGTTCCCGGCCCTGCGCCGCGAAGGCTGATCGACCGACCGCTTCGGCACCCCATCAAAACGCCCGCATCATGCGGGCGTTTTTCATGGTCAGGGGGCTGCCCCCTGCGTCACGCCTGGCCCCAAGGCCATGCGCCGATACAGCGCCGCCGTCACATCGGAGTGGGTCACCATGCCCACCACGCGCCGCGAGTCATCCACCACCGGCATGTGATGCAAGCCGTGCGCAGACAGCTGCTGCACCAGCTCAGATAAGGATGTGCTCGGCGTCACGCAGATCACCGATGGGGTCATGATCTGCCCCACCACCTCGGCCTTGTTGGAATAATCACCCGGCGTGCGCCGCAACAAGCCCTGCAAAGTCACGGCCAGCCCCGCCGCCGTGGTGTCATCGAGCTGCCTCAGGTAATCGGCCACCGACAACACCCCCACCAAGCGCCCAAACTTGTCCACCACCGGCAAGGTCTTGATCTTGTGGCGACGCAGCAGGTTCCAGGCCTCATCCAGCTCGGTGGCGAATTCCACCGTCACCACATCGCGCGACATGATGTCGCCACACGTTTGCCCCATGTGGCGGTCAAAAGCATGCGCGGAGGCCTCGTTGTACAACTCAACCAGCTCGTCGCTCTTGACGTCCACAAAACTGCCCAGCTTGCGCACCGCGTGATCCAGGTCTTCGTGGTTCAGACCCGACCGGGTCAGCGGCATCTCGTCGGCCGTCTGGTGACGATTGCGTGGCGGCTTGTCCGCTCGATGCGGGTAACGGCGCCGCAAGACTCCGTTGTTGATGAGCACCGCGGCCAGCAACAGGCAAAGCACATTCGCCGCCACCAGCGCAGCGATGTGAGCAGCATCAGCGTACGAGCCATGGTGCTCATGCACCAGCAGCAAGGCCAAAGCACCGCCTGGTGGGTGAATGCAGTTGAACCGGGCCATCAGCCACACCGTCAGGCCCACCGCGAGCGCCGCCGACACAAATGGGTAGGGCACCCAATACAGACAAGCCAATCCGGCAGCCGTAGCGCAGGCATACCCACCCAGAACCGGCCAGGGCTGCGCCAAGGGGCTGTGAGACAGCGCAAACAAGATCACCACGCTGGCCCCGACGGGGGCCAGCAGCCAATAGGCGGGCGCCGGAATCAAGGCCAAGCCCCAGGCGCACACCGCCACCGCCAACAAGGCCCCCAGGGCCGAACGCACACGCTCGCCCCGCGATAAAGAAGGTGTATCGGCCAACATCAGGTGGCGCACACGCTCAGGTAATTTCCATTGCATCGCACCATTGTTGTGCAAAACCGAATCCCCTTGCAGCGCATCAACCTCCGCCCAGCGCCCGATTGGCCCATCCGCTACGATGACAGGCTCGACGATTCGCTCCCCACCATGTCATCGCACTTCACCCAGGAAATTGCCGCCACGGCCGCCCGCCTCGTTGTCGAGGAGGGGCTGGAGTACGGCCCTGCCAAACGCCGTGCGGTCAAGCAATTAGGAGTGACCGGTCGCGCCGAACTGCCCGACAACGACAGCGTGGAAGACGCGGTACGCGAGTACCTCAGCGTGTTCTGCTCTGACACCCAACCGGCCGAGCTAGCCGCCCTGCGTCGCCTGGCCGTGACCTGGATGAAGCGACTGGCTGAATTCCGCCCCCACCTCACCGGCGCGGTATGGCGGGGCACGGCCACCCGACTCAACGACATCCACCTGCAACTGTATTGCGATGACAGCAAATCAGCGGAAATTCAGCTGATCAATCTGAACCTGCCTTACGAGGTAGGCGCCGTGCCCGGCCCCCGTGGCACCGAGGTCGACCGCCTGAGCCTGACCATTCCCTGCCAGGAGCTGGGCGAGCCCATTGGCTTGCACCTGACCATTCTCGACCTGGACGATCTGCGGGGCGCCCTCAAAGCCAATAGCCGAGGCCAGACTGAGCGCGGCGACCTCGCTGCCGTCGAAGCCTTGCTCGCGGCCTGACCCCCATCCGTCGTCCATCCATTCCCCATTTGCCCCAGATCTGTCACACCATGCCCTCCACCCAAACGTCGAAAGTCATCCTGTTCACCGTGGTCGGGCTGGTCGCCACCGGCCTGGGCGCGTGGTGGTCTCTGTCAAGCCACCCCACCGGCCCCATCGTCTCGCAAAGCACGCAAGCCCCGCCCAGCACCCAACCCAACGCCCAAGCTGCTGACGCTCTGCCCGCCGACTTCTGGACGCACACATTCGACACCCCCGACGGCAAGACCCTGGCGCTGAACCAGTACAAGGGGCAACCCATCTTGCTGAACTTCTGGGCCAGCTGGTGCCCACCTTGCGTCAAAGAGATGCCTGATCTCAACCGCTTTCAGCAGACCATGAAAGACAAAGGCTGGCGCGTCATCGGCTTAGCCGTGGATGGCCCGACACCCGTTCGAGAGTTCCTCGCCAAGGTGCCCGTGACCTTCGACATCGGCCTGGCCGGCTTTGGCGGCACAGAGTTGTCGCAAGCCCTGGGCAATGCGGCTGGCGGCCTTCCGTTTACTGTCTTGATCGATGCACAAGGCCGGATCGTGCACCGCAAGATGGGGGGAACCACCTACGACGATCTGATCAAGTGGTCGCAGACCAATTGACCGCGGCGGATTGACAAGACCGCCGTCTTTGCAGACACTGGCGCCCGACAGCACGGGCAGGACGCTCGCACCGTTTTTCCGAAAAACGGGTTTTTGCTGCCATTTGCGCGTAAAATGCACCTACGTTCACTTTCTTGGCCCAACGACTTCGGTCGCAAGCCAATGACGCATGCAGATCCTCGTCCTTCACGGCCCCAATCTGAACCTGCTGGGCACTCGAGAGCCCCAGGTCTACGGTGCCACCACCCTGGATCAGATCAACACCGGATTGACCGAACGCGCCAAACTGCAAGGCGCTTCGCTGTCGGCCTTTCAGAGCAATCATGAGGGCGCCCTGATTGACCGCGTGCACGCCGCTCGCACCGACGGCACCCAGTTCATCATCATCAACCCCGGCGCCTACACCCACACCAGCGTTGCCTTGCGCGATGCGTTGGCTGGCGTGGCCATTCCTTTCATTGAAGTGCACCTGTCTAACGTGCACAAGCGTGAACCTTTCCGCCACCACTCCTACTTCTCCGACATCGCCGAAGGCGTGATCGTGGGGCTGGGAGCGGCCGGCTACCGCCTGGCGCTGGACGCCGCCCTGGAGCGCCTGGGCGCCCCCTCTCGCAACTGAACCCCCTCCCCCACGGTTCGTTATCCTGTTTTACCCCGAGCTTTTTGGGCTCGACCGCTTCGCTGGAGATCGCAAACATGGACTTGCGCAAACTGAAAACCTTGATCGACCTCGTCTCTGAATCCAACGTGTCCGAGTTGGAAATCACCGAGGCCGATGGCAAAGTGCGCATCGTCAAGGCTGGCGCCACCCCCGTGGCCGTGGCCATGCCTGTGATGCAGCAAGCCGCGCCCGCCCAAATGGCCGCCCCTGTTGCTGCTGCTGCCGCACCAGCCGTCGAGGCCCCAGCTGAAGAAACCGGTCACGTGGTGAAGTCCCCCATGGTGGGCACGTTCTACCGCGCGTCCAGCCCTGGCGCCAAGGCCTTTGCCGAAGTCGGCGACCAGGTCAAGGAAGGTCAGGCCGTCTGCATCATCGAAGCCATGAAGATCATGAACGAGATCGAAGCGGACAAGGACGGCACCATCACCAAGATCTTGGTGGAAAACGGTCAACCAGTCGAATACGGTCAGCCCCTGTTCATCATTGAATAAGGCGGAGGTTTCGCCATGTTCAAGAAGATTCTGATCGCCAACCGCGGCGAGATCGCCCTGCGGATTCAGCGCGCCTGCCGTGAGATGGGCATCCAGTCCGTGGTCGTCTACTCCGAAGCCGATCGCGACGCCAAATACGTCAAGCTGGCCGACGAGGCCGTGTGCATTGGCCCAGCCCCATCCGGCCAAAGCTATCTGCACATGCCGGCCATCATCTCGGCGGCGGAGGTGACCGACGCCGAAGCGATTCACCCGGGTTATGGCTTCCTGTCGGAAAACGCCGACTTCGCCGAGCGAGTCGAGCAATCT
>CAYVOP010000195.1:0-4914 GCA_964453105.1 uncultured Aquabacterium sp. | reverse complement strand
CTCAATGAGCACCGCCACAGACAACCAAACACCAGGCACGGCACAAGTGGAAGCCTCTCAAACTGCACCCCAATCGTCCCCCTCACCCTCCCCTGCGGCTCAGAAGCCGGCAAAGGCTAAGTCTGGGCGGGCCAAGGAAGATGCTCCCTACGCATCCGAGATTGCGGCACTGGAGGAGAAACTAGCCCGAGTCAAAGAACGTCAGCGCGAAGCCATTCGCAAGCAACAGGATAAGAATGCGCGTGACGTGCGGGATCTGATCAAGGCACAAAAGTGGGAGAACTACACAGTCGAGGTTTGGCAAGAGGCCGCCGACTCGATTGGTGCCGCACTCTCCAAGGCGTCCCAAAAATTCCAGTGAACTGGCTGCCTCGTCAATCTGTAGTTTTCCAGCCAAAAGGCCTGCCATATACGGCAGGCCTTTTTTTCAAGTGCTGAGGCGTCGCATGATGGGCTCGCCTGCGTACACCCACCAATCAATCAGTTTGGTTAGAAGTTGCAGCGTTTCGCCCGTGCTCTGCTCGATCAGTTTTGTGTGGTCCTTCAGAACTTCCTGTTCGTAGATTTCGAGCGCCACCTTTGGCCCCACATTCCCATCGCACCGCGTCAGTGCGTTTCTCAATCCCTGGTCGAGAATGTCAGCGCCCAACTGGTTTGCCTTTCGGTAGCGATTGCTGGCCTGCTCGATCTCGTGCAAGGGATAGCGCTTTGCAATCTCGCCCAACAGTTTTTTCTGTTCGCTCATCACTTGAGCCCTTAGCTGGGCAGCCTCCCATTCCAGCCTAGCTGCTTCGTCAATACCGAATTGCAATTGGTCCCTGTGCGCCAGGAGGTCTGTCCTCACATTTGGCAGGCTATCAATCCAGCCCATGATTGTGTCAGTCTGCATTTCTTCGCCTCAAAATTCAAATCCAATTTGTTCGCCGCTTTCGCTAGTCGCTGTAGCTCGGTGCGTTAAACGAACGATTGTTTCATTTACCGGGGTGAGCACGATGGGCATAACGGCTGGATTGGTTTCTGGGCTTTCATGTGGCCTTAACTGGGTCTCTTTCTTCTTCCGCGCCAACTTGGAATCCCAAAAACCGGCGACATGTCCAAAGGTTCGCCACTCCGACCATGTTTCAAGCGTCAAACTATTTCCATGGTAGATGATGGCGGGAATGTTCAATATGGTTGCCTGAATGTAAGCCATGTGCACGGCGATGATATCAACGTCAACGCCAATTGCGTGCATGCACTGCTGATAATTGATCCCTGACGTTTGGAGTGCGTCGGCCATGGCAATAACCATCGATCCAGCCCCAATGCAAGGATCGCTGACCGTTATAAATCCTTCCTGAGCTATTATTTCAGGTGCGCGGCCTATATTGATCAAGGCCATGAGTTTTGAAACCGAGTAAGGCGTGAAAAACTGGCCTGCCCACTCGTTGCCCAGGTCAAGGGACATATAAACGCGACCTAAGAAGTCGTCTAACCCGCTATCCAATGCTTCAACAATGTAAGCAATGCCTCTTGCAAATTGAGTCAATTCCTCCCTGGTGTATCTTTTAGCAATCTCCAGATAGGCCGCCTCCCGTCGCTCTCGGTTAACGTGGTCAACGACATTACTGTATGTATATGCCGCTATGGCAACAAAGTCTCGGAATCGCTCAAACAGATGATATTTCGGAGCAGTATTCCGAAGCATAGTCACCAGTTGTCGTTCTGGGTCTGTCATTTGGGCAGCGCTCCGCCCTGGCTGAGTTTTCGCCATATTCGATTTCGGAATGGTGGCCAGTGTTGTGACTGGCCTAGTTGCTAATTACGCCGCCTTGAGCTGGTGGCTATAGTCAATCGTCAAACGCGCATCAGCGACGATGTGGACCGCGTTATGTGTGATTGCGAGACCAATGGGGAGGCAATACTGGCCGTTTCCCTCGTGCAACTCCAGCGCCTTCACATATCGCAGCACCATTTTGCGAAACTGCTCACCGGCTGTTTGCACTAAATCCTGCGTCGCCTCCTGGTCACCACGGAGGTCTTTGCCAACGACATTAATCACAAAGGGATAAACGTCGTGCTTGTCGCTCCAGGTCTGCCGCAAGCCGAATTGATAGCCAGCCAGCTCCGGCCCCAGCAGTGTTTCCCCGTAGTGGGCGCGTGGGAACGGGCCGGACTCAGGATGGCGGCAATCGACAATTTCCCAAGGCAGCGGGCTGAGGTGAAACACTCGGCCGTTTTCGCCGACCAGACACTCCACGGCCGTCATGGGGCCCAGCTCCTTGTCCCAAGTGGGGTGCATGTTGCCCTGGATTGCGGCCTCCACTGCGTCGACCATACGCGTGTACGTGCGGGGCGACCGGACGGCGTAGGTGCGGTTGCTGTTACGCAGTGGGAACATCGTAAAGAATGCGGTGTGCATGGTTTTCTCCTGGGTATCTGTTGGGCGATCAGAAGGGCACGTCGCTGGACCAAGCGGCCAAGTCGAGTTCGTTGGCGGTTTTGCCCTGAGCCACTGGGGCGCTCGGGTACACGTAAAACAACAATTCAGGGTCAAATGCCTCGTCCCCTTGTAGAGTCCTGGTGTGTTCGGCCAAGTAGTCAACAGCAGACTGCGGTTTGAGGAACTTCTTCAGAATTTGGTATTGGCGACCGATCTCCGCTTCGGTGCTTGGGCAAAAAGCCGCAGTCTCCGCGACCACACAAAACAGACCCTTTGCCTCCGCTTCCAGCAATTTGGCAAACCCGGAGTCGTGGCGGGCGATGCTTTGGTCAATTGCGAGTTGCATGTTTTCCATGTGGCACCTGTGTAAGATTTAAGGACGCTTAAAGAAGTCAAGGAGCAAGGGCGAAATGAGAATGGCGGAAATAAAAAGAACTTCTGCCATCGCCTTCAGATTCTTTCGTTTCGTCATGTCTGACCCCATTTGTCTAACCATGGGATAATTATATTATCCATTCGATTGACGGTCAATACATTGGAGATTATTATTCATTGATTATGAATAACAGTATGCCGGGGCGATAGATTTATTTAATTATTTAAATTCGTCGCGACATATACTGTTTGCACGCGGGTTCGGTATATGAACGCGGCAAAAGGGACTTCGTGCCTCAAATCAACCTGGGCAATGGCGGCGTAGAGGCGGCGGTTCGCTGACATCGAGCGCTTGGCCGCCAGCCTTGGCTGGTGGCTTTTGCGGTAGTCGCCGGGTCGGTAGACTGCCCCGCCGAAGGACGGGGCCGACGAAACCCGCAAAACGCATGTCAGCGTGCTCAGGTGGAGGCGAGAGGAATATTCGCATGCGAATATTTGGGGTTCCAGCCGTGTGGGCGGGCCATTGCCCGGCGCGGGGACCAGGGCGAAGCCAGATCGGGGAAGCTATCAGCGCCCGATCTGGGCGACCCGGCTGGAAGCTGGGGAGACCCTGGGGGCCGAGGTGGGCACCATTCTGAGGGGTGGGAACACGGCTCTATCGCGGGGCAAACTGGCTTGCCAGTGCGCAGCACCCAGAGGGTGCGGAGGCGTCAGGGATCGATAGCCAGCCTATGGCTGGGCGAGACCCGCAGGGGCTCGATCCGAAGGACCAGAGCCCGACCGGCGAAGCCGGGGACGCCAAAAGCAGCGGTCTTAGCTCAAGCACTCGCAGCTTCCTGGTCATACTGCAGCAAAAGCGCGTCTGCCCCTGCGTGAGTGATCAGACCCCCATTGACCTGGGCGATCAGTTCGGCCAGGAAACAGCCCCGCCGAAAACTCGGCAGGTCTTGCACCCTGTCAAGCGCCCCATCATCTCGCTCGACATACCCCCCAGAAATAGCCGCATCCACCAACGCACAAGGCGCGCTGTAGATGCCATGGCCCGAGAAGCCTCGGAGGTCGAAATACTGGATGCGCCACTTACCCTGCTCGGTCATATCGGGCAAGAGGAACGCCCAGCGATCGGCCCCATCCTGTTTCAAGATTGCGCCCTCTGTCACATCCCCGATTGCTGCGATGACGTTGGAGCGGGCAAGCCTGGAAGCTGCGAGCGTGGCCTCAAGCCATGCCGCAGCGTCAGAATTTGGTTTGACGCTCACGGCAGCCCCTTCAAGTCCGGATCATGAACAAGGCGGTGTTCACCATCGTTCCGGCCTCTTTGAACGTGCCGGAGGGCAGCTCTTTCCAGAGCCCGCCTGTCCCTTCCGCCAGTGGTTTAAGGCGCTCGATTTGTCGGGGCCCGTTTGCGCAAATGCCAACGTATCGCCCATTCGGTTTCAGGAACTTGAGGGCGTGCTCGGTGTGTTTGATGTCGGCCGCATTGGCGAACGGTGGATTAGCCAGGATGACGTGAAACGTGCCCAGCTCGTCGCCGCATTCGAGAAAGTCGCGACAAACCACCTGGTTGGCCAAACCTGATGCCTGCAAAGATTTGGCCAGCGCGTGATTGATCTCCACAGTCACGACATCAAGCGCGGTCTGCTTCTTTTCACCGAAGGGAACCACCCCAGGCAACGCCTTCAAGATCGCGCCGGTTCCCCCATGAGGCTCAAGAAGTCGCTCGCCGATCTGAAGCTCAGCCAGGGCGATCATTTCGCGAACCAGCCAATCAGGGGTGGGATAGAGCTGGGGAGCCGTGACGATCTGAACCCCTGCGCGCAACTGTTGACGCAATGCCGCGATGTCTGCGGCTTCCACTGCCTTCTTTGCAACCACAGTGCCGCCATCGTCCTGGTCAACGGCTTCCGGCTGCTCCGATTGGCCCTCGTCGCCAGAATTGTCGGCCTGAGGCGCTTTGGGGGCATCGGACAGAATGAAACCGGTTTTGTCGGCCTTGTCATGGACGCGGCCCTCTTGGCGTGCAGCTTGGATTTCTGCCACCGTCATGATCCCTTCCAGCTTGTCAAACGGGACTGTGCGGGTGAAGTTGTCGCCGCCGTTGCCCCAGTTATCGAGCA
>CAYVOP010000194.1:0-4934 GCA_964453105.1 uncultured Aquabacterium sp. | reverse complement strand
TGCGTGACGTGATCGGCGTGCGCCCCGAAGCCCATGGCCTGGCCGCGTTGAACGCCCTGATCCTGGACAACCACAACCTGGTCATTGCTGACACCTTCGTCAACGAAGACCCCACAGCCGAACAACTGGCCGACATCGCCGTTCTGGCGGTCGAGGAAGTCCAGCGCTTTGGGGTGCCTCCTCGCGTGGCCTTCCTGTCCCACTCGATGTTCGGCTCCAGCAACCGCCCCTCCGCACGCAAGATGCGCCAGGCGCGCGACATCTTCGTCAAGCGCATGCCTCACATTCCGGCTGATGGCGAAATGCAAGGCGACGCCGCCCTGAGCGAATCGGTCCGAGCCAAACTGCTGCCCGACTCCACGCTGCAAGGCACCGCCAACATCCTGATCTGTCCGAATCTGGATGCCGCCAACATCCTCTTCAACGTGCTGAAGATGACCGGTGGCCAGGGCGTGACGGTGGGCCCCATCTTGCTGGGCACAGCGGCCCCCGCGCACATCCTGACCCCATCGGCCACCGTGCGCCGCATCGTGAACATGACGGCCGTGGCCGTGGCGCATGGCGCGACCTGACGTTCTGCATCTTGCTCGTCAGAACCCCATCCAAAGCCCCTGACCTCAGGGGCTTTTTTCATGGCCTCGCGCGCCCCAAAAAACACAATTAGTTACCCACAACACAATAAGCTTACAACCACCCCTCCAAACCCCTGATTCACAGGGGCAACCCTCCCCCCGCAACGAGGGAGATGGCAGCCCCCTAAGAACAAACCCGGTTCCTATACTGCGACGAGGTTGGCACCCTGCATACCGTTTCCCATCCAACGTAGATGAAAACAGGCTTGCAGATCAGAGATGTCGGGCTGACCTGCAAGACCAAAAAACGCAGAGGACCGAGGCATGCCCGCATTACCCGTAACCCATAAGGACCAGGCTTGGCCATACTGGCAGGCAGGCCTCATCTCTGCAGCCAATGTGGGCCTGGGCGCCCATGGCGATGGCGGACAACCCATCCTGGCCAACCTGGCCATTCGCAAGGGCTACAACGCCATCCGCATCCAGCTCAACCATGCCGATGCATGGGGGCTATCCAGCGAAGACCTGCTCACCATCGCCAACCAAGGTTGGGACACCTCGGCCCATTCCACCAACGGTTTCGCCACACCTGCCCGCAGCATCCAGCAAGTGGCGCAACAACTGGACCGCATCCTGGCCCTGGCCAGTGACCTGCAAATCGGCGTCATCCTGACCGTCAGCGATTTCTACCAAGGCGCAGGTGGCGCGCTGTGGCAGCAAGCCACGCTTCAAGATGCCCTGGTCAGCTTCTGGCAAGCCACCACCAAGCGCTGGCCTGCTGCCGCGCACCCTGAAATCATCGGCTACGACCTGCTTGGTAAGCCCTATCCAGACCCCACCCTGTCGTTTGCCGAACTCAACGCCCTCCCGCCCAACCGGCCCACCCTGCACAACTGGAGGGCGCTGGCACAGCGCTGCCTGATCGCCATTCGCCAACGCGACTTCAGCACCCCCATCCTGATCCAGGGCGTCTACGGCGGCGCAGCGCGTGGCCTGGACCTCTTTCGCAACCTCGACAACCCGGCTGACCGCTCCCTGCTGATCTCCGACCCCGCCGCTCGGGTCGTGTACAGCTTCAACCTGTATGCGCCCCAGCCCTTCACCGACCAGGGCGCCACAGAGACCGCATACGAAGCCATCGGCACTCTCTACTGCGACCCGGCCTATGCCCATTGGCGCCTGTGGGACCACTACCACCCCAGCACAGCCGACAACCGCGCCCCCGTCAACCTCAGCCAGGACTTCACCAGCTACCTGAGCCTGATCAGCCACTTCCGCAACGACGCCTACTACCTGAACCAAGGCCGCAGCAACCCGCAACCCGATTTTCACAAGCAATTCGGCGTGCCGGCCTTTGTGGCCGAGGTCGGCGCCATCAACCCCCGCATGGCTCGCGCCTCCCGCGTTGAAGCCAGCAACCCCCATCGCACCATCACCGGACTGACCATCGAATCCCGCCAAGTCACGGTGTCGATGGGCGCCTTGGATAACCAGGGCTTTCGAATCGACTGCGGCGCCTCCGCCAAAAGCTGGCCGTTCGCCCACACCGTGCTGGCGCAGATTGCCGACACCGGCACCCCACTTGACGGGCAGGTGTACACCGTCCAACTCTCAGCCGGTCAGAAATCGTTCACTTTCAGCCTGCCCACCGCCCTGCCCAACCAGGCCATCGGCGGCTCTCAGGCCGCGCGGGTCGGCACCCTGACCCTGGCCCTGATGCCCAACAAGCAAGGCCCCCACGACCAAGCTCGCCAGCGCTATGCCCGCGACGTGCTGCGCATGTGCCGCCAATTGGGGCTCTCTTGGGCCTGGCAGTTTGAAGACAGCGATACGGCAAGCGAGTTCAATGGCTGGCGCACCTCCACTTCGCTGGCATCCACCATGACTGCGGCCGCCAATGGCCTGACGCTGAACTGACCCGAAGGAAGAAAAATGGATTCGATTCGACGTCAGTTGATGCTCAGCGTGCCGGCGGTCACCCTGGTCGGCTTGACAGGTTGTGGCGGCGCAGACGGCTCCGCCGACAGCCGCGCCACCGCTCAAGCTGTCGGCAATGGCAGCGCGCAGGCTCAAACCACCGCCAGCGGGGACGGCATCACCATTCGCCACCGCGGCAGCAGCAACTTTCCTTTGATTGGCGGCAGTTTTGATCTGCTGCCCTCCCTCGACCAGACCCAAAGCGTCATCAACCAGGGCGCTTTGGGTGGCAAAGGGCCCGTGCTGGCCTTGCAACTCAGCACCACCCGTCAACTGAATGGCGACACCCTGATCGTGGCGTTGAATCTGTCAGTCAAGCTCAAAGCCCTAACGGATTCGCCATCCACCTATGTACTGGGCCCAGGTGGAACCCAGGCCGGAGACAGCCTGCTCACCTGCCGACGCCTGGGGGTGGACGGCAGCCTCACGACCTTTGCCCACCGCATCACCGACGGCGTGTTGACCGTGGCGCGCCTGCCGGACGACCACATTCGCCTCACCCTGCGCGACGTCGTGGCCATCCCGGCCCCCGGATTCAACAACCAGGCCCAAGGCAGCTTGAGTCTGATGACGGGTTCGGCCATCACGCTGAGAACCATCACGGAAAGTTCTGGCGACGCCCTCACCTGACCGAGGGTTCCCCCGCAACCAGGTGCTTGTCGACCGGAATGATTCGCGACAAACTTAGGCCGCAGTTATTGCGCACGCGGCTCAGGAGTTTGTCCATGCAGTACCCCACATTTTTTCGCAAAGTGGCATTGATCGCCGCCCTGGCGTCGGCGTCCTTGAGTGCGCAGGCATACACCTTCGAATGCGTCACCGGCGCTGCTGGCGGCGGTGCCAATGCATCCGGTTGCACCACCTTGGGTGAATCCTGGCTGCAATGGTCTCTGGCCGGTAACCTGCTGACCATCAGCAACATCGCCCCCGCCGGCAATGGCTCCTTCATCAGCGGCATCAGTTTTGACACCCAAGCCGGGCAATCCGTTTCCCTGGCTGGCGTCCAGATGCCGGGCGTATCTTACACCACCGGTGGCGGCGCCAACCTGCCTGGCAACCTGGGTTGGACCGTGGACTACAAGTTCAAGCCCAATGCACCAGCCGCCAGCAAAGGCGTCAATGCTGGCGAATCACTTGCGTTCAATCTGAATGGCTTCGGGCTGTCGGACATCACCGCGGGCAACGTCAAATTCGGTCTGCACATTCAAGGGCTGCCCGATGGCCGCAGCGAAAAACTGGTTGCCACCGTGCCCGAAGTTGAAACCTATGCCCTGGCCGGCGCAGGCTTGGCCGTGGTCGGCTTGCTGTCGCTGCGCCGTCGCCAAATCCGCTGATTTCGCCTCCTCAAGGTCAGATCGACGCGCCCAACTGGGCGCGTTTTTCTTTTGCACGCCATTCGGAACTTTTTTCTTCTTAGCACTCTAAGCCAGGGAGTGCTAGTATTGTTCTGGTAGACGAAGCCGAAAGGATTCTGACGATGACCACAACCTCTGCCTTGACCGTCCGCGACCCCTGGAGCATGGTGCCCTCATTGGGCAACCTGGATGCCTATGTGCGCGCGGTGCAAGACATTCCCATGCTGGAGGCCGACGAGGAAAAGGCCCTGGCACGTCGCCTGCGCGATCAACAAGATCTGCAAGCCGCCGGGAAGCTGGTTCTGTCTCACCTGCGCTTGGTGGTTTCCATCTCGCGCCAGTACGTGGGCTACGGCCTGCCTCAGGGCGACCTGATTCAGGAAGGCAACGTGGGCCTGATGAAGGCCGTCAAGCGCTTCGACCCCGATCAAGGCGTGCGACTGGTCAGCTACGCCCTGCACTGGATCAAGGCCGAGATTCACGAATACATCCTGCGCAACTGGCGCATGGTCAAAGTGGCCACCACCAAGGCCCAGCGCAAGTTGTTCTTCAACCTGCGTTCCTTGAAGCATCAGTTCAAGGCCGACGCCGACGACAGCCACATTGGCCGCTCCGCCTTCAGCGAATCGGAAATCCAGCGCGTCGCCCAGGAACTGGACGTGCGCCCGGAAGACGTCATCGAAATGGAGACTCGCTTGGCGGGCGGCGACGTGGCCCTGGATGCCCCGAGTGACGACGATCACGAAGGGGCCATGGCCCCCGTGGCTTACCTGGCCGACGATCGCCATGAGCCCACGCGAGTTATCGAATCACACCGCCGTGATTGGCTGGCCACAGACGGCATCACACAGGCTCTGGCTCAACTCGATGCACGCAGCCGCCGCATCGTGGAAGAACGCTGGCTGAAGGTGAATGATGACGGCTCTGGTGGCATGACCCTGCACGAACTCGCTGCCGAATACGGTGTCAGCGCCGAGCGTGTGCGCCAGATCGAAGTGGCCGCGATGAAGAAAATGCGCAAGGCCCTGAC
>CAYVOP010000193.1:0-4936 GCA_964453105.1 uncultured Aquabacterium sp. | reverse complement strand
ATGAAGGAGTTGGCGGGGGGGGCGTCTGCTTCGGCTAGTGGCCCGGCTTTGAAGAAGGCCGCAGCCATTCGTGGCTGCCCCAGCGCAGCAGGAGACTCAGCAGCTCAGGGAGCCAGCGCGTTGTGACTCACCACGCTACGTCATGGGATGCAGACGCGTGCATTGACCAGCTGGTCGCCGCTCGACTTGCCGAGCCACCTGCTGCGCTCAAAATGTCAGGCACAGCGCTATACCTGCTGATCGATCCGTTTCTGGGTGATCCCGTCTTGTCCGCTCCATTGGAAGAAGGCTTGTCCGACCAAGCCATCAATGGCACTCGGGAAAAGGCTTGGCAGCGACCAACCTTCACCCTACGCCTTCCCCCTGGTTTGCCAATCGATACTGCGCTCGCGCCATATTTGGTAGAGCTGAGCCACGTCAACGACCCCTGGCTAGACGCCAGTGTGCAATGGGCAATCCAAGAGACGGTTCAAACTTGGAGCACAGAAGAAACCAGCGCCATTCCGCACCGGGTAGGTGGGTGGCTGCAAAGCGCAGCAGGAGGCTCCGCGCTGGCAGAACACCTAACTCAGCTGCTACGCCTGCGTACCCAGCAGCCCACCCAGGCTCGCTACCTGCGACTGGCTGACCGCCGGGTTCTGGGATTGGCTACACACGTTTTGGGCGAACCTGCCATGGCCGCCAGCCTGCCTCTGGTACAGCACTGGCACTGGCTCGATGCACATGCGGCATGGGTTTCGCTGAAAGGACAAGGTCCGACAGCACATGCTGGCGATCAGGCCCTACAGACGCCTGCACGACCATTGCCTGTGTTCGATGTACAACAATGGAAAATCATGTCGCAGGGTCCTAGCATCCACCTCCAGATAGCTCAAAGCATTGCGCACAGACTGACACAGTGCGACTGCGCGCCGCCATCGCACTGGCGCCCGCTTAGCCCCGGCCAATGGCAGGCCGCATGCCAAGCAATCACGCCCTTGAATCGAGGGCGCGAGTTGCAAACTTGAGAATTCAGGAAGACCTCGCATGACCACCGCCGCACAAAACTGCAAGCACTGCCAAAAGAGCAGCCTGTCACTGCTTTTACTTCGTCCTAGCCCCTTGGCCCTGGACCCCAGGCTGCGCCCTGTGGGTGCCGCACAGGTGACGGCTGATGCCACTCTGGTGACACCCATGGTGCCCACCGATCTCAAACAAAGCAAAACCGTGCTGCGCCTGCTGCGGGCTGGTTATGTGCACCTCTACATCCCCTCACGTGATACCGGCCAATCGCCAAACAATGCTTGGCATACTTGGCGTGTAACCGACGAGGGCGACGTGCTGGCGCAAACTCACCCATTGTTCGCAGCCCCATCGACCAGCGCTGTGTGCAAGCGCACCGGTCACAACGTCTCGGGCTTCAAACTCATCCAGATTCCCGATGCCCACGAGCTCATGGGCCAATCCATCTGGCTGGCCTTCAGCGCCAACATCTGGAACACCAAACTCAAACAACAAAACAAGGCCAACGCCCAGGCCATGGTCGAGGTCAAGCTGGGCCAAACCAAAGCACCAGCCTTCAAGCCCGATGAAGCCAGCCTGAGCCGCCAGGTGTTGGAGTGCACGGTGCTCAACTACCCAGTGCCCATGTGCCTTGGCCCCGATAGCAGTGGCCAAGAGCAGCCCAACCCGGCGCCAGCCTTCCCTTTCAACAGCCTGGCGTGGAACAACGGCTCCAGGCACATGGCACAGACCTTGCAAAAGGCTGCCGCTGCACACCCCAAAACCCTGGGCCACGAACTGGCCGTGGTGCTGCCTGACCCCGTGGGCTACGCCGCCGAACTCAACGCGCTGCGCTTGCTCGCTCACCAGCAGGGGCTGCAACTCAAGCCCGAAGACCAGCACAAGGTGCAGAGCCACTTTGCGCTCAAAGGCTTGGCCGACAACGTGGCGGACCTGCGCAGCTTCAACAACGTCGCCGCCGTGGTGAGCCGCGCCAGCTTTGAGGCCCTGCAGAAATCCAGCCCCCAACGCATGAAAGACGCCACCTGGGAGCCCTTGCAGCACAACCAGCGTCCCAGCCCCAACCAACTGGGCCGACTTTGGACACCCCAGGCTCGGCAAAAGCTGGCTGAGCAAGCGCCAACCTTCAAGGCACTCGCCAAAAAGGAAATCGAGAAGGGCTATGACCCCCAGGCCAGTCAAGCATGGTTCCAGGCCTTGGAAGAAAAAACCCGCAAGGCCCTGAAGCCCTACGAGCGTCAATGGCTGCAGGGGCGCGACCACACTGCCGTCGGCCGGTATTTCGCGCTGCACTTTGACGAGGCCGAGCGCAATCGACCTGGCACCGCGCAAGACCACAGCGCTGGCGGCGTCTACCTCCAAGAGGTGGCCCAGATCGATGGACCACCGCCCGTCACCTCAGTGGCTTTGATCGATGCCTACCTCGCGGCCTACTACAAGGCCCCTGACGACCCGCAAGCATTTGCGGTGCGGGCCCTGGCCGCCAACCAAAAAGAGCTGTTCAAGGACTTGAGCACCCAGCTTGCCGGCGATCCGAACGTCGACGGTATGCGAGACAAGTCGGTGGACTTCATCAAAGGACTGCTGGACGTCAAAGGCGAGCACTTCCGCGTCAAGTACAGTTGGATGACGGATGCCCTACTGGGCTTTGCGGTGGGGCCCATGAGCAACCTCGGTGCCGCGGTGGGCGGCCTCACTGCGCTGGAAGGGGTCGATGCCCTGGCCAAGCGCCCCAAACTCGCGGCGCTGGCGGTCAACGCTGCTGCTTGGCTGGGCGGCTTGGATACAGCACTGAAGACGGCCATGACCCAGCAGGTCGTGCGTCCGGTACTGGCCACCTTCTGGGTCGAGCGGGGTCTGGTCAACCGCGCCATTGCTTCAGGTGGCTGGATGGGCGCCCGCGATGGGGGCCGCCAGCGTGTGACGATCCTGACCGACACCGCACGCCTCAAAAAAGGCCCCGTGGATGTCCAGGCACTACTGAGCGGCGCCGACGGCACCGAAGTGGCGCGAGGCACCAAGGCGGGTGAAGCCTTGGCCGCCAAAGCAACCGGCGCCATTGTGCTCAACGCCGCCACCGGCCTGACGCCCCGGCAAGGCGCGGCGCTGTTCACCGCGCAGGTGGAAGAGGCCCGCAAGGTGGGCGCCAGCATTCGAGCAGCAATTCCCACGGGCGCCAAAGCCGTGGGCTTCAGCTTGGACGGACGCTTGGCCCTGGCCAGCGTGATTGTGCAAAGCATCGGGCTCGTCAATGGTCTGCGTGCAGTGGACAAGGCGGCAGCAGAGCTCCAAGGCGCCAGTGAAGCCGAACGAGCCGACAAAGAAAAGGCCCTGAGCGACGCTCGCCTGGGCTACATGGACAGCCTGGGTGGGCTCACAGCGGGTTGCCTGGACACCGTGCGCGTGGGGCTGGAGGCCATGAACCTGCAACGCGGGGCGGCGGCGGGTGTGGAGGCTTTGAACTCGATCCACGTACTCAAGATCGGAGTGCAGTTGACGGGGGTGTTTGGGGGGTTCTTGAATGGGTATGTTAGTAACAGTAAGGCGGGGGATGCGAATGAAAAGGGGTTGAAGTCAATTGCCAGGCTTCACTACCTGGCAACGACTGCATTTATCGGAACCGGCGTCACTTCATTGGCTGGAGCCGGCCTCGCCGGCGCCGAATTTATCGTCGCCCGCGAACTCGGTAGTAAAGCCTTGCAGCAAGCGGCGTTCCGATTTGGCGCCTCGCGCGTCGCCGGCGTGGCCGTTGCGGCTGCCGTGCCTGTGGCCGGATGGGTGCTGCTGGGCGTCGGCGTCGTGGCCTCGGTGGGCGCCGCCTTGCTGGAACCCACCAAGCTTGAGGCCTGGGCGCGGCAAACGCCGTTTGGCAAAGGGCCAGATGGTCAAAAGTTCAAAACCCTGGACGAGCAAAACAACGCCCTGAACACAGCCCTGGCTGTCGCCACGCAAGCCCCAGCAGCAAAAGCGAAATCCGCATGACCGACAAGAAACTCGTGCCGCTGGCGGTTTACGTCAGTGACCAGCGCGCAGCCAACGAAAGCACCACGGGCGGCTGGGTTCGGGGCGTGTACCCAGACGCGCTTGAATACACCACGTCGGCCAAAAGTCTGAGGGGCGTGGCGTTTTTGATTGGTGGGATTGGGTGCGCTTCAGGCTCTGCCTTTGGGTGCTGGATGTCAGCACAGCTAATGCGACGAGCGATTAGTACGGATTGGGTGTTGTTTGTCATGACGGTCGTCGGTTTCCTCTCATTCCTCGCCGCCGCCATCTGGGCCCTGCGCTTCTTCTCCCGCCTGGAGTTCTTCCACCCCATCGACCTCCCCATCCTGTTTGACCGCCAACACCGCAAGGTCTACCGCTTGGCCGAAGACCTGGACGAGACCGGCCACCCCAAACAGCGGGGGCGTGGCATCGTCATCGAGCACGACTGGGACGACATCGTGGCCGAGCACCATGTCAGCACCACCACCACCGGCTCCAGCGCCCAGCGCCACCACACCTTGGTGCTGATGGTGCGCGACAAGAACCCAGGCGACTTCCAAGGCCCCATCACCCCCACCAACCTGCCGCCATACGTCGACGGCTTCGGGTTGGGTGACGCCAAAGTCCTCTCCGAGTTCAGCACACCCCGCGTGTGGGAACACGTGCGCCGCTACATGAACGAGAACGGCCCGGCATTGCCCCCGGGTGAGCAACTCGCCGACACCAGCGTGCCCGTCACTTGGTGGGACAGCCTGGGGGCAGTGAGCGTCTTCGGCCCCGGCTACCTCAAGCGCTGGCGCAGCAACCCCATCCTGATGACCTTCATGCACTTGATCGGGCCGATCACCATGCCTCTGGCCATCCTGATGGCCACCACCAACTGGGCCAGTTACAAGACGGCCTATCCCGTGCAGTGGCCGCCGGAGGTGCTGGACAAAATTGGGCCGCC
>CAYVOP010000192.1:0-4985 GCA_964453105.1 uncultured Aquabacterium sp. | reverse complement strand
GGGATATCGACCACCACAGGGCCTGGACGGCCGGTGCGGGCGATGTGGAAGGCCTTCTTCATGGTCTCGGCCAGATCGGCCACGTCCTTGACCAGGAAGTTGTGCTTGACGATGGGGCGGGTGATGCCGACGGTATCGCACTCTTGGAAGGCATCCAGGCCGATGGCGGGAGTGGGAACCTGACCGGTGATGATCACCATGGGGATCGAGTCCATGTAGGCCGTCGCGATGCCAGTGATCGCGTTGGTCACGCCAGGACCCGAGGTCACGAGTGCCACGCCAACGTCGCCCGTAGCGCGTGCGTAGCCGTCGGCGGCATGCACAGCGGCCTGTTCGTGGCGAACCAGCACGTGCTCGATGGAATCTTGCTTGTACAGCGCGTCGTAGATGTACAGGACGGCGCCGCCTGGGTAGCCCCAGATGTACTTGACGTTTTCTGCCTGCAGGCAGCGAACGAGGATGTCTGAACCGTTGAGGGTTTCAGGTGTGGTGGGATTAGACATATCCATGACTAAGAACCTTTCGAAATTTCTCTAACGAAAAATGATCGGTGCCCCTCTACACCAGCTCATCCCAAAAGGGATAAACCAGCAACGCTGCGACCACGGATGGCCGTGCGCTCGCCCTTGTGAGGCGGATTTGGAGCCTGCGCGGACTGAATCGGAGGTCGGTTGACACTCAAACCCAGACCAGATCGGAATTGGCGCAAAGACTGCGATTATCACACTCATTACACATGTCGCCAACACAAAACCGCATGTAACAAAGCACGGAAGCCAGGGGGATGCATAATTCGCCCGCAAATCAGTCGCCCCTTTCCCCCTCAAGTTTTCCCCTCAAGGCTTGGTCTTGACCCCTCTGCCCAGTCCGTCCACCGAAGAAGAACTCAACGAGTTTCTCAAAAGCGTTGAACGCCGATCGTTCAAACGAACGGTCTATGCTGTCCGGGACGAAGATGCGGCACTCGACATCGTGCAAGACGCCATGATCCGTCTTTGCAGCAGCTACGCCGACCGACCGGCCAGCGAATGGCCCATGCTGTTCCAGCGCATTGTTTCCAACGCCACCCTGGACTGGTTTCGGCGCCAGAAGGTCCGCAATGCGGTGTTTCAGAACATCGGCGACCTGGAAGCCCACGCTTCGTCAGACGACGACGGTGACTTCGACCTGCTCGAAGCACTGAGAATTGATGAACCCGGCACGGAAGGTGCTGAAGACACGGCCAGTCGCGCCGAAATTCTCGTAGCAATCGAAGCCGAAGTCGAAAAACTGCCAGCACGTCAACGGGAAGCCTTCCTGCTGCGTTACTGGGAGGAACTGGATGTAGCAGAAACCGCTGCAGCCATGGGTTGTTCCGAGGGCAGCGTGAAAACGCACTGCTCTCGTGCAGTACAGGCTTTGTCCAAAGCCCTTCACTCTCGCGGTATCTCATTGTGAAAAATGCACCCCGTCACCCGCTGAACGAAGCGCAACGCGAGTCTCTCGAAGCCCGCATTGCCTTGCGTATCGGCGCGCACCTCGAGGCGGGCGCTCAACGCCTGCCACACGACATTTCCGAGCGCTTGCGCGTTGCTCGCGAGCAGTCGATTGCGCAGGCACGAGCGAGCAAGGCGCACGTGGTCAAACCGGTGCAAGTGGCGCAGCCCGTGCTGGGCTTGCAATTGGCTGGCGCGTCCAACTCGGGCGGTCGTCTGGCTGGGTGGAGTCGTGCGATTGCTCGCGCCGCAGGACACGGTCGCCGTCTGGATGACGCGCCACTGGGTTGGGGCTGGCGTCTGGCTTCGGCCTTGCCCGTGGTGGCACTGGTGGCCGGCTTGTGGGGTATTCACACTTGGTACAGCCTGGAACAGTTGCAGGCAGCGACCGAAGTCGATATTGCTTTGCTGACCGACGACCTCCCCCCTTCGGCTTACTCCGACCCCGGATTTGAAGAGTTCCTGCGCTCCAACGATGACGCGCAAGCTGCTCCCGCGACTGAAGCGCCGCTAGAAACCGACAGCAACGCCCCGGCAACACACGAAACGACCTGATGAAGCTGGCAAAGAAGTGCTTGTCTCTGGCCCTAGGTGGCTCGCTGCTGGTTTTGGCCGCCTCGGCCCCCTTGGCAGCCGGCAGCGGTGCTGGCTTGCCACCGCCCGTGAGTGCGGTAGAGGTGGGCGCCAACCCCTCGTGGACCCAACTCACCCCTTCGCAGCAGCAGGCACTCAAGCCTTTGGCCGCTCAGTGGAATTCGCTGGAGCCGGGTAGCAAGGACAAATGGCTCAATGTGGCGAGCCGCTATCCGCAACTCCCCCCGCTGGAGCAGGCGCGTGTTCAAGATCGCATGACCCAATGGGCCAAGCTGCCCCCCAAAACACGCGGCGAAGCCCGCTTACGATTCCAGCAGACCCGACAACTCCCCTCGCAGGAACGACAGCAAAAATGGGAGGCTTACCAGGCCTTGTCTGCAGAAGACCGTCATGCCCTGGCACAAAAGGCTCGCCGTAAGCAGCACCCTGTTTTGCTGGCCGACGACGTAGCGGGCCCTCGCGAGCAGAGCCAGGTTTTCAGTGGCCGCACCCCTGTGGCGAAGGTTCAGGAGAAAAAATCGAATGTGGTCCCGTCGACCCTGAGTTCGGCACCTGGCCCGACATCGGCATCGCCCTCCTTGGTCAAAGCCAGTCGCGGCGCCACCACGACGCTGGTGAACGAACGCACCACGCCGCCCATGCATCAACAAACCGGGTTGCCCAAAATTGCCGCAACCAAGGGCTTTGTTGACCCCCAAACCTTGCTGCCCCGAAAGGGCCCACAGGGTGCGGCCATGTCCAGCATGCCTGAGTCAGGGGCATCTCGCCCCAGTTCACCGCACTATCGGCACTGACCAATCGGTGCGCCATTTGCCGCACCACCGGCCCACGCAGGTCAGTTGCTGTTAGATTCTCGCCCCATGACCCAGAGTTCACCTCCCAAACAGGGCGGCCTGACCGCAGCCCAGTATGCGCAGCGGGCTGAAAGCCCTGCTCCATCCCTTCTTCGTCGAATGGCGGCCTTTGTTTACGAAGGCGTGGTGCTGTTTGGAGTGGTCATGACCGTTGGAGGCATCTATTCGGTCAGCACGAACCAAACCCATGGTTTGCATGGCCGCCATGGCATGCAAGCCGTGCTGTTCCTGACTTTGGCCTTGTATTTCATCTGGTTCTGGACTCATGGCGGCCAAACGCTGGCCATGCGCTCGTGGCAGTTGCGGCTGGTGTCCAGCAATGGCCAGACCCTGACGCTGCGCCAGGCCCTGACCCGTTTTCTGTTGTCCTGGGTGTGGTTTGTTCCCGCTTTGGGCGCAGCCTGGTTAGCTGGCTGGCACCAATCAAAGCTGTTGTACGGCACCATGCTGGTATGGGCAGGCATGTATGCCCTGTTGAGCCTGCTGCATCCGCAACGCCAGTTCTGGCACGACGCGGTTGTGGGCACGCGTGTGATTGACAACCGAAGCTGAATTTGCCGTGACTCGTCTTTCTTTGTGCGTGTATTGCGGCTCCCGCATGGGCTCCTCGCCAGCCTTTGAAGCAAGCGCCCGAGAAGTGGGCCGCCAGATTGGGGCACGCGGCTGGCGTCTGGTGTATGGCGGTGGCAGCACTGGCCTGATGGGAGCCGTGGCCGACGCCGCACTGGCCGCAGGGGCCGAAGTGGTGGGCGTGATTCCCGAACGATTGATTCAGCGCGAGCTGGGCCACGGTGGCGTTACCGAACTGCAGGTGGTGGACAGCATGCACGAACGCAAGCACCAGATGGCGATGCATTCCGATGCTTTCCTGGCCATTCCGGGCGGCATCGGCACCATGGAAGAGATTTTCGAGGTGTGGACCTGGCGCCAACTCGACTACCACCGCAAAGCGCTGGGCCTGCTCAATGTAGAAGGCTACTACGACCCCTTGCTGGCCTTCATTGATCGCAGCCGCGACAGCGGATTTCTGTGGCCCGATGTGCAGGAGTTGCTATTGGTTGACACTCAGGTCACCCAAATGCTGGACCGGCTCGAAGCCGAGCACCTGAGGCTACAAAAACAAACGCCGCCTCAAGCCCCCGATGCGGGCCCTGGCGGCGTGGTTCCCGGGATCTGATCGACCCCAGGCAGACACAATCAAGAGTCAGACGGCGGCTTCGTCGGTTTCGCCTGTACGAATACGCACGACCTGTTCCACAGGCGTGACAAAGATCTTGCCGTCACCAATCTTGCCAGTCTTGGCAGCCTTGATGATGGCTTCGATGCAGCGTTCGACATCGTCACCCTTGACGACGACTTCGATCTTGACCTTGGGCAGGAAGTCCACCACGTACTCGGCGCCGCGATACAGCTCGGTGTGCCCCTTCTGACGACCAAAGCCCTTGACCTCTGTCACCGTCAAACCGGTGACGCCCACTTCGGCCAGGGCTTCACGAACTTCTTCCAACTTGAACGGTTTGATGACGGCAGTGATCTGTTTCATAAAGGGCTCTCCAAAAGCAGATATTTAATCACGTCTGAGGCCACTCAGGCGCGGAACTTGGATGTAATGGGGTAGCGCCAATCGCGACCAAACGCACGGTGGGTGATGCGGATGCCCACCGGCGCCTGGCGGCGCTTGTACTCGTTGATCTTGAGCAGGCGGGTCACCTTTTCCACGTCGGCCACGGCAAAGCCCGCCGCCACGAGTTCTTCGATGGACTGGTCTTGCTCCATGTAGCGCTCCAGGATGGCGTCGAGCACATCGTATTCGGGCAGGCTGTCCTGGTCCTTCTGATCGGGGCGCAACTCGGCAGAAGGCGGGCGCACGATGATGCGCTCGGGAATGGGCTCCACCTCGCCGCGTGCCAGGGCTTCGGCGTTGCGCCAGCGCGCCAGACGGTACACCAGCGTTTTAACCAAGTCTTTGATGACAGCAAACCCGCCTGCCATGTCGCCGTACAAGGTGCAGTAGCCTGTGGCCATCTCGCTCTTGTTGCCGGTGGTCAGCACGATGGCGCCG
>CAYVOP010000191.1:0-4987 GCA_964453105.1 uncultured Aquabacterium sp. | reverse complement strand
CGATGCGCTGGGCCAGGCCCTCCACAATCGCGGTCTTCCCCACACCGGGCTCACCAATCAGCACGGGGTTGTTCTTGGTGCGGCGTTGCAGCACCTGGATGGCGCGACGAATTTCTTCGTCACGGCCAATGACGGGGTCGAGCTTGCCCTGACGCGCACGCTCGGTCAGGTCCAGGGTGTACTTCTTCAGCGACTCGCGCTGACCTTCGGCTTCGGGGTTGTCCACTTTTTGGTCTCCACGCACGGCTTTCACGGCGGCTTCCAAGGACTTGCGCGACATGCCATGGTCACGCGCCAACTCGCCGGTTTCACCCTTGTGATCGGCCAGGGCCAGCAGGAACATTTCGCTGGCGATGTAGGGGTCGCCTTGTTTGTGGGCTTCTTTTTCAGCCCCTTGCAGCAAGCTGACCGTGTCGCGCCCGGCCTGCACCTGATCGGCGCCCTGCACTTGCGGCAGCTTGTCGATTTGCTTGGTCAAGGCCGCCGCCAGTGGGCCCACCTTGACGCCAGCGCGTTCAAGCAAGGCCTTCGGGCCATCGTCTTGCTGGATCATGGCCAGCAAGATGTGAGCGGGCTCGATGTAGGGGTTATCGCGGGTCACCGCCAGGCTCTGGGCCTCGGTCAGTGCTTCCTGAAATTTGGTGGTGAGTTTGTCCAGTCGCATGAGCACTCCTGTTGCCCCCGGGTTGAATCGACTGGGGGCCGATTGCTTTGGGAGATGGGGCACGCTGGGCTCATTTCAAGACCCCGGACAATTCCTAGTCTTGAGACAAATCAATTTGGGAACGCATCGGATAGCGGCTCGGTCGGCGCTCCTTCATCCACCGAGGCCATAATGACCCGATTGCGTCCGGCCTGTTTGGCCTCATACAGGCAGGCATCTGCGGCAGCCAGGGTTTGCTCCAAAGTCAACTCGGGCCGGTGAATGGCCACACCGATGCTGACGGTCACCTTGATCAGCCCCGCGGTGGACTGGGCTGGACTCAGTTCGACCGCCTGACGCAAACGTTCCGCCACGATGACGGCCTCGTGCGATTGACGGATGGGCAACAGCACCACAAACTCTTCGCCGCCATAGCGAGCCAGCAAAGCACCATCACGCAAGCGGTCTTGCATGACCGCCGCAATGTGCTTGAGCACATCATCACCCACCAAGTGCCCGTAGGTGTCGTTCACCCGTTTGAAGTGATCGACATCCATGATCAACACGCCCAAGTAAGGCATGTTGCGACGGGGCTTCATCAACAAGCGCTCACCCAACTCGCGCAGACCTCTGCGGGACAAAGCACCAGTCAATTCATCCGACAACGCGCGGGTGCGCAGTTGCAAAGCCAAGCGCTCGTTGATGATGGCGAACACCACGGTCGCCACACACAAAGGCAGCAAGGCATAGCTGATCGCGCCAATCGGCAGCCACCAGGCAGGCGAATGGACCCAGTGCGTCGGATAGGGGCCCGGATAAGCGTAGCCATACCAAACCAGCACCAACCAATTGACCAGGTAGCCGCCGACCAGGACCACCAGACACCAGTCGTGGTACGACGCCTGAGCCGATCGAATGACCAACCAAAACTGATCCAGAAACAGCGCCAGAATCAACACCAAGAACACCAGATTCAGGACTTGCAAATAGACCTCTGGTGACGCCAGCCAAGCGGTAACCCACAGCAAGGCCGCCACTAACGCAGCAGTGGACCAGCCCAACCAGGGCGGCGTACGGCGCCCCTGCAGCTGTCGGATACCCCACCCCACCATGACTACACCGACACCCACGCAACCATAAACGGCTTGGTAGATGACCGACAAACGATCGGGCGGGGCGAAAGCCACCATCAACATGCTGGCAATGAACAAGAAGCCCCAGCGGAAGAGGGTCAACGCATATTGAATGCGTGCCTGCTCGGCTTGTACGGCAGCCATCAAGGCCAGCCCCAACAAGGAGGCTGCACCGCCGCAAGTGAAACTGGTGATCAGATCAGGTTGAAACATGCCGAGCATGAAGGAAAGACCTTGTTCAGCATGCCACTTTTGTCACGAAACAAGAAGGCGGATTAATCAGGGAATTCCACCTCGCGAGAAGCGATCAGAGGTTGGGGCTGTGTTAGGCCGACGTGTCCCGCCAACGCGCCATGGCTTGTTGATCGGTTTCACGTGCATCCACCCACTGCCCCTGCCCGTTGGCCACTTCCTTCTTCCAGAAGGGGGCGTCGGTTTTGAGCCAGTCCATCAGGAACTCGCAGCACTGGAAGGCCTGCCCGCGATGCGCGGAGGTGACCGCCACCAGCACGATCTGGTCCGCAATGGCCAAAGGCCCCACCCGGTGAATGACCCGCGCATTGAAGATATCGAAACGTTCTTTGGCTGCGTCGATCATGCGAGCAATACTCAGCTCGGTCATGCCGGGGTAGTGCTCCAACTCCATGACCGCGTCTGCTGCGGAGGGCGCATCTGGGCGCCATTCACGCACCGTGCCGACAAAGGTGACCACGGCGCCCACGCGGTGATCCCCCTCGCGCAAGCGAGCCACTTCGGCAGACACGTCAAAGTCGTCTGGGCCCACGGTGACGCAGGGCAAGGATGGGCTTGTGTTCACGGCAGCAGTCATGCGCAACTCACCCCCCCGTCACGGGTGGGAAGAAGGCGACCTCGGCTCCGTCGACCAGGGGCTCATTGGCAAAGCACATGGTCTGGTTGCAGGCAGCGCGCAGACCTTTGGTTAGCGCCAATACCTCGGCATGGTCATCCGATTGCTGGATCAACCACTCGCGCAGCTGCCCCACGGTGGCGGGTTTGTCAGCCGAGTCATCGGGCCAGGACAGGTCTTGCCCCGCCCCCAGGCGCTCGCGCACCGAGGCGAAATAACGAACAGAAATCTTCATGCAGTCTCCTGGCGAGCATGGGCCGCCGGCTGCATCAACTCTGCCACAGGCCAATAGGCCACGGTATCGCCCGGTTGAACTACCTGTTGGGGTGCCAGATCGACCAAACCGTCAGACCAGGCTGCCGAACTGAGTACGCCGGAGCCCTGATGTGGATGCAGCAGCACCCCCAGGTCGGCATCGAGGCGCACGCGCACGAACTCGCGCCGCTTGTCTGGGCGGGGCCAATCGAACTTGGCCTTCAAGCTGATCGGGCGAGGCAAGACCCAGCCCAATCCACTTAACACATCCATCACCGGTCGCACCAGCATCAGGAAGGTCACATAACTGGCCACCGGGTTGCCAGGCAGCCCCATGTACAACGCCTTCGAACCATCCTGGCGGCGAATCCAGCCACACACGAAGGGCTTGCCGGGTTTGATGGCCAAGGCCCAGAAATCCAAACCACCTTCGGCCAGCACGGCGTTGCGCAGGTGGTCTTCTTCGCCCACCGACACACCGCCGCTGGTGATGATCAGGTCATGGCCTTCAGCGGCTTGCCGCAGGGCCGCGCGGGTCTGCTCCAAATTGTCTGGAATCACCCCCAGGTCAGCGGCTTGGGCGCCGCAGGCCTGCACCAGGCCGCGCAAGGTGTGTCGGTTGCTGTTGTAGATGGCGCCTGCTGGCAAGGACTGGCCGGGCATGACGAGCTCATTGCCCGTGGTCAGCACGGCCACGCGGGCACGCCGATACACCGGCACTTGCGCTGCGCCCACCGAAGCGGCCACACCCAGTGCAGCTGGCGTCAGGCGCACGCCGGCAGACAACACCGTCTGGCCGGATTGAATGTCTTCACCCGCATGGCGAATGTTCTGCCCCAAGCGAACGGGCTCGTTGAAACGAATCTGGCCCTCACCTGCTGCTTCGGTGTGCTCTTGCATGACCACGGCATCAGCGCCAAGAGGCACTGGTGCCCCGGTGAAGATGCGAGCACAGCTACCAGGCTGGAGCGTCGCGCCCACCTGCCCCGCCGCAATGCGCTGCGACATGGGCAACACGGCACCGGGGCCCGACAGGTCAGCCACCCGCACGGCGTAACCGTCCATGGCGCTGTTGTCCAGCGGAGGCACCGCCACGCTGGAGAAGAGATCTTGCGCCAGCACCCGGCCCAGGGCGTCAAAGCTGTCGATCTGTTCCAAAGACAGGGGGTTTGACGCCACGTGTTGCGCAACCATGTCGCGCAACCGGGCCCATGCCTCGTCCAGAGGCATCAGAGGCTTGGGTGCCATGCAGAAAACTCGATGCTGATTCAGTCAGCGCAATGTTGAACGACGTAGTCCTTCACGGCTTGCGTGAGCTTGGGCATGACCGTGAAGCGCTTGGGCAGCGACTCCAAGCCATCCAGGCCGGCAATCCAGTGTGGACGCTCAGGCTGACGACCGGTGGCTTCGACGATGGTGTCGGCAAACTTGGCGGGCAAGGCTGTTTCCAGCACCAGCATCGTCACACCAGGCTTGACGTGTTCGCGAGCCACCTTCAGGCCGTCGGCCGTGTGGGTGTCGATCATGATGCCGAAACGATCGAAAGTATCCTTGATCGTCTTCAAGCGATCAGAGTGTTTGCTGCAACCCGACACGAAGCCGTACTGAGCCACCTTGGCAAACTCTTCGGCAGACACATGGAATTCGCCGGTTTGCTCCACAGCATCTTTGAACAGAGCCTTCACGCGCGCACCATCGCGGCCCAGCAGGTCAAACACAAAGCGCTCGAAGTTCGAGGCCTTGGAAATGTCCATCGAGGGCGACGAGGTCTCATACGTTTCAGCACTGCCGCGCACGCGATAAGCGCCGGTGCGGAAGAACTCGTCGAGCACGTTGTTTTCGTTGGTGGCCACCACCAATTGGTCGATGGGCAAACCCATCATGCGAGCCACGTGGCCGGCGCACACGTTGCCAAAGTTGCCCGATGGCACCGTGAACGACACCTTCTCAGCATTCGACTTGGTGGCGTAGAAATAGCCAGCAAAGTAGTACACGACCTGAGCCAGCAGGCGCGCCCAGTTGATCGAGTTCACGGTGCCGATCTTGTACTTGCGCTTGAACTCGAGGTCGTTGGACACGGCCTTGACG
>CAYVOP010000190.1:0-5030 GCA_964453105.1 uncultured Aquabacterium sp. | reverse complement strand
CGCAAAAACCCAACCCACAAAGACAAACCCCGCTGCATCGCTGCAGCGGGGTTTGTACTTGTCTATCTAAGGAGCTCAGGGCATTGGCCGCATGGTGCTGGGCGAATGGCCAAACCAGCGCTTACAGGCTCGGTAAAAGTTACTGGGGTCAGAGAAGCCTAACTCGAATGCGATTTCGGTGGTGCTCAGATGCCCTTGATTCAACAGGCGCTCAGCCAGTTCCTGGCGCAATTTGTCAACCAACTCAGCGAAATTGGTTCCCTCTTCACTGAGTCGGCGTTGCAGGGTTCGCTCACTTAGGCACAACACTTCGGCCACATGTTCTCGCCGAGGATCGCCTTTCGCCAAGTTTTTGCTCAGGACCTGACGAACTTTCGCCGTGAAATGGCCTGTTTGCTCTTGCGCAGATTGGTTAGACATGCGCTCGCACAGCGCCGCCATGCTGGCGTCCGCCGTGGGGATGGGATGCGCCAGGTCTTTGTCGTCGAACACGGCACGAAATGACGAAGCGCCGAAAGCAACCCGGCACCCAAAGGCCTGATCCCACCGTTGCGACCCATCTGGCATGGGATGGGGGTGGAACAGCGTACGCGGGTGTATTTCCCGCCCAGTCAACCAGCGCGCACCTTCTAGGAAAGTGGTCATGACGGCGTCATACCGCTGCATGGGTACGGGCAACTTGCCCGCTAGCGCTGTGACTGTCAGGGTGCACATCCCGTTCTCGCGATGCAGCCCCATTGAGAAGGTGGGAGACAACATGCCCGATACCCGAGCCAATGCGGACATGGCCGAGAGTAAATCAGGCTGCGAAATCAAAAGATGCGCAACCAGGCCGAACGATTGAAACGGGTGAACGGGTTTGGTCAGCCCCAGGCTGGTGTCGCCTGTTTCCTTGACTGCTTGAGACCAGACCTTGGAAAACAAGTCACACAGATAGGTTAGATCGTGATGACGCGCAGCAGACAGGTCAAACCCAGAACGATGCAAAAGCGCATCGGCATCAATGCCCCGCTGCGCGAGCAAGGCGCGAACGGTCAGAAAACCTGGGACTTTGGACAGCGTAAACGACTTCATACACCTCGCGCCGAAGGAAGATCATCCACACCCGAAACCATCTACCAGGCGAGCGATCCGACGCGGAATGTTACACGACTGTCCAGAAAATCACGCCTTCACGCGCGGGGGCAACAGGGCTTCGATCTGGTCCAGCAATTCAGCTGGACTGAAGGGTTTGACCCAATAGGCATCGGCCCCGGAGTCGCGAGCGTGATCGATGTCCCCCACAGCGCCGAGGGCGGTGAGCATCATGACCTTGACGTCGGCCAGGGTCGAGTCCGCTTTGATTTGTTCGCAGACTTCGAACCCGGTCAAGCCGCCGGGCATCATCACGTCCAACAAAACCAGATCAGGCATCAACGCCCGAACTTGGGCCACCCCGGTCGGACCATCCTCGGCTTCATAGACTTCATAGTCACCGCAGGCCAGAGTGACACGAATCAAGTGGCGGATTTCCGCCTGGTCTTCAACGACGAGGATTTTGATGGGAGGCATGGCACAGATTGTCGATGCAATCGTCAGCGAGTGGCTCGCTGACCTACAAGAAACCGACCAACTCGCAAGGCAATTGCGTCAGCCGAGACGGGTTGACGTACCACTTCTGCACAGGCCGGCAGACCGCCTTTGCGCATGAGTTCGCTGTCGGTCAAATCTGTCAGAACCAGCACACGCAGATTGTTCAGCGACTCGCAGCGCTCCAGGGTCCTCAGCATGGCAATGCCATCCAGGCCTGGCAATTCCAGGTGGGTGATGACCACATCGGGCGCTTTCTGCCCGATCTGCAGCAGCGCGAGGTAGCCGGTTTCGGCTGTACGCAGTTCAACCGCAGGACCGAAAACGGCCATGGCCGAGGCACATTGCTCCTGCCATTGGTGGTCGTCGGCCACCAGCAAAATGTCCAGGGCTCGCCCTCTGGGCGCCTCGTCAATCGCCTCGGTTTCATCCATGCCCAAGGTCGATCGCAGCCCCTTGCGCACCAAGCTGGCTTTGCTGGGCGGTGTTTCCCCCCCCAAACCCGTGCTCAGCGCCAAGGCCTCGACTGCGTTGTATGGAATGCGTCGATGTCCACCCGGTGTGCGGGCAGCGGGCAAAATATCGGCCTCCACCCACAATTGGACGGTCCGAAGCGACACCCCCAGGCGCGTGGCGGCCTCACGGGTGGTCAACATGCGGGCAGCTGGCCCCAACGGAATCACTTGTGACATGACTGGCCTCCTGAAAGAGTCGCAATGGCATGCACGGAGAACTGGTTTCGGCATTTCATTTTTGCGAATTCGGAGTTTTTTGTGTCAACTGAAGGGTGCAAATCCCTGATTCCGTCGTGAACAATTCGCGCATTGCGCACAATCGAACGTCATGAGCAAAGCTTTCACCAAAGAATCGGACTCGAGTGACGACGAGGACGACCTGTCGCTGCCTCCGCTTCCAGCCGGCACCAAGAACTACATCACGCCCGAGGGCTACCACCGACTACGGACCGAACTGCTCAATCTGATCGACATTGAGCGTCCGAAAATCGTGGATATCGTGTCTTGGGCTGCGTCCAACGGTGACCGATCGGAAAACGGCGATTACCTGTATGGCAAAAAACGCCTGCGTGAGATCGATCGCCGAATCCGGTTCCTGACCAAGCGACTGGACATCGCTGAAATTGCCGACCCGTCTCTGCATCACGGCAACGATCAGGTGTTCTTCGGGGCCACAGTAACTTACTCCAACCTGCTGGGCGACGAAAAAACCATCACGATCAAGGGCATTGACGAAACCGACAACCTCAAAGGAGAGGTGAGCTGGGTGTCGCCCATTGCCCGTGCTTTGCTGAAATCACGCGAAGGCGACGAAGTGCAATTGATGACGCCCGGCGGACTGGAACGCCTGGAGGTCATCAAGGTCAGCTACCCACCGCGCAAAACGCAGCATTGAGTGCGCGAGGGCCACATGGTGCCCTCCCCCATGCATCAAGGGCAGACGCGTTCGACCTTGAGCACCACCGGGCAGCGTTTGAGCGTGCGAATGACATCACTGAGGTGATCGGTGTCTCGCACCGCCACGGTCAAGCGCAGTTCAGCGGTTTCGCCCAGGCGCTCGTTGCCCATTTCAATGTGCGTGATATCGGTTTCAGCGCTGCTGATGCTGGACGCCACTTGCGCCAGCACGCCCTTGCCGTTGGCCACCAGCACAGCCAGCACGGTTTCAAACTGGCGCGTGGGTTCTTCGGCCCAGGCCACGTCAATCCAACGTTCGTTATCGCGCTCGAACAAGCGCTTGCCCACACCGCATGTCTGGGTGTGAACCACCAACCCCTCACCGCGCCCCAGGTAACCCGCAATCGGGTCACCCGGCACCGGGCAACAGCACGACGCCAACTGAACGGTAGCGCCTTCGGACCCGTCTATGACCACCGTGCCATGTGCGGGCGACTCGAGGTTGGCAAAACGACCCAAGGTCAGCGTCAAGGCGTCAGGCCGCTCACCAGACTCGGCCATGAACTGCGCCAAACGCTTGGCCACCATGGTGCCAATCTTGCGTCCCAAACCAATGTCAATGAGCAAGTCGTGCTTGGTGCGGTTGCCACCCCAGCGAATCAGGGCCTGCCACAGCAGACCGACATCGCCTTCGCTTTCCTCATCGCCCGGAGGCATGCTGAGGCCTTCGGCGCGCAAAGCCTGGCTGAGCAATTTTTCGCCCAGGTCCAGTGACTCTTCGGCCTCCATGTTCTTGAGGTAGTGGCGGATCTTGGATCGCGCCCGGCCGGTTCGCACAAAGTTCAGCCAAGCCGGATTGGGGCGTGCGCTAGGTGCTGTGATCACCTCCACCACATCACCGCTTCGCAACTCGGTGCGCAGAGCCGCCGCTTCGCCGTTGATCTTGGCGGCCACGCAGCGATCGCCCACATCGCTGTGAATGGCGTAGGCGAAGTCAACCGGCGTGGCGCCACGAGGCAGCGCCAGAATGCGTGACTTGGGCGTGAACACGTAGACCGACTCGGGGAAGAGGTCGATCTTGAGGTGCTCCAGGAACTCGGCCGAATCGCGGGTTTCGTGCTGAATGTCGATGAGCGACTGCAACCACACCGCCGCCTGTTGAGGCGATGCCTCGGGGTCGGCCCCTTCTGCGGTCTTGTACATCCAGTGGGCTGCAATGCCCTTTTCCGCCACGGCATGCATGGCCTGCGAACGGATCTGGAATTCGACCGCAGTGCCCACCGGGTTGACCAGGGTGGTATGCAAAGACTGGTAGCCATTAGCCTTGGGAATGGCAATGTAGTCTTTGAAACGCCCCGGCAAAGGTTTGTAGAGCTGGTGCAAGACGCCCAAGGCGCGATAGCAATCGAGCAGCTCGCGGGCCACGATGCGGAAACCAAAGATGTCGCTGACTTGGGCAAAGGTCAGGTTCTTTTCGATCATCTTGTGATAAATCGAAAAAATGGTCTTCTCGCGACCAAAGACCTCGACCACCATCCCCGCTTCGGCAAACGCCTGCTCCACCTCTCGGCGAATGCGGTCCACCAGATCACGGCGATTACCCCGAGTGCGCTTGACTGCCTTCGACAACACGGCGTGACGCCAGGGGTTGATGTACTGAAACGACAACTCCTGCAGCTCGCGATAGGTTTGGTTCAACCCCAGTCGGTGCGCAATCGGCACATAGATGTCGAGCGTTTCACGCGCAATGCGTGCCCGCTTGGGCGGCGCCATGGCATCCATGGTGCGCATGTTGTGCATGCGATCAGCCAGCTTGATGAGGATGACACGCACATCGCGCGCCATGGCCAAAAGCATCTTGCGGAATGACTCGGCTTGAGATTCTTCCTTGGTGGAAAAGTGCAGCTTGTCCAGCTTGGTCAAGCCGTCCACGATTTCGGCAGTAGGGGCACCGAAACGCTCGATCAATTCCAGCTTGGTGACGCCACAGTCTTCCATGGCGTCGTGCATGAGCGCGGCCATGATGGCTTGGGCATCGAGCTTCCAGTC
>CAYVOP010000189.1:0-5149 GCA_964453105.1 uncultured Aquabacterium sp. | reverse complement strand
ACAGCAGCCCGTTCCAGTTCTGAAGCTTGTAGTTGTTCAAGTTCAGGCAAGGGTCGTGGTCGAAGTGCGGTGCACCGATCAACTCACCCTTGTGGCTGTAGGTCCAGCGGTGCAGCGGGCACACAATGTTGTGGCGGCTGTTGCCGCGCCCCTTGAGCATGACGGCCTGGCGGTGGCGGCAGATGTTCGAAATCAGCTCGACGCCGTCGGGCGTGCGCACCAAAGCGCGACCTTCCCCTTCCTGGGGTAGGGCGTAATAGTCGCCCACCTCGGGAATCGCGTTGGCGTGCCCAAGGTAGCGAGGACCGGACTGGAAGATGCGCTCAAGCTCCGCTTTGTAGAGGGCCTCGTCAAAGTAGGCGGACACGGGCAGCTGCGTGCGGCTGCGCGAAAGAGCATTGAGTGCATTACTCAGGTCAGACATGATCCCCAGGATCTCCAAAAACCAATGTCAACCCCCCGCAGACCTATAAAAGACCATACTGCGGGGAAACCCACGATTGTACCCTGTCGGGCTCAAAGCGGTTTGATATGCCTTAATCCGACCACCCAGACCGGGGGCAGATTCCCGGCTGAGGGCAGGGCTGCGCTGCGAATTGGTGCCGTGCCGAAATAGAATACGCGTTTGCCCTCGACACCCGGAGACCGGGCGACACCCCTATGGCCAAATCGTCTGCCTCTTCTGGAAAAAACGCTGCCGTCGATCTGGCGGATCTGCCGGCTGATCTTAGCTACGAGCAGGCGCTGTCCGAACTGGAATCCCTGGTTGCCTGCATGGAATCGGGGCAGTTGCCGCTCGACAGCTTGCTGAGTAGCTACCAGCGGGGGGCGCAGTTGTTGAAGTTCTGTCGGGCTCGACTGGAAGCGGTTGAATCCCAAGTCAAATTGCTTGAAGCTGGCCAGCTCAAGCCCCTGGATGCAGCATGACGGTTGTCGATTTTTCTAGCTGGTCGACACAGGCATTGGGCCGTGTCGAGCGGGCACTTGAGCAATGGGTGCCAGCCAGTGCCCCCGCGGGCCTGGGCGAAGCCATGCGCTATGGCGTGCTGGATGGTGGCAAGCGTTTGCGTGCCTTGTTGGTTCTGGCGGCAGCCCAAGCGGCTGGGGCCGAACGGCATGCAGGAGGTGCCGAGGCTGCAATGCGCGCCGCCGCGGCGGTTGAGCTCATTCACGCCTATTCGCTGATCCACGACGACATGCCCTGCATGGACAACGATGTGTTGCGGCGGGGCAAGCCTACTGTGCACGTTAAATTTGGCGAGGCGCAGGCCATGTTGGCGGGCGATGCCATGCAGGCCCTCGCTTTTGATGTGCTGACCCCTGATGAAGCTTCGGATGGCATCGATGCCGGTTTGCAGGCCCGCCTGTGCCGTTTGCTGGCGCGCGCATCTGGGCAAGCGGGCATGGCCGGTGGGCAGGCCATTGACCTGGCCAGCGTGGGCAAGGACCTTGATGAGGCCACTTTGCGCGACATGCATCACCGCAAAACCGGGGCCTTGTTGTGCTGCAGCGTCCAGATGGGCGCTGCCTGTGGTGGCTTGCTGCCCAGCAGCTCGGCCTGGCTGGCCTTGAGCGATTTTGGAGATGCCATGGGCTTGGCCTTTCAGATCGTGGACGATGTGTTGGACGCCACGCAGGCATCTGACAAACTGGGAAAGACGGCGGGCAAGGACGCCGATGCCAATAAGCCGACTTATGTCAGCTTGCTGGGGCTGGACGGCGCCCGGGCCGAATCGGCCCAGTTGCTGGCCCGCGCCCGGCAGGCCCTGGCGCGCAGTGGTCTGGGCGAGTCTGCCACCGCGATGTTGATGGCGCTGGCCGAGCGCATCGTGCATCGCGACCACTGACGAGAGAGAAGCATTCCTTTATGGATGGATCAGACATGACGTATCCCCTGTTGTCTCGCATCGAATCTCCCGCTGATGTGCGTCGCCTCTCGCGTGGCGAACTCAAGCAGTTGGCGGGGGAGGTGCGCGAGTACCTGCTGCAAAGCGTGTCGCGTACGGGTGGGCACCTGTCGTCGAACCTGGGGACGGTCGAGTTGACCGTGGCCTTGCACTATGTGTACAACACGCCAGACGATCGCCTGGTGTGGGATGTGGGTCACCAAACCTATCCGCACAAGATTCTGACCGGTCGACGTGACCGCATGCCCACGCTGCGCCAGTTGGGGGGCATGAGCGGCTTTCCGCGCCGTGACGAAAGCGAATACGACACCTTTGGCACTGCGCACTCGTCGACATCGATTTCGGCGGCGTTGGGCATGGCCGTGGGGGCGCAACTGCGCGGTGAAGCGCGCAAGGCCGTGGCCATCATTGGCGATGGCGCCATGACCGCCGGTATGGCCTTCGAGGCGCTGAACAATGCCGGCGTGCCACACAACGGGCGCATGGCCGATGTGCTGGTCGTGCTCAACGACAACGACATGTCGATTTCGCCACCCGTGGGGGCCTTGAATCGCTACCTGGCCCGCCTGATGTCGGGGCGCTTCTACGCGGCCGCGCGCGAAGGGGCCAAGCAGGTGCTGCGCAATGCGCCCCCCCTGTTCGAGTTGGCCAAGAAGCTGGAAGAGCATGCCAAGGGCATGGTCGTGCCAGCCACCATTTTTGAAGAATTCGGGTTCAACTATGTGGGCCCCATCGATGGGCATGACCTCGATTCCTTGATTCCTACGCTGGAAAACCTGCGCGACCGCCATGGCCCGCAGTTCCTACACGTGGTGACCAAGAAGGGCTATGGCTACAAGCTGGCTGAGGCTGACCCCATTGCGTATCACGGCCCCGGCAAGTTCGACCCCGCTGTGGGCCTGAAAAAGGTGGCCACAACCGAGCCGGTGAAGCCCACCTTCACTCAAGTGTTTGGTCAGTGGCTGTGCGATATGGCTGCGCACGATTCGCGTCTGGTGGGCATCACGCCAGCCATGCGTGAAGGGTCGGGCATGGTGGAGTTTCACCAGAAGTTCCCGGGGCGCTATTTCGATGTCGGGATTGCCGAACAGCATGCCGTGACCTTTGCGGCCGGTTTGGCTTGCGAGGGCCTCAAGCCGGTGGTGGCCATTTACTCGACGTTCCTGCAGCGTGGTTACGACCAGTTGGTGCACGACGTGGCTTTGCAGAATCTGCCCATGGTGTTTGCGCTCGATCGCGCGGGCATTGTGGGGGCTGATGGCGCCACGCACATGGGGGCGTTTGACATTGCCTTCGTGCGCTGCATTCCGAACATGAGCATGCTGACGCCGGCCGATGAAAACGAACTGCGTCAGGCCCTGACTGCGGCGCATGAGCAAAACCACCCCGTGGCGGTGCGCTATCCGCGTGGCGCCGGGGCGGGTGTGGCGGTTCAACCAGAGTTGAGCGCCATGCCTTGGGGCCAGGGCGAGATTCGTCGCCACGGCCAGCAGCAAGGTGGCGCGCATGTGGGTTCACGCGTGGCCATTCTGGCGTTCGGCACCTTGCTGTATCCGGCTCTGGCTGCGGCCGAGTCGCTGGATGCGACGGTGGCCAATATGCGCTTCGTCAAGCCCCTCGATACGGCCTTGGTGCTCGAACTGGCACGCACCCACGACCTGCTTGTGACGGTGGAGGAGGGTTGCGTGTCAGGTGGTGCGGGCTCGGCGGTGGCCGAGGCTCTGGCCGAAGCGGGCGTGAATGCGCCGTTGATGATGCTGGGGCTGCCCGACGAGTTCGTCGAGCATGGCGACCCCGCCAAACTGCTGTCGATGTGCGGCCTGGATGCCGCAGGCATCGAGCGCTCGGTTCGTGACCGTCTGGATCAGGCGGCCGGTACTCCGAATCAGTCGGCGTGATCTTCGCAGGGCTCTGATCGGCAACTGGTCAGGGCCGTGCTGGGCAGAGCCTCGGGGTTGTCGACCTGGCCGGTTTTCGGGTCGAACCCGACGCTCTTGAGGTGCAGGGCCAAGCCCGCGTCCATCGCCGACACATGGTGCGGCAGCCACACGGTCAGTTCATAGGCCATCTGGCGCACGATGGCCAGATCGCCCTTGGCACATTTCTCGGCGCCTTCGCGCATGATCTTCAGCACGATGGCGTGCTGCGAGCTGTGGCAGTTGTCGGGGGCAAAGCCGGTGGCCTGCATCCAGCGGTCTTCCTCACCAAAGTGCTCGGCGGTTTGGTCGATCAGGGCGTTCCAGGCTTCCAGCAGGGTGTCGTCGCTGGCGCTTTCGACCAAAGCCAACTGGTCCACGATCTCTTCGTGGGCCTCGTCCATGGCGGGCATTTCAAGGGACATGGCTTCGGACCAGACTAGAGACATGGCAGACCTCGGGGAGCGTGAAAACGGGAAAATGCGCTAGCCCGACAGCCTAATGGGCCAGGGGTGCGCGGGGCTTGAGGTGGCTCAAGCCAGCGGTCAAATCAGGCGGACTCGATAGAATGCGCCTGCTTTTCGTCGTGGCGACGAGGTGAACAGGAGTGGGTGAGGCATGGCATCGACGTTGAGGTCGCTGGCGCTGTTTTGTGTGTCGGGCGTGCTGGCGCTGCTGGTCGACATCGGCGTGCTCTATGCCCTGAAAGACGGGTTGGGCGATTATGTCGGGCGCGGGGTGTCGTTCCTATGCGCGGCCACGTTCACCTGGGCTTTCAACCGGCGCCTGACCTTTCAGACTGGTGCCCACGATGGCCTGGTGGCAGAGTATTTGGCTTACCTGTCGTCGATGGCGGTTGGGGGCGTCATCAACTATGGCGTGTACGCCGTCAGCCTGGCTGGATCGGATCTAGTGAAACAGCATCCGGCTTTGGGCGTGGCCCTGGGTAGCTTGGCCGGCCTGGGCTTCAACTTTTTGTCGGCGCGCCGCATCTTGCGGTCACGCCAGTAAGTTCAAACCATCAGGCCAGACATCAGGCCAGACGCGTGCGGTGGCGTGCCACTTGGGCGCGCACTTGCGCAGGCGCGGTGCCGCCCAGCGTGTTGCGCGCGTTCAGCGAGCCGCGCAGGCTCAACACGTCGTACACGTCTTGCTCAATGGCTGGGTTGTAAGTCTTGAGCTTGTCCAGCGGCAGCTCGGACAGGTCCACGCCAGCGGCGATCGCATCCTTCACGGCGTGGGCGACCACTTCGTGCGCATCGCGGAAGGGCAGGCCCTTCTTGACCAGGTAGTCGGCCAGGTCGGTGGCGGTGGCGTAGCCCTTCT
>CAYVOP010000188.1:0-5201 GCA_964453105.1 uncultured Aquabacterium sp. | reverse complement strand
TCGAGAAGCTGGCCGTGTGGGGCAACCACTCGCCCACCATGTACGCTGACTACCGTTACGCTACCGTGAACGGCAAGTCTGTGAAGGACACCATCAACGACCACGACTGGAACGCCAACACTTTCTTGCCTACCGTGGGCAAGCGTGGCGCCGCCATCATCGCCGCTCGCGGTCTGTCGTCGGCGGCTTCGGCTGCCAACGCCGCCATCGACCACATGCGCGACTGGGCCCTGGGTACCAACGGCAAGTGGGTCACCATGGGTATTCCTTCCAAGGGCGAATACGGCATTCCTGCTGAAGTGATGTTCGGCTACCCCGTGACCTGCGAAAACGGCGAGTACAAGATCGTCGAAGGCCTGGAAATCGATGCTTTCTCGCAAGAGTGCATCAACAAGACCCTGGCTGAGCTGCAAGGCGAACAAGACGGCGTCAAGCACCTGCTGTGATGCCTTTGAGACAGCGGGGCATCGCGCATTGATGCCTTCGCGCTGATCTCACACAAGAAAAGCCGGTTTGCTGTTGCAAGCCGGCTTTTTTTTCGACACCATGAACCTGAATGGCCCACTGGGCCGCATGAAGGACGCCGTGTGTCGACACTGACTGCCATCCACCCTCGCCATGCCCTGTTCGGGGCACAGCATGCCTCCCCCACCCTGCCGGTTTGCGACCATTACGCTGGGGTGGAGTCGCGCATGCTGAAGGCGATGAACCTGCAAACCGAGATGGCTGAGGACGCAGGCCATGCGGTGTTTGATGTCACGCTGGATCTAGAGGACGGCGCGCCGGTAGGGGGCGAACACGAGCATGCGCTGATGGTGTCTGAGTTGCTAACCAGCATGGCCAATACCCATGGTCGCGTGGGGGCGCGAGTGCATGCCCCCAGCCACCCACGTTTTGAAGACGATGTAGACACGCTGATCAAGCTGGCGGGTGAAAAGCTTGCCTTCCTGATGGTGCCCAAGGTGGCCCATGCACAAGAAGCGCAACGCGCCATTGAGACGATCAAGCAGGCGCGCCTCAAACACAATGTGGGGCGCAAGATTCCTGTTCACGCCCTGATCGAAACCCACAAGGCCGTGCAGGAAGTGGCCGACATTGCCGCCCTACCCGGACTGGAATCCTTGTCGTTTGGGCTGATGGACTTCGTGTCCGAGCATCGTGGCGCCATTCCCGCATCAGCCATGACAGCAACTGGACAATTCACCCATCCACTGGTGTTGCGAGCCAAACTGGACATAGCGGCTGCGTGCCATGCGGCGGGCATTGTGCCTTCGCACTGCGTGGTCACTGAGTTCAAGGACACCAAGGCCTTGAGCAAGGCTGCAGAGCGTGCCTCACGCGAGCTGGGCTACACGCGCATGTGGAGCATTCACCCAGATCAGATCCCCGTGATCATTGAGGCGTTTGCCCCTCTAACCTACGAAGTGGATGACGCGGTGGAAATTTTGCTCGCTGCGCAACAGGCACACTGGGCCCCGACGTCTTACCGAGGCCAGTTGCATGACCGAGCCAGCTACCGTCATTACTGGTATGTGCTGGAGCGCGCTTGGCTGACGGGGCAGCCACTGCCAGCCGAGATCAAGCACGCTTTTTTTGAAGACATTCACTCGCACTGAAGACCTGGCGCTGCATGCCCCCCCTAGCTCAGGCCATGCTGCTTGAGTTTGCGCCACAGGGTGGTACGCCCCATGCCCAAAGCCGCAGCAGCCCGAGTTTTGTCGCCACCGGACTGAGTCAAAGCGCTTAACAAGCGTTCGCGCTCATCTAACGCGAACCTCGTAGGCGCCCCCACCGGCCCTGATGTGAAGACCGGCGAGCCTGTGGTCGCTAGCGCAGCCGGCGCCCCCCATAGTTCCGGCACGATTGCAGACAGTTCGCTGACATGGACGGGCCCGCTGGCGACGAGCCGCTCAAGGATGTTTTCCAGCTCTCGCACGTTGCCTGGCCAATGGTAATGCGCCCCCTGCGCCAGCAGGACAGACTGCACCTCGCCCCAGCCTTCCATGATCAAGCGACGCTGATCAAACAGGCGAGCAGCCATGGCATCGACCAACTCAGGCAGGTCTTCCATGCGTTGCCGCAGAGGAGGCACCTCCAGCCGGAGGATGTTGAGGCGATAGAAGAGATCCAGCCGGAACTGGCTTTGGCTCACGCGTGTTGGCAAGTCGTGATGCGTGGCGACGATGATCCGAACATCAATGGGCGTGGGCTCAGTCGCGCCCACTCGCAAAATTTCCCGCTCTTGCAGCACGCGCAGCAGCCGGGTTTGCAAAGTCAGGGGCAGATCTCCAATTTCATCGAGGAATAGCGTGCCTTTGTGTGCGGCCTCGAACAAGCCCACTTTGCCACCCCGGCGAGCCCCCGTGAAAGCGCCCTCTTCATAGCCAAACAGCTCGCTTTCCAGCAAGGCTTCAGAAACAGCGGCGCAATTGACCGCAACAAAGGGCATGTCGCGCCGATCGCTGGCCATGTGGATGCCTTGGGCAATGAGCTCTTTGCCCGTGCCACTTTCGCCGGCAAGCAGCACGGTCGAGTTGGTGGCGGCAAACCGCTCAGCCAAGAAGCGAACCCGCTGCATGCAAGCACTGGAGCCAATCAGGTCATCCAGGGCATATCGATGCGTTTGCGGCTGACTGTTGGCACGGCTGCGCAGGTGGCGATCGACACGCTGAATGGAGATGGGGTCCTGACAGGTCAACACCGCCCCTGTCAGTTCGCCCTGTTCCTGAATAGGCATGCGGTTGGCGATCAAGGTTTTGCCTTTGATTTTTTCGATGCGCTCCAATTCGGGCAAGGCCAGCCGCAAGGTTTGCTTCAGGCTCAGTTCTGGGCACACGGACGAGAGCTCTCGCCCTAACCAGGCGGAGGGGTCTACACCCAGCCAGTCGGCCATGGCGGGGTTGAGGGTTTGAATGCGCTCGCTTTTGTCCACGGCAATCACGCCATCGCTGAGTTGCGCCAGGATGGTGTTCAGTCTTTCGCGCTTGGCCCATTCAATGCGTGAGGCGCGCGCCACTTCGAGGGCATCGTCCAGGGCTTCGCGCACGGCATCAACCGAATACAGAAAGACGCCCATCAAGCCCAAGTCATCGGCGCAATCCACCGCGGCACCGGAGCCAACCACCACCTCCACCCCAGCCTGCTTGAGTTCCTGCACACAGAGTCGGGCCTCCTCTTCGGTGCGGTAGGTGCGTTGAACCACATCCAGGGTCAACAAGTCAGACAAGGGACTGAGGTCGGGCAACATGCCTTCGTAGGTGACCAACCCCACCCGGGTGGACAGTCGCTTGGCGTGCGACAGCGCCTGCAGCACGTCAAACCCCCCAACCTTGACCAGCACCACGGGCATTTCCAGCTGCTGGCGTAGATACGCGCCATTTGAGCCGGCAGCCACCACCACATCAATGGGCCGCTGGGCCGCGCTGGCTTGCACACGGGCCACCGCGTTGGCAAAGCCCACATCCACGACTTCCACATGGGCTCGGGCATGGAACGCGGGCGCCAGGTCTTGCAGCATTTTGTTGATGCGGCGAAAGCCGACGGCCACGATTTGCGGAGGCAGGGACGGGTCGCGCTTCATGCTGGTTTCATGTGCGTTTCACATTTGACGTTTCAAAGTTTCATCATTATGTTTCAATTTTGGAACACGCATGGGGAAACAACCGGGCTATTCAAATCAGCTGCTTTGCTCTAGCCTTTGAAAATCAAGCAGTTACCGCAGGTCGGTGGCATCAAGCAGTTCCGCTGTCGACATTGGCACGCGCGTTGCCTAGGAATAGGCCAACTCAACGCATTGTTCAATCTGGAGACCGGAACATGGCCCTGATGACTCCCGGCGAGCGTTTTCGCCAAGCCCTGAAGGAAGAAGCCCCCCTGCAGGTGATTGGCGCAATCAACGCCAACCATGCCCTGCTGGCCAAGCGCGCAGGCTACAAGGCGATTTACCTGTCGGGCGGCGGCGTGGCCGCTGGCTCGCTGGGCCTGCCTGACCTGGGCATCAACACCATGGACGATGTGTTGATCGACACCCGCCGCATCACCGATGTGTGCGATCTGCCGTTGTTGGTCGACATCGACACCGGCTTTGGCCCCTCGGCTTTCAACATTGAGCGCACGGTCAAAAGCCTGATCAAGGCCGGCGCTGCTGCCTGCCACATTGAAGACCAGGTGGGCGCCAAGCGTTGCGGCCATCGCCCAGGTAAAGAAATCGTGTCCACCGAAGAAATGGTGGACCGCGTGAAGGCTGCGGCTGATGCCAAGACCGATGCGAGCTTCTTTTTGATTGCCCGCACCGATGCCATCCAAGTGCATGGTGTGGACGCTGCGATTGAGCGCGCCATCCAGTGCGTGGAAGCGGGTGCCGATGGCATCTTTGCCGAAGCCGCTTACGACCTGCCCACCTACGAAAAATTCGTCAAAGCCGTGAAGGTGCCGGTGCTGGCCAACATCACTGAATTTGGCAAGACGCCGCTGTTCAGCGTGGACGACCTGCGCCCCACCGGCGTGGGCATGGTGCTGTACCCCTTGAGCGCTTTCCGTGCGATGAACAAGGCCGCTGAAGCGGTGTACACCGCCATTCGCCGTGACGGCCATCAAAAGAATGTGGTTGATTTGATGCAGACTCGTGAAGAGCTGTATGACCGCATTGGCTACCATGCCTTCGAAGGCAAGCTGGATGCGCTGTTTGCGTCCAAGAAGTAATCCCCAGACTGTTTCAACTGACTGCCTCAACCTTCAAGCCAGGAAACTCATCTCATGAGCGCTACCCCCGAAACAACCACTCCCGGTTTCAAGCCCAAAAAGTCCGTGGCCCTGTCTGGCACCGCTGCAGGCAACACGGCCCTGTGTACCGTGGGCCGCACGGGCAATGATCTGGCCTACCGTGGCTATGACATTCTGGATGTGGCCACGACTTGCGAATTCGAAGAAATTGCCCACCTGCTGGTGCATGGCAAGTTGCCCAATGTGGCCGAATTGGCTGGTTACAAGGCGAAGCTGAAGGCCCTGCGCGGCCTGCCTGCTGCCGTGAAAGTCGCCCTGGAGCAACTGCCCCCATCGGCTCACCCCATGGACGTGATGCGCACAGGCGTGTCGGTGCTGGGTTGTGTCAAGCCCGAGAAAGAAGACCACAACCACCCAGGCGCCCGCGACATCGCTGACAAGCTGATGGCTTGCTTGGGCTCGATGCTGCTGTACTGGTA
>CAYVOP010000187.1:0-5225 GCA_964453105.1 uncultured Aquabacterium sp. | reverse complement strand
GACCCCGAGAAGCCGGCGATGGTGTTCTTCTTCGACGAAGCGCACTTGCTGTTCAAGGATGCCCCCTCGGCGCTGATCGAGCGCATCGAACTGGTGGTGCGTCTGGTGCGCTCCAAAGGCGTGGGCGTGTTTTTCGTGACCCAGAACCCGCTGGACGTGCCCGATACCGTACTCGGTCAGTTGGGCAACCGCGTGCAGCATGCCCTGCGCGCCTTCACCCCACGTGACCAGAAGGCGGTGAAAGCCGCTGCCGAGACCATGCGAGCCAACCCTGGCCTGGACATTGCCACGGCCATCACCGAACTGGCCGTGGGCGAGGCCCTGGTCAGCCTGCTGGACGACAAGGCACGCCCCAGTGTGACCCAACGCGTGTTCGTGCTGCCCCCGGGCAGTCAGATTGGGCCCATCACCCCGGCACAGCGACAGACCTTGCTGGCCCAGTCGCTGGTCAGCGGGGTATACGAAAAAATGGTGGACCGGGAGTCGGCCTACGAGCGTCTCAAGGGCCGAGCTACCGCGGCCCCCGCATCCGCATCGGAACCCGGCTCGATCCGCGACGAGGCCAATCGTGTGCTGAAAGGCGGCACACGCGGTGGGGAGGCTACGGCCGAACAGGCTGGCGGCTGGCTGGACGATGCGGCCGGCGACCTCATTCGAGGCAGCGGCCGCAAGGACTCGATTCTGGAAACTCTGGCCAAATCGGCCGCCCGAACGATTGGCTCGACCGTGGGCCGAGAGATCATCCGCGGTGTGCTGGGTTCGATTCTGGGCGGCTCAGGCTCAAGCCGACGTCGACGCTGAGGCGATCAGCGCCTCAAGCGGCCCCGTTCGGAGAGCGCCCACACCGGGCACCCCGAACGAGCCTGATCATTCAAAGATCAGTGACGCGAGTGCGAATGGTGGTGCCCGTCGGTTCGGGCAATGGCCAACAACTGCTCGACTTCGTCGGTATGGTCGCGCAGATTGCGCGCATGCCACAGCTTGATCACATACATGAAGCCGGCCACGGTCAGGCCAAACGCCGTGATGGCACCATAGGCTGACAAGCCAGCCTTGGTGCAGGCGCTATACAGAAAGCCCAGCGCCAGGATGCAGGCCTGCTCATTGAAGTTCTGCACGGCGATCGAACGCCCGGCCCCCATCAGGTTGTGACCACGGTGCTGCAACAAGGCATTCATGGGCACCACCAGGAAGCCGCTGAGCCCACCCAGCAGAATCAGGAAGGGAATGGCCAAAGTCACATCACGCAACCAGTTCATACCCAGCACCAGAATTCCCATGCTGATGCCCAAGGGGATGACTTTGGTCGCGGCGTCCAGGCGCATCTTCATGGAGGCGACCACCGCCCCCACGGCCGTGCCCACAGCCACCACGCCCACCAGGGAGGACGCCTTGGTCGTGTCATAACCCAGCGCCACGGCAGCCCAAGCCAGCACGATGTAACGCAGATTGCCAGACACGCCCCAGAACAGGGTTGTTGTCGCCAGGGAAATCTGCCCAAGCTTGTCAACCCACAGGCGGCGGTTGCAATCGACAAAGTCCTTCACCAGGGTGGAAGGATGCGAGGGGAACGGTTGCAGAGGCGTATCAGTACGCGGAATGCGCAGATTGAACCCAGCAGCCAGCACGTACAAGATGACCAGGGAAGCGATGGCCGCCTCAGGGGGCGTATCGATACCGGTTTCAAAGCCAGGGAGGTCAAATGCCAGCAAATGCGGCGAAACCACCTGCCCCATCAACTGACCACCCAGGACCACGCCCATGATGATGGACATGATGGTCAGGCCTTCAATCCAGCCGTTGGCCTTGACCAACTGAGAGGGCGGCAAAAGTTCGGTCAAGATGCCGTACTTGGCAGGCGAATAAGCCGCCGCACCCAGGCCAACTATGGCGTATGCAGCCAGCGGATGGGTGCCAAACAGCATCATCAAGCAGCCCACCACCTTGATGGCGTTGGACATGAACATGACTCGCCCCTTGGGCAGCGCATCGGCGAACGCACCGACAAAAGGCGCCAACACCACGTAAAAGAGCGCAAACATGGGCACAAGTGCCGCCCGCTGCCACTCTGCAGCCCCACCCGACTTGAGAAGTTCTACCGCGGCCACAAACAGCGCGTTGTCGGCCAGCGAACTGAAGAACTGGGCCGCCATGATGGTGAAAAAGCCTTTTTTCATGCGCGCGCGAAGGTGAAATCGTGTTCGTTCTAGAAAATGCCCTGGCGCGAAAATAGGTCGATCACCACAGCGGTGGCCGGTTATAGCACGGTCGCTGGCAAAATCTCGCTATGCCCCGCCCACTTGAAGCCCTGATCCACGTCGACGCCCTCCGCCACAATTTGCAACGCGCCCGAGAGTGCGCCCCCGATGCGCGGATCTGGTCGGTTGTCAAAGCCAATGCCTATGGACACGGTCTGCAGCGCGCCTTCGAAGGGCTTCGCGCCACCGACGGCTTTGCCCTGCTCGACATTGCCGAAGCCCGTCGATTGCGCGAAATGGACTGGCGCGGCCCGATCCTGCTGCTGGAAGGCGTGTTCGAGGCGCGCGACCTGGAGTTGTGCTCTCGCCTCGGTCTGTGGCACGTCGTGCATTGCGACGAACAAATCGACTGGATCGCACAGCACAAGACAGAATGGCCGCACCGCGTGTTCCTGAAGATGAACACGGGCATGAACCGCCTGGGTTTTCAACCCGCGGCATTTCGCAGTGCCTGGGCCCGCTTGAGCGCCCTGCCGCAGGTCGAAGAAGTGTCGATGGTGACTCATTTTTCTGACGCCGACAGCCCCAAAGGCATCGCCCACCAGGCGGCTGTGTTCAACACCCACACAGCCGACCTCAGCGGCGAACGCAGCCTGTGCAACAGCGCCGCCACCTTGCGCCACGCGCATGACCCCGCGGTGCGAGGCGACTGGATTCGCCCCGGGGTGATGCTGTACGGCGCCTCGCCCGACTACCCGGAACACGACGCCACGCATTGGCGCCTGCAACCCGCCATGACACTGCGGTCGCGCCTGATCGCCGTTCAGCACCTGCAGGCCGGTGACACCGTGGGCTATGGCAGCCGCTTCACCGCACCCAAGGCCATGCGCATCGGTGTGGTGGCCTGCGGGTACGCCGACGGCTACCCTCGCCACGCGCCCGACGGCACGCCCGTCCTGGTGAACGGCGTGAAGGTGCCCATCGTGGGGCGCGTGTCGATGGACATGCTGGAAGTGGATCTGACCCAGGTGCCGCAAGCTGAGTTGGGCAGCGAAGTCACCCTGTGGGGCCACGGACCGCAGGTCAACGGACACCCCACCCATTTATCCATCGATGAAGTGGCCCTGCATTGCGGCACCATCGGGTATGAATTGATGTGCGCGCTGTCGCCCCGCGTCGCGGTGCAGGTCATAGACAGCACAGCTTGATCTGGCCAGCCACAGCCCCGCATCGGTACGGGACTTGCTTGAGCAGGCCCCTGCCTTGATAACAAACCCGCTGAGCGAGCAGTAAATGGACATTGATCAACAACGCCACCAACTCCGCATGACCGTGCTGATGACGCCGGACATGGCCAACTTTTCCGGCAACGTGCACGGTGGCACCATCTTGAAAATGCTGGACCAGGTGGCCTACGCCTGTGCCAGCCGATACGCGGGCACCTACGTGGTGACCATGTCGGTCGACCAGGTCACCTTCCGCCAACCCGTTCACGTGGGCGAACTGCTGACCTTTCTGGCCTCGGTGAACTACACCGGCACCTCGTCGATGGAAATCGGCATCAAGGTGATTGCCGAAAACATTCGCACCCAGGTGGTGCGCCACGCCAACAGCTGCTTTTTCACCATGGTGGCGGTCAATGACGAAGGCAAGCCGACATCTGTGCCGCCGCTGAACCCAGACACCCCCGATGAAAAGCGCCGATTCGAGGCAGCCAAACTGCGCCGACAATTGCGCCAGGAACTGGAACGCCGGTTCAAGGAAATTTCTGCTCACCCAGGCAGCTGACCCCATCGCGCAGGAAGGGGCTCGTCTGCCCCTTCATCTCTAGCGCATGGCCAAAGAAAAAACCGTTTACACCTGCAGCGAATGCGGCGGCACCAGCCCGAAGTGGTTGGGCAAATGCCCTCACTGCAACGCCTGGAACACGCTGGAAGAGACCCGGGCCGAAGCGCCCGGCAAAAACCGCATGCAGGCACTGGCTCGAGGCCTCAATGCCGCTCAGCCGGTGACCACGCTGGCTGACATCGAAGCAGCCGAAGTCTCGCGCACCCCGACCGGACTGGAAGAGCTGGACCGCGTGCTCGGCGGCGGCATCGTCGCAGGGGGCGTGGTGCTGATCGGTGGCGACCCCGGGATCGGCAAGTCCACACTCCTGCTGCAAGCGCTCGATGCCCTGTCTCGCCAAATGCCGGTGCTGTATGTCACCGGCGAAGAAAGCGGCGCCCAAGTCGCCTTGCGCGCCCGGCGCCTGGGGCTGGATGGCTCGGCCGTTCGGGTACAAGCCGAGATTCAGCTGGAAAACATTGTGGCCACGCTGGAGGCAGAAAAGCCCGCGTTTTGCGTCATCGACTCCATCCAGACCCTGTTTTCCGATCAACTCAGTTCAGCCCCAGGCTCGGTAGCCCAGGTGCGCGAATGCGCAGCTCACCTGACCCGCGTCGCCAAGGCCAGTGGCTGCACCATGGTGCTGGTGGGCCACGTGACCAAGGAAGGCGCCCTGGCTGGCCCGCGCGTGCTGGAGCACATCGTCGACACGGTGCTGTACTTCGAGGGCGACACGCACTCCAGCTTCCGCCTGGTGCGCGCCATCAAGAACCGCTTCGGTGCCGTCAACGAGATCGGCGTGTTCGCCATGACTGAGAAGGGGCTCAAGGGCGTCAGCAACCCGAGCGCGATCTTTCTTTCCGCCCACGCCGAGCCGGTGCCGGGCAGCTGCGTGCTGGTGACGCTGGAAGGCACGCGCCCGCTGCTGGTGGAGCTGCAGGCCTTAGTGGATGTGGGCGGCGCGCGCCGCCTCTCCGTGGGCCTGGACCGCGACCGGCTGGCCATGCTGCTGGCGGTGCTGCACCGCCATGCCGGCGTGGCCACGAACGATCAGGACGTGTTTGTCAACGCGGTGGGTGGCGTGCGCATCAGCGAACCGGCCGCCGACCTGGCGGTGCTGCTGGCGATCCAGAGCTCGCTGCGCGGCCGCCCTCTGCCGCGGGGCTTCCTGGCCTTCGGCGAAGTGGGCCTGGCCGGTGA
>CAYVOP010000186.1:0-5236 GCA_964453105.1 uncultured Aquabacterium sp. | reverse complement strand
CCTTCGAGGCCTTCGAGGCCATGCCATCGGTCACCGTGGCGTTGTCGCTGTTTTGCTTCACCGACGAGGCCATTTCCTGCAGCGAGGCGGTGGTCTCTTCCACGCTGGCCGCCTGCTCAGAGGCCGATTGCGACAGCGACTGCGATGTCATCGACACCTGGCCTGCTGCGGCGGTCAGCGCCTCGGCTGCGGAGATCACATCGGAGATGGTGCTGACCAGTTGGCCAGTCATCTTGTTCACATCGGTTTGCAGTTGCGCAAAGATGCCCTGGTATTCACCATCGAGCGTTTGCGACAGATCACCCTGCGCCACGCGATTCAGGCTGGCGCTGACCTCGGTGAGGTTGCGCTCGGTGGCCGACAGCAGTTGATTGACCCCATCACCCAGCACGCGGAAGAAGCCTTCCGTGGCCGAGATCTGCAGGCGTCGAGAGAACTCGCCTTGCGCAGCAGCCTGCACCACAGCCGTCACTTCCGATTCAACACGCACTTCCTGCGTGCGATCCACCCATTCCAGCACCGCGCCAATGCGCTGGCCATTCGAGTCAAACATGGGCGAGGCAATCAAGCGGATCGACGAATTCGCAAACTTGACGTCCGCACGATGGGGCTTGGTGAGCTTGTCCACAATGCCGCGCTGATGCGCGGGATTGCGGTGGAACACGTCGAAGTTCTGGCCCATGATCTTGCGGTGATCGAAATTGGGCACCACGGTGCGCAGATCGGACTCGATTCGGCCCAACAGGGCCGTCACAGCCGCGTTGGCATAGCGAATCACGCCTTGGTTGTCGGCGACCATGACCGAGCTGGGCACCACGTCCAGGGCCTGACGAATACGCAGGTTTTCGGATGCTTCGTTGGCTGCTTGCTTCAACAGACCGCGCACCCGCTCGATGGTGTCATTGATGAAGGCCTTCTTGCCTGGCAGTTGCTCCAAGGGCGCCTCATAGTTGCCGCGACCGAATTCGGCCACCACGCCCATGGCCAACTTCTTGACCGCAATGTGCGCCGCCACCATGTCATTGACGCCTTGCGCCACGGTGCGGAACTCGCCCTGGAAGCGCCCCGCATCGACCACCACATCAATGTCGCCGCGCTCATGCTCGGCTGCCATGTGGGTCATGTCCTGCACCAGCCCGCGGACCGTGGCCTGCACCGATCCCAGCGCCTTGGCCGAGGCGGCAAACTCATCAGCCCCATCGAAATGAATCGGCACATCCAGATGGCCCTTGGCCAAGCCTTCCGCAGCTTGCACAACCACCGCCGACGAACGGCGAATCGAGGCCGCCACCGCGAAGTACAAATAGGCAGCCAACAACAGCCCCGCCACCGACCCCATGAGCACCGTGTTGCGCTGCTGGGTGAGGTGATCAATGCGTTGGGTCAGCAATTTGTTCATGTGATCAAACGCGGCATTGTGAAACTGGTCCACGGCCTCCATGACCTTCTGCCCCTGGCGGAACACCGCAATGGCATCGCCACTCAGGCGCGACTTGCTGGCCAGCGCCTTGGCACTGGATGAGAGCAATTCGTCGCGGTAGGCATTGACTGCCGCTTGCGCCTGCTTCCATTCTTTAAGTTCCACCTCCCCCACTCGGCTCAGCGAATCCATGCGAATGTTCAGCTGGTTCAGGGCCTGGTCCAGGCTTTGCGCCTGGAAGCGCAACAAGGCGGCATCGGTTTCCGTCCACTCGCCGCGCTGCATGCCGGCCACCATCACGCCGCGCATGCGGGTGAGGGCATCCAGATACGGCCCCGTGCGAGAAAACACCACATCCATGTACATGTAGGTGATGGAATCGGAATCGAGCAACAGACCACTGCGTTCGGCGGCCTGATCGACCACGGCAAAATTCTTCTGAATCAGCTGCGTGTGTGATTCCATGGCTTGCCGCGATGTCTCGAACTTCATCGCCTGCAACTGGCTCAAATCGGCTTTCCAGCTCTGCCACAGCTTGTCGATGCCCGCGCCAGGCACGGCGGCCACATCGTCGTCCACCACCTTCACGGCGGCACTCAGTTGCTGGTCGACCTCGCGGATCAAGCCATCCACATCGGCACCCGCTGCGCGCACCGCAGACAGCCCGCGGCGATCTTGCAGCCTGGCCGCCACATCCAACATCGCATGCCCCACCGGCGCCGCCGCTTTTTCAAGCTGCATGCCCTGCAGTTCGGCCTCCATTTTCTGCACGCCGAACCCGACGAGTGCAGCCAGAGGCACGATCAAGGTCACCCCGATCAAGCCCAGCTTGCCGCTGAGCTTGAGCGGCCTGAGCAAGGGGGCGGCCAAGGCGAAGATACCGTGTGAGGAGGTGTTTGTATTGCGGGCCATGATCAGGCTCCTTGAATAGGTCAATCGGTCAGAAGGTTTCTGCGTGATGTGCTGCGAATACTGCTCAATCAGGTCAGCGACTGGCGAACGCCCAGTCGGTTGGTGGCCAACTCCAGCAAAGCCGGCACATCCAGAATCAGGGCCACTTCACCGCTGCCCAGAATGGTGGAACCCGCCAGGCCCCGGATCTGCTGAAAGACCTGGCCGAGCGGTTTGATGACGGTCTGGTGCTCGCCCATCAGGCGGTCCACAATCAGACCCACGCGGTTCATGCCGTCGCGTACCAGAATCAGGCTGCGGCGCCCCGTTTTCGGGGGCTGGTGTCGATAGAACAGGCCCAAGTCCAGATAGGGCACCACCTCGCCACGCAAATCAAAGTGGCCCGACACCTTGCTGGGGTCTGCCACATATTCCGGCGGCACTTCCAGGCACTCGGCCACCAACTCCAATGGCAGCACATAGCTAACGCCACCCACATTGGTCAGGAAGCCGTCGATGATGGCCAGCGTCAGCGGCAAGCGAATCTGGATGGTGGCTCCCAGCCCAGGCTGACTGGCCACCTTGATCTGACCGCGCAAGGTTTCCACGTTGCGCTTGACCACATCCATGCCCACCCCCCGGCCCGACAGGTTGGTGACCTGTTCGGCGGTCGAAAAGCCAGGCAAGAAAATGAGTTGATAGATTTCTTCGTCGCTCAGATCCAGACCGGGCGACACGAGGTTGCGCTCCATGGCTTTGGCCAGAATGCGCTCGCGGTTCAGGCCCTTGCCGTCGTCACTGACTTCGATGACGATGGAACCCGACTCGTGATATGCGTGCAGCGCCAACTGCCCCACAGGCGATTTGCCCGCCAGCACCCGGTCATCCGATGACTCGATGCCGTGGTCCAGGCTGTTGCGCACCAAGTGCATCAAGGGATCGGCAATGGTCTCGACCATGGATTTGTCGAGCTCAGTGTCGCCCCCCGTGATGTGCAGCTCCACCTCTTTGCCCAACTGTTTGCTGACATCGCGCACCACGCGATGGAAGCGGGCAAAGGTTTCGCCAATGGGCACCATGCGCAAGCCCAGGGCGCCATCACGCGCCTCTTGAACCAGATCATGAATGCGCATGGCCGCCTCGATGAACGAGGGCGACTGCTCTTGCTGGGCCACCAATTGGGCGCCGGAGCTGGCAATCACCAACTCGCCGATCAGGTCAATGAGCTTGTCGAGTTTGTCAGCACGCACGCGGATGAAACGGGCATCGTCGCCTGCACGGCGATCGCGCGCACCGCTGCGGCGTTCAGGTTCGTTGACACGCCGATCAGAGTCATTGCGCTCAGCGCGGCGCTCGATGAACGGAGGGGCATCAGGCCCGGCCAGCACCTGCCAGTGTGCAATCAGCCGCTCACGCGCAGGGTCATCCGTGGCCCGCTTGAGCATCAGGGCGCGGTAGTCTTCCTGCTTGGCCTGAGGCGGCAAATAAATGATGTCCGCGTCTTCGGCCAGGAATTCAAACACCTCTTCAATGGCCTTGCGCTCGGCATGGGTGTCCAGTCGAATCTCGAACCCGGCATAGCAGGTCTCGGCATCCATGGCCAGCAACTCAGGCACCGCCTCATGCAGGGTTCGGATGCCACTGACTTGGCCAATCGAGCTGAGGTAGCGAATGAAGGACATGGGGTCCAGACCATGACGCAATGCATCGGCCCCCATGCGAATGGAAATGTGCCAGGTGGGGGCCGCCCCCTCTGCTGAGGAGTCTCCGAGTGCATCGCCCGTGCTGGGCGACTCGGTCTTTGCCGCCGCCACGGCCACCGGCGACGCCCCTTGGTCAGACCTCAGGGCCCGCAGTTGCGCCCCCAGGCTCACACTCAGATCCGCGATATCCGGGCTGAGGCTGTCCTGCCCGATTTCGGCCAGCAGGCGCTCCATCTGGTCGCGCCCCTGCAGCAGCAAGGCCATCCCGGCATCGGTCAGCGGCAATTGGCCACTGCGCATCGATTCCAGCACCGACTCGACCTCGTGGGTGAAGCCCACAACGGCCTCGAATCCAAACAGGCCGGCCGTGCCTTTGATGGTGTGAGCCGCGCGAAAGGCGCTGTTGACGGCCTCCGCATCCTGCGGGTCGTTCTCCATCGCCAGCAGGGCTTCTTCGAACTGCCGCAGCATGTCCTTGGCTTCATCAAGGAAGCCCTCTCGCGCTGCAGCCAGGATTTCGTCGTCTGAGTTCATGGTGTGCTCAAGGGGAAGGGGGAACAAGATCACCCAGCCCGTACAGGCGCAAGGCATCCAGCACAGCAACGGACGGCGCCAACAAAGTCAGCCCCGTCTGGTTGGCCTGCAAACTGCGCTGCAGAGCCAGTAGAAGTTGAACGCCCGAGGTGTCGATGGCATCGACTTGGCGGGCGTCGAATTCGGTACACCCATCGGCCAAGGCCTGCAGCAATGCTTCGCGGGTCTGGGCTGCGTACGCGATCGTGAGTTCGGCCGGCAAGGTAAAGGTGCTCATGCCAGACTCCCCACCGTCAAGGACACAGGCGCTTGACAGCGTCGACCAGTTGCGACGGCTGGAAGGGCTTGGTGATCCAGGCTCGCACACCAGCGGCCTTGCCTTCTTCCTTCTTGGACTCTTGCGACTCGGTGGTCAGCATGATGATGGGCGTGAACTTGTGCACCGGGTGGTTGCGCACATGGCGCGCAAAGGTCAGCCCATCCATTCTGGGCATGTTCACGTCGCAAACAATGAGGTTGGGCTTGACCGTCGGCAGCTTGTCGACAGCCTCCTGACCATCTCCCGCTTCCTGAACGGTATAGCCAGCTTTCATCAAAGCCAGTTTCACCACCGTTCGAAAGCTGGTGGAGTCGTCAATGACCATGATCACTTTGCTCATTTTTCAGATCCTTCTTTGTCTGAATCAAA
>CAYVOP010000185.1:0-5297 GCA_964453105.1 uncultured Aquabacterium sp. | reverse complement strand
TGCTCCATGTCGAGCCAGTGCTGGAAATAGTCGCTCATGTTGTAGCCGCAGAACGGCAGCATCGCAAACGGATCGCGGCGAACCACACCCTGCGCACCGAACGCAGCTGCGGTGGTCTCGCTGCCCATGGTGGCGGCCATGTAGACGCCTTCCATCCAGGTCCGCGCCTCGGTCACCAGCGGCACGGTGGTGGAGCGGCGGCCACCGAAGATGAAGGCGTCGATGGCCACACCAGCGGGGTTGTCCCACTCGCTGTCCAGCGCGGGGTTGTTGGTGGCAGCTACGGTGAAGCGGGCGTTGGGGTGAGCGGCCTTGGTGCCTTTTTCCTTGGCGATGGCGGGGGTCCAGTCGTTGCCTTGCCAGTCGATCAGGTGAGCGGGCGGCACGTCGGTCATCGATTCCCACCACACGTCGCCGTCGTCGGTCAGGGCCACGTTCGTGAAGATCACGTCGCGGTCCAGCGACTTCATGCAGTTGAAGTTGGTCAGGGTGTTGGTGCCAGGGGCCACGCCAAAGTAACCGGCTTCGGGGTTGATGGCGTACAGCTTGCCGTCAGCAGCGGGCTTGATCCAGGCGATGTCGTCACCGATGGTGGTGACCTTCCAACCGTTGTAGCCCTCTGGTGGGATCAACATGGAGAAGTTGGTCTTGCCGCAAGCCGATGGGAAAGCGGCAGCCACGTGGTACTTCTTGCCTTCAGGATTGGTCACGCCCAAGAGCAACATGTGCTCGGCCAGCCAGCCTTGGTCACGGCCCATGGTGGAGGCGATGCGCAGGGCGAAGCACTTCTTGCCCAGCAGCGCGTTGCCGCCGTAGCCGGAACCGTAAGACCAGATTTCACGGGTCTTGGGGTAGTGAACGATGTACTTGGTGTCGGGGTTGCAAGGCCAGGCCACGTCCTTCTGGCCTTCAGCCAGAGGGGCGCCCACGGTGTGCACGCAAGGCACGAATTCGCCGTCGGTGCCCAGCACGTCGATCACGCCCTTGCCCATGCGGGTCATCAACTTCATGTTGACGGCCACGTAGGCAGAGTCAGACAGTTCCACGCCGATGTGGGCGATGTTGGAACCCAGGGGGCCCATCGAGAACGGCACCACGTACAGGGTGCGGCCCTTCATGGCGCCCTTGAACAGAGCGTTTTCGCCCGTTTGCAGCTTGGCGCGCATTTCGGCGGGGTCACACCAGTTGTTGGTGGGGCCGGCGTCTTCCTTGCGGTCAGAGCAGATGAAGGTGCGGTCTTCCACGCGGGCCACGTCGGACGGGTGGGTCCAGGCCAGGTAGGAATTGGGGCGCAGTTCGGGGTTGAGCTTCTTGAACGAGCCGGCGGCAACCAGTTGGGCGCACAGGCGGTCGTACTCTTCGGTGGTGCCGTCACACCAGTAGATGTCCTTGGGCTGCAGCAAGGCAGCCATTTCGGCCACCCAAGCCACCAGCTTGGTGTTTTTGACGTAGGCAGGTGCGTTCACCTGAACTGCGGCAGTAGTCATGACAAAAGCTCCAAAGTTAGAAAAAACAAGGTCTCGACAACGCGGCCTCAACCGCACTCTCGACACCCGGCACAAGACGGCGTCACCACCACGTCATGCCATTCAACGTACCCATTCCCCGTGTCATGGTCTCGCTTTCAATGCTAGGCGCTGTGAAAGCGGGAACCTTGCATTTTAATCCACTCGCGGATTTTTGGGGTCCCCCCGGGTCCAAGGGTCACCCTCTTTGGGGTTGGATTGCTGCGCGAATTCGTCACGAAGCAGCGTTCTTTTTGTATCCTGACAAACTCAAAATCCCTTTTCGACCGCCCACGCGCTATGCCGAATCACCTCCGTCGCTTGTTTCTGACCCTGCCAGCACTAGGGGTATTTACCTCGGCGTGGGCCCAGCCCCGCGACCGACGCCCCCTGGCGCAGCCCCCCAAAGTGGCCGCGGACCCATCCGTGATCGATACGGGGCTGGCTGGGCGCTGGCAGGCCGCGATGTCGCGCGATCTGGGCTGGTCAGCCACCTTCGAGCCCCTGGCGTCCAGCCAGATCCTGGATCAACTGGAGCGAGGCGAGGTCGATGTGGGCTTGTTTTTGTCACATCCGCGTGCTGACCACCTCGACAAGCAGGGCCTCATCTACGAACGCCACAGCATTGCCCGAACCGAGGTCCTGCTGGTGGGCCCGGCCCCAGACCCCGCGGGCATTCGCAGCGAAACCGATGCGGGCCGTGCGCTGACCCAGGTCATTGCCGCGGCCGGCGCCGGGCAAGCCAACTGGCTGGCACCCGCCGCCGGTTCGCCATTGGCGGCCCTGGCCGACACGCTCACCAACGGGTTGGCCAGCAAGGGCCTGACGGCCGCCGCCCCTCGTCCGGTGGCCGGTCCGGCCTACCAACTGCTGACCCGGCTGGAGTTCAGCCGCAAAGGCTTGCCCGCCGGCACCAAGGTGTGGCCCCTGAAAGACACTCGGTTGGCGCTGGATCTGCAAACAGCGCTGTCGTTCCGATCACGGCACTCGGCGGGCAAGCTGCTGGTGACCTGGCTGCAGTGGCCCATTGCCCAAGGCATCGTGGGCAAATCTCAACCGGTCTGGCAGCGCATCAAGCCCTGACCTCATCAAGGGCTCGTCAGGCTTGTTATGCTGCAGGCCCCTCGTCAGCCCGAACCGCGTATGTCGATTGCCCGCCAACTGCTGTCCATCAACACCGCCACGGTGCAGGCCATGACGATCCAGGAGCGTCGGATCATGACGGGCATTGGCAAGCGGGCGGTCAGCACGCCTGCCGCCCCTCAGCGCATTGCCGTTCGGCCGCTGGGTCTGGCAGGCGACGAGCAATCTGATCTGACCGTGCATGGCGGCCTGAGCAAGGCTGTGTATGCCTACCCGCACGAGCATTACGCGTTCTGGCAGACTGTGCGCAGCCAGGCCAAAGCGCAGGAATGGGGCGAGCCGCTGCCCCACGGCATGCTGGGCGAAAACCTCACGATCACCGGCCTGCTGGAAGCGAATGCCTATGTGGGCGATGTGCTGAAGTTTCCCGACTGCACATTGGCCATCAGCGAACCTCGCCGCCCCTGCTACAAGTTCGAAGCGGTGATGGGGTTCAAGCAGGCCGCGAAGATGATGGCGCAATCCGGCTACTGCGGCTTTTATCTGGCCGTGCGCGAGCCGGGCACCTTGGCCGCAGGTGAATCGTTTGAGTTGATTCCAGGTCAGCGCGAGGTCAGCATTGCCGAGCTGTTTCGCGCCAAGATGCGCCGAGACTGAGGCACACCAACACGCCCGTCAATCGTCGTCCCCCCAGCGCGCCATACGGCGCTTGGCCTCGTCCAGCCAGCGGCGCACGTCGGCGCTGCTTTTGAGTGACGACTTGCGCCACTGCGGTCTTTGCGAAGGCGAATCCACCCAAGCCACCTCGATGGCCTTATCGCCCTCCGGAGCCACTGCGAGATCCACCACCGGCAAGCCGCGCCATTCGAATCGAATCGGGCTGGACCCTGTTTTTTCGCTCAGCTTCAAGTCGCGCAATTGCCGCCGCAGCCCAACCAACGCCTCATCGACCTTGAAGGGGGGCAAGGCGAAGAAATCACCCAAGTCATGACCTGACTCGTTGCTCATGGCTCACGCCTCCGTGTTGGTGACGCCAGCGGCCACGTGCCCAGCTGGCACGTGAGGGGCCGCATTTTCGACATGCCCGGTCTGGTCGTCAAAGAAGAAATCGGGCTCAAATTCGCGCAGGAACTCGCCCTTGGGCAGGCCGCCCAGGAACAAGGCTTCGTGTACGTCGATGCCCCAGTCCATCAGGGTGCGAATGGCGCGCTCGTGTGCCGGGGCGCCGCGGGCGGTCACCAGTGCGGTGCGAATGCGCATGCCGCTGGCGCCATCGGCCGGGTCGTGTTGCAAGTCGTGCAGCGCCTGCAGCAGGGGCTTGAATGGCCCGGCCGCCAGCGGCTTGGCCGCCCGCTCGACCTCATGGCGCTGGAAGGCATCGAGCCCACCGGCCTGGTAGATGCGTTCGGCCTCGTCAGAAAACAGCACGGCATCACCGTCAAAAGCAATGCGAACCTCGTCGGGGTGCGCGTCGCCAGCGCGAGCGGCATGGGGCAGCACCCGCGCAGCTGGCACGCCGGCCTGCAGGGCCGAGCGCACATCGGCTTCATTGGCCGACAGAAACAGGTGTGCCTGCAAGGGCCGCAGATAGCGCCAGGGGCTCTGCCCCCGGGTGAACACCCCGCGCTCGATGGGCAAGCCATAGTGTTTGGCCGAGCGAAACACCCGCATACCAGACACTGGGTCGTTGCGCGACAAGATCACCACCTCCACCCGCTGGCGCTCGCCCTGATTGAAAGCCAGCAGTTTGCGCACCAATGAAAAGGCCACGCCGGGCCGCGCGGGCACCTCGACATGGTCGAGCTGATGCTGCATGTAGGCGCGGTCATCTGCGCCTTCGAACAGCTGGTTTTCTTCTTCAAAGTCGAACAGCGCACGCGACGAAATCGCCACGACCAACTGCCCGGACAGACTTGCCGGCATGAGAGGGAACCTGTGGGAAAAACAGGCTCACATCATTGCACGAACCCCATGGGCTTGCGGCGGGCTTGCTGGTCGGGCAGATCGCGCACGTCGATTCGATCTCGGCCATCAAGCTTGGCGTTGCCGAAGGCCGTCATCAAGGCGCGCCGCATTTCGCGGGGCGCGCACAGGCTCATGGCGTCGAGCACGTCGTCGCTCAGGTCTGGCTCGAAGTGCTGGCCCCAGTCGTGGTCAGCCCGAATACTCCGGTACAGCTTGCTGGCAATCTTGCGAGAGGCTTCGGCATCGGGCATTTCGATGTCAAACACATTCATCCGGTTCAGGATGGGGTCGGGAATGCCGCGCGCATCGTTGGCGGTGGCCACCCAGATGACCTGGCTGGCGTCAATCGGCACCTCGGCAAACTCATCGATGAAGGCGTGTGCGGTGTCATGCTCCAGCAGGCTGTAGAGCGAGCCCAAGGGGTCGTAGGCATGCTCCCCCCCGGTCTTGTCGATTTCATCGACCACCATGACCGGGTTGGCGTACTGCCCGTCCACCAGGGTTTCAAACACCTTACCGGGCCGCGCCCCTTTCCATTGACTGGAGGCGCCCGACAGCACCCAGCCCGCCGTCAGCGAACTCATCGACACGAAACCCATGCCGGTGCCCAGCAACTGGGCGATCTCCCGCGCGAAGTGGGTCTTGCCTACCCCAGGCGGGCCCAACAGCAGCATGGGCGTGATCTCCAGCGCATCGCGGCTGTCGGTGCACAAGGCCAGTTGGCGCTTGAGGTCGTCCAGTACT
>CAYVOP010000184.1:0-5387 GCA_964453105.1 uncultured Aquabacterium sp. | reverse complement strand
CGCCCGCACTGTTGTCGCTGCGAGCCAGTACTTCCAGGTTGTCGTCCAGGGCGCCCATCCAGGGCGACATTTTTTCCTCTTCTGTGCCGGGCAAGAAGCCAATGTCTTCTCCCACCGGCACGGTCACGCGGGTCACGATCACCTCGGTGTAGCGGCGGTCATCCATCAACTGGCTTAGGTCAGCGTCCAGCGTCATCAGGGTCTTTCCGGTACCGGCCGAGCCTGTCAGCGTCACGAAGTCGCAGTCGGGGTCCATCAGCAGGTTCAGGGCAAAGTTCTGCTCGCGGTTGCGGGCGGTCACGCCCCACACGCCATTTTTCGGGTTGGTGTAGTCCTTGACCGTTTTCAGAACGGCGTGCTTGCCGGTGATTTCGGTGATCTTGCCGTACCAGGGTGAGACGCCGGGGGCTTCCAGGTACACAAACTGATTGACCATCAGGACTGGCACCATGGGGCCCGAAACGCGATAGAAAGTCTGGCCGCCTTGGGTCCAGCTTTCCATGCCCTTGGCATGGCGATCCCAGAAGTCGGATGGCAGCGGCAGCACCCCGGTGTACAGCAGGTCGCCATCTTCCAGGGTTTTGTCGTTGAAATAGTCTTCTGCCGGCAGGCCCATCGCGCGGGCCTTGATGCGCATGTTGATGTCTTTGGACACCAGCACCACGTCGCGCCCAGGATGCTGGTTACGCAAGGCTTGAACCACACCCAGGATCTGGTTGTCGGCTTTGCCTTGGGGTAGCCCCATGGGCAATTGCACCGCCATGGCGGTGGTCTGGAAGTAGAGCTTGCCGCCAGCTTCGATGTGGCCGTTCTTGGCCAGTTCAATGCCCGCCATCGGGTCCAGTTGGCGGTGCTGGCCGGCATCGGTGGCCAGTGCGTCGAGTTCTCGGCTGACCTGGCGCGCATTGCGGGCCACTTCGGTCATGCCCTTCTTGTGCCCATCCAGTTCTTCCAGCGTGATCATGGGCAGGTAGATGTCGTGCTCTTCAAAGCGGTAGAGCGACATCGGATCGTGCAGCAGCACGTTGGTGTCTAGCACGAACAGTTTGGCCGGACCTGCGTCGGTGGGCTTGCGCTTGCGGGTGGTCGCGCCGGTCGTTGCCTTGGCTTTGGCAGACGGGGCCGCATTGGCCACCGGTGCGGCAGCAGCGACTTCCTTTTCGGCGACGACGGGCGGCGCCTTGCGCTCCGTGCGGGCGGGTTTGACTAGCTCCAGCACGGGAGGGGCGATCGCTGGTGTCGCTTGCGCCTCGGGTGTGCGTTTGGTGCCTTTGCTTGATTTCTTTGCTGGTTTGGGCTGATTCGCATAGGCATCAGCAGGCAGCATGTCAGCGCGTTTGGTTGGCGGCTTAGGCAGAGGCATGATGAGGTCCCTGGCAGGTGTGGCACAAACAAAAAGGCCGCACAGAACTCTGTGCGGCCAGTGCCTGAGCGTCCTCGCAGACTACGGCAGGTCGGTATGCCTGAATGAAGCGGTGTCGAGAAAAGCTCAGGTGCATGCAAATGATTATGCACAGTTCATGCCTGCGGCGAGCAGGTGTCTGCGTGATGCAACACGCAGTGTTTGCGCTTAGGTTTTTGCATGTCAAAAACAAAGGCGCCCCGCAGGGCGCCTTGCATTGCAGAGGCCGTTGGATCAGGCCGCAGCCTGACCCAGGCTTTGCACGGCCTTGAGCACGTCATCGACGTGACCCGCTACCTTGATGCCGCGCCATTCTTCGCGCAGAACCCCTTTGGGGTCGATCAGGAAAGTGGAGCGCTCAATGCCCTTGACCTTCTTGCCGTACATGATCTTGTTCTTGACCACGCCAAACATGTGGCACAGCTTTTCTTCGGTGTCGGCAATCAACTCGTAGGGCAGTTCAAGGTTCTGCTTGAATTTGTCGTGCGAAGCCAGGTTGTCGCGCGACACGCCGAAGACCACGGCGCCAGCGGCCACGAACTCGTCGTGCTTGTCGCGGAACTGCATGGCTTCGGTGGTGCAACCAGGGGTGTGATCCTTGGGATAGAAGTACAACACCACGGTGCGACCCGCAAAAGCTTGGGGGGTGAATTTCACGCCGCCAGTGGCGATCGCTTCAATTTCGGGCAGAGGTTTGTTGAGGGCGGGTGTCATGTTCTAGTGATCAGCCTGCAGGAATAGCCTGCAATTATAAAGTGCTTGTAAGACCTGCCCCGACGGGGCTGTTGCTGGATCAGATCAGGGCAGGGCCTCAAGGTTCCACCAGCAGGGCCGCCATGACGCGTCGACCCTCGGCTACAAGGATGTTGTAGGTGCGGCAAGCGGCTGCCGTGTCCATGGTTTCGATGCCGATGCGGGCCGCCATCAGGGGCTGCAACACCCGGGGGGAAGGGAAGCGCAAGGTGGGGCCGCTGCCGAAAATCACCACTTCAGGTGCGGCTTCGGCAATCTGTTGGAAATGGGCTTCTGTCAGCTCTGCCACGGACGTGGCTGGCCACTCGATCATGTCGCCTGTGGGGGGCACCAAGATGGAGCGTGCGTAGGTCTGGCCGTTCACCGAGACCGATTGGCGCGTGTAGGCGTGAATGACATTGACGCCTTCTGCGCGGTCTGCGTGCAGTTTCATGTAGGGAAATGGATGGCTGTGGTTAAATTGTAGCTTTCCCCAAATTTCCCTGTTTGCGAGTGCCGAATGCCAGTGTTCGGGCCGCCGGGGGCCCAGGAGATCGTTTTGAAGCCCATCGCCAAGTCCAGCAAGCTCGCCAACGTCTGTTACGACATTCGTGGTCCCGTGCTGGAAAAGGCGCGCCAGATGGAAGAAGACGGGCACAAAATCATCAAGCTCAACATCGGCAACTTGGCCGTGTTCGGTTTGGAGCCGCCTGACGAGATCGTGCAAGACATGATCCGCAACTTGTCTGGGGCGGCGGGGTATACCGATTCCAAGGGCCTGTTTGCGCCACGCAAGGCCGTGGTGCATTACTGCCAGGAAAAGAACATTCAGGGTGTGACGGTGGACGACGTCTACCTGGGTAATGGCGCCTCCGAGTTGATCGTGATGGCACTCAATGCCTTGCTCAACGAAGGCGACGAAGTGTTGTTGCCCGCGCCTGATTACCCGCTGTACACCGCTGCGGTGTCGCTGTCGGGCGGCCGTCCTGTGCACTACATGTGCGACGAAAAGTCGGACTGGAACCCCGACATTGCCGACATCCGCGCCAAGATTTCGCCTCGCACCAAGGCCATCGTTGTCATCAACCCGAACAACCCCACGGGGGCGCTGTATCCGGAAAGCCTGCTGCGGGAAATTGTGCAAGTGGCCCGCGAGCACAACCTGATCGTGTTTGCCGACGAGATCTACGACAAGACCTTGTTCGATGGCAACACGCACACCTCGATTGCCTCGTTGGCCGACGACGTGCTGTTCATCACCTTCAACGGTTTGAGCAAGAACTATCGCTCCTGCGGTTACCGTGCGGGCTGGATGGTGGTGTCGGGTGACAAGCGCTATGCAAAGGACTACATCGAAGGCCTGAACATGCTGTCTTCGATGCGTCTGTGCGCGAACACGCCGGGGCAGTTGGCCATTCAAACCGCTTTGGGCGGCTATCAAAGCATCAAAGACCTGGTGGCGCCTTCGGGACGCTTGTGCAAGCAGCGTGACCTGGCTTACGAGTTGCTCAATGCCATTCCCGGTGTGAGCGTGGTCAAGCCCAAGGGCGCGCTGTACATGTTCCCGCGTCTGGACCCCAAGATGTACCCCATCGCCAACGACCAGCAATTTGCCTACGAACTGCTGGCCGAAGAAAAGGTGCTGATCGTGCAGGGCACCGGCTTCAACTGGCCGCATCCTGATCACTTCCGTCTGGTCTTCCTTCCTAATAGCGACGACCTGACCGAGGCCATTGGCCGCATTGCCCGCTTCCTGGAAGGCTATCGCAAGCGTCACGGCGGCACAGCTGCCTGAGCTCGCGTCTGATCCAGCCATTGTTTTGATTTGATCCCATTACACGTACAAACGTCATGAGCCAAGATAACCAGAAACCTGTTCGCGTCGGCCTGTTGGGCATTGGCACCGTGGGTGGTGGCACCTTCACCGTTCTCAAGCGCAACCAGGAAGAAATTCGCCGTCGTGCGGGCCGTGGCATTTCCATCGATATGGTGGCCGATCTGAATGTGGATCGCGCCAAGGAACTGGTGGGCGATGCGGCCGAAGTGGTGAGCGACGCGCGCCAAGTCATTGCCAACCCCAACATCGACGTGGTGGTGGAGTTGATTGGCGGCTACGGCATTGCCAAGACCCTGGTGCTGGAAGCGATTGCAGCTGGCAAGCACGTGGTGACCGCCAACAAGGCCCTGCTGGCTGTGCATGGCACCGAAATCTTCGCCGCTGCTCGCGAAAAGGGCGTGATGGTGGCGTTTGAAGCCGCGGTGGCTGGTGGCATTCCCATCATCAAGTCGCTGCGTGAAGGCCTGACCGCCAACCAGATTCAATGGGTGGCCGGCATCATCAACGGCACCACGAACTTCATCTTGTCCGAAATGCGTGACAAGGGCCTGGACTTCGATGTGGTGCTCAAAGAAGCCCAACGCCTGGGCTACGCCGAAGCCGACCCAACGTTTGACATCGAAGGTGTGGACGCTGCCCACAAGGCCACCTTGCTGAGTGCGATTGCCTATGGCATTCCCGTTCAGTTCGACAAGGCTTATGTGGAAGGCATCACCAAGCTGTCGGCTGTGGACATCAAATACGCCGAGCAACTGGGCTATCGCATCAAGTTGCTTGGCATCGCCAAACGTCAGGCTGCCGGCATCGAGTTGCGCACCCACCCAACCCTGGTGCCTCAGCGCCGCTTGATCGCCAATGTGGAAGGTGCCATGAACGCCGTGATGGTGCAGGGCGATGCCGTGGGCACGACCATGTACTACGGCAAGGGTGCAGGCTCTGAGCCCACCGCGTCGGCTGTGGTGGCTGACCTGGTCGACATCGCTCGCTTGACCGATGCGCCAGCCGCTTCCTACGTGCCGCCACTGGCTTTCCAGCACGATTCGATGTCGACCCTGCCGATCTTGCCGATCGAAGAAGTGGTGACCTCGTTCTACGTGCGTCTGCGCGTGGCCGACCAAACCGGCGTGCTGGCCAAGATCACCGGCATCCTGGCTGAGCAAGGCATCAGCATCGACGCCGTGATCCAGCGCGAGGCCGACGAGGTGAGCGGTGAGAACGGCAACCAGACCGACCTGATCTTGCTGACCCACGACACCAAGGAAGGCCGCATGAACAAGGCGATTGCCGCCATGCAAGCGCTGCCCACCGTGCTGGCCCCGATCGTGCGCCTGCGTAAAGAAGAATTGGCCTGATCTCTCGCCCTGGACCGACCATGAAATACATCAGTACCCGCGGCGATCAAACCCAGCGCAGCTT